>JALFOM010000035.1 GCA_022782265.1 Clostridiales bacterium | reverse complement strand
CTGGGCCAGGTGGCAGAGCAGACCGGGGCCTATGACGTGCTGGTGGTCTGGACAGACGGCCTGAAAAAAGATGTATGGGCTGCCCGCAGCGCCTTCCTCACCGTCATCGAGGCGGAAACCAGGCTTCTGGACGAGATGGACGTGGTGGTACCGGTGGACCGGATCGCTGAATTTTTGGTGTACAGCCACGATGTGGCGGAGGAATACGGCGTCCGCCTGCGCTCTTTCGGCCATGCCGGGGATGGCAACCTGCATATCTACTGCTGTGCCAACGACATGGACGAGGTGGAGTTCAGGCGCCGGGTCAAGGCCATTATGGACAAGTGCTACGCCAAGTGCACGGAGTTTGAGGGCCAGGTCTCCGGCGAACACTCCATCGGACACGCGAAGAAGGCGTACCTGCGGGAATCCGTTGGCGAGACGGCCTACGGCCTGATGGGCGCCATCAAGAAAGCCTTTGACCCGGACGGGATCCTGAATCCCGGCAAGGTCTGTGGTTAAGGAGGTAGGGACATGCTGAATATTCTGGTATGCGTCAAACAGGTGCCGGATGTGAACCTGGTGAAGATCGACCCGGTCACCGGCAGTCTGATCCGCAAGGGTGTACCCGCCATTCTGAATCCCCTGGACGCCAATGCCCTGGAGGCGGCGGTGCAGATGAAGGAGCGGTACGGCGGCTTGGTGACCTGCATCACCATGGGGCCGGACCAGGCAGAGGAGGCCCTGCGGGAGTGCCTGGCCGCCGGGACGGACAAAGCGGTGCTGCTCAGTGACCGGGCCTTTGCCAACGCGGACACGCTGGCCACCAGCTATGTGATTGCCTCGGCGGCAAAGCTGCTGGGCAGCTTTGATCTGATCTTCTGCGGCAAGGAGTCACTGGACGGGGCTACCGGCCAGATGGCCTCCCAGCTGGCGGAGCGCTTTGACGCCTCCCAGCTCAGCTGCACGGAGGAGATCCTCTCCCTGAATGAGACAGAAATGACCATCACCGCCCGACGGGAGCTGGAAAAGGGCGTGGAGACGGCCCAGGCCCAGCTGCCCTGCCTGCTCACCGTGGAAAAGACCAACTACCACCCCCGCATCCCCAATCTGAAACGCTGGAAGGCCAGCCGGACGGCGGAGATTGTGCGGTATAATTCCCAGACTATCCCCGGCCTGGACCTGGCGCAGATTGGCGACCCGGGCTCTCCCACCAAGGTGCCCCGTACCTATCCGCCGGAGGCGGGCAGTAAGGGCATGATGATCGACGAGGGCAGCTTGGATAAGAGCGTGGAGAAGCTTGCCGGACTGATTCGGGAGGTGCTGTAATGAAAAACAAGAGTGAATACAGGGATATGTGGGTTTTCATCCAGCACGACGGAAAGACCGTTGAGCCGGTGTCCCTTGAGCTGTGCTGTGAGACGCGGAAGCTCTGCGACGCGGCGGGGGAGAAGCTGGCGGCGGTGATCGTGGGCGAGATCCCGGCTGCAGAGCTGGACAGGGTGCAGGACTGCGGCGTGGAGAAGTTGATCCGGGTCAGTGGAACGGGCTATGAATATCTGAACGTGGATGCCTATGCCAATCTGTTCACCGTGCTGTGCCGGAAGTACGCGCCCTCTGCCGTGATGGTGGGCGGCACCATCTTCGGACGGGACTTTGCGCCCCGCTTTGCCTGCCGTCTGCCCACCGGCTGCACCAGTGACGCTACCGAGCTGGTGTACGACCCCAAGACCGGGGACATTGAGTTTGTGGAACCGGCAGTGGGCGGCAAGATGATGGCGGTGATCACGGTGCCGGTGATGCGGCCCCAGGTGGGCACCATCCGGCCGGGCACCTTCAAATACGCCCCCACAGGGAAGCGTGCGTGCCAGGTCATTGAGGAGACGGTGGACTTCCCGGTGGAGAAGATCCGCACCCGCGTGTTAAGCTTCCTTGCGGAGGAGACGGACGAGAGTCTGAACATTGCGGACGCGGAGGTGATCGTCTGCGTGGGCAACGGCCTGAAAGGGGCAGACGCTTTGCCCCGGTATCGGGCCCTGGCGGAGAAGCTGGGGGGCAAGCTGGCCTGTTCCCGGCCGGTGTTTGACCGGGGACTGCTGCCCTACAAGCTGGTGGTGGGTCAGTCCGGCGTGGTGGTAAAGCCCAGGGTCTATCTGGCCTTCGGTATCTCCGGCGCCATCAACCACGTCACCGGCTTTACCGATTCTGACTTGGTCATCGCCGTCAATTCCGACCCGGACGCGCCCATCTTCAACTACTGTGACTACGGCCTGGTAGGGGATATGGATGAGGTGTGCGAGATGATGATTGACAGATTGTGAGGTTGCGTCCATGGTACACATTCCTTACGGAAACACACGGATAGACTTTGACGAAAAGAATGCTGCAGTACTGACAAGCTCCATTGGCGATTTGAAGGCCAATGGCAGCGGCAGTGACATCGTGCGTGCGGCAATGGAATGCCCGATTGACAGCCCACGGCTCTCAGAGCTGGCGAAGGGCAAGCAAAATTGTGTTATCATCATCTCGGATCATACCCGCCCGGTGCCGAGCCGCGACATTATTCCCAACATGCTGCGCGAGCTTCGGGAGGGAAACCCCGATATTGATGTGACGCTACTTGTGGCAACCGGCTTCCATCGGCCGACTTCCACAGCAGAGCTGGTAGCGAAGCTTGGACAGGAGATTATGGACGAATGCAGAATAGTAGTACATGACTGCAGGGACAAGTCCTCGAATGTACAGATTGGCATCCTTCCCTCCGGCGCACCCTGCGTCATTGATCGCCTTGCCGCGGAAACCGATCTACTGATCTCTGAGGGGTTTATTGAGCCCCATTTTTTCGCAGGCTTTTCCGGCGGCCGCAAAAGTGTGCTACCCGGCATATCTGACCAGGTTACCGTTTTAGGTAACCATTGCTCAAAGTTTATAGACAGTGAGTTCTCCCGCGCCGGTATACTTGACGGCAACCCGATTCATACTGATATGATTGCCGCGGCCAAACTGGCAAGGCTTGCATATATCGTCAATGTTGTCATAGACGAGGAGAAGAAAACCGTTGCGGCATTTGCCGGAAACTATGAGACTGCGCATAGGAAAGGCTGCGATTTTCTTCTTGGCTATTGTCAGGTCAAGCCGCAATGGGCGGACATTGTGATCACATCCAACGGTGGAGCACCGTTGGATCAGAATCTTTATCAGTGCGTCAAGAGTATGACTGCGGCAGAAGCAAGCTGCAACGAGGGCGGTGTAATTATCATCTGCGCCGAGTGTGCCGATGGACACGGCGGCGAGGGCTTCTATCGTTCTCTCAAAGACTGCAGAAGCGCTGACGAACTCTATGCACAGTTTATGGCGACTCATCAGGACAAAACGCTGCCTGACCAGTGGGAGAGCCAGATCCTTGCCCGTATACTTATTCACCACACGGTTATTTTTGTATCACGGCCTGAAATGAAGAATATCATTGAGGACATGAAGATGTGTTACGCCAGTTCACTCGACGAGGCAATCAATATGGCGAAACACTGGGAAAAAAAGAGCATGACCGTAATACCAAACGGCATCTCTGTTATTGTCAAAAGCTGACCACTAAATAGTAGTGATGCGCTCTGCACAAGAATATATGAGCGTCAAACTATCGGTCTGGTCTCATCGCCCCCCCCAAGATGTGCTACAACAGCCATAGCAAATACGGAACCGCTGATTTTTCCAGCGGTTCTGTATGTCAAAATGGCCTTTTCCCGACACTTACCGTTTTAATCCCGTTTGCCAAGTAATCTGCCAGCATGGTCATGGAGTCCGCGGCGTCATCGTGGACGTTTTTCACGGTGAAGCTGAAGCTGGTCATCTCGTTCATAGCTTTCCGATAATCATCGTCCCGGCACTTGTCGTCCCGGAAGTAGAAGCTCCGGAGCGTCGGTGCGTGTTGCTCGATGCGGGTAAGCTTAGCCATGTTGGTCGGTGCCTTCTTATGGCTCATGTTGATGCTGTACTGGTACTGCTCCCGGAGAATGCGGTATACATCGTCGCTGTACTCATCACCGCCGTTGTTGGCCTCAATGCACACCATCTTTATCTTATACTGCAGGATCTTCGCCACCACACGGGGTTTGGTACAGCTCTTTTCGCGGCGGTCGAAAATCCAGTCGTGGATGTACACATCATGGCCATACACATAAGCAATGGGCATTCTCAGGCTGTCGCCGCCGCCCCAGGCCACGTCGTTCACGAACACGATGTTGTCCGGCTCTCCGTCCGGCAGCACGACATTATAATAATTCAAGCTGTCAGAGGGGAATGCAAGCCCCTCTTTTTCTATGCCATGCTGAATGAACAGACATTCAAAATCCGCGCTGTCGATGGTGGTTTTGATGTCCCGGAGCTTCTCTGTGGTGTACCGGTCCGGGTGCTCATACTCAAAATTACTCACTTCATTCTCATCCCAGACCGGGATAGCAATGAAGCGATAGCGCGGATCGTTCCCATGGTCTGCCTCCATGCTGACTGTCAGACCATAAGAGTTCCGACGGATTGCTCATGCAAATAACATTCCGAACATACCCGGGTTAATTTTAGAAAAATAACCTGAATACATTCTATGGAATTAATTTAAAGGCACACCGCTTCCAGGTATCACCATACCTCCAAATATGTAAGTTTTTTCCGGAAGGAGATGCTTTCGATAGTGAGTGCGACGCCGTTTTCACAGCGCTTTATGATATCCACATGATCGGCAAGGACGTCGTTTTCCCAGTCGAAGAAAATGATGTCTCCGCGCTGGAATTTATAATGCTGCCCCTGGCACCGTTCTCAGCGCTAAAATCCATTTTTCTGCTCGCAAGCAAATCAGCCTGAAAATCACGGTGAAACACAGTTCCCCCAATCCCCCAAGGGAATGCGTTTCACCGTGAAACGCATTTGCCCCATTACGTCCAGTTGAAGTATACCTGATAGGGGAGCCTTAATTATGCTCTGCGGCTTGATCCCACTTTTCGAATCATCTGCATTTTGCATAACTTTGTCCGCTCAAAATAATATTGTGTAAAAAAGTCATGTTGACGGTATGAACAAAACGGGTTATAATAGTTTGACATTACTTTATCCGCTTCAATGGCTAAAATGGTGGAAAGTCAGAAAGGTACTGCACGCATGACTGGTGTAGAAGATTACAAGAATATATTTGCGCGATACGGTGGGATGATGCGTACAAAACAGCTGGAGGAAGAAAACATTCTCTATCGCAAGGTACAACAGCTCATTCAGGAAGGCTATGTAGAGAAGCTACGCTATGGTTATTATCGGTGGGTCAACCCGGACGATTTCAGCGAAGTTGGCATCATAAAATGCCTTTTCCCGGATGCTGTTCTCTGCATGAATACCGCTTTGCGCTATTATGAATACAGCGACCGGACACCTGGTAATTGGCATCTGGCTGTCAGCAAGGATTCCGGCAAATCTCGCTTCAAAATTGATTATCCGTTTATAAAACCTTACTATATAGAGCCTTCCATCTTGGAACTGGGCCTGACTCACGGAGAAATGGATGGGCATGACATCCGTATCTACGACAAAGACCGGGTCATTTGTGACTGTCTGCGTTATCGCAATAAAATGGACAAAGAAATTTTTAATAAAGCGATTCAGAACTACATCAATGATCCCGGCAAAAACATCCCCAAGCTTCTGGAATACGCTGAACCATTGCGAGTAAAGAAGACTGCAAAAGAGTTGATAGGAGTGTGGCTGTAATGGCAAATGAAGAAATCAGAATTTGGGGGATTCACACAACAGATGAGGCCCTGTTTCTGCACGATAATATTATTGCAATCGGCTGGAAAGAGTTTGGAGATTGCAGTAAACTGGAGCCCACTCGTGAGGCATATAAAAACCACTATATCGCATCATATCCCAATGGCAAAAAAGGTGCAGTTGCTACCAGTGCCGGTATGCTGTATCGTTTCGTGCACGAAATGAAGGCCGGCGATTATGTTGTTTTTCCTTCCAAGTCAGACAGAAAGATAAACATCGGACTCGTTGAGAGTGATTTTATTTATAATCCGACAGCGGATTTGTATGTACAGCAAAGGAAGGTTAAGTGGCTGAAACACCTTCCCCGAACAGCGTTCTCTCAGGGAGCCTTATATGAACTCGGCTCGGCCATGTCTTTCTTTTTGATAAAGAATTATGCCGACGAATATTTGCAGGCTTTGGATAAAGGGTTCAAGCCTGCCGCGGCCATGAATGAACCTGACGAAACAGTCGCTGCGACTGCCGAGGACATCATCGAATCCACAAGAGATTTCATTCTGAAAGAGTTAAGCAAAAAGCTGAAAGGTTATGCGCTCGAAGAATTTGTGGCAGATTTGCTCCGCGCAATGGGCTATCGTTGCATGGTTTCTCCACAGGGCGGCGACAGCGGCATAGATATTACCGCATATAAGGACGAACTCCCACCTCGTATACTCGTACAGGTAAAGAGTCAGGACAGCGACATTAAAGAAACGACTATTCAATCCCTCAAGGGGGCTATGCGCGAAGGGGATTACGGCCTTTTTGTTACCCTGTCCAATTACACAAAGAATGCGAAGAAGTATTTGGAGAATACTCCTATCATTCGCGGCATTAACGGTACGGAGTTGGTTGATTTGATTCTGAAGTATTATGACCAGCTCGGAGACAAGTACCGCAAGATGATTCCGTTGAAGATGGTCTATATCCCTGTCCCGGAAAATGAATAAGGAGATGTACCATGTCTGATCTTGCCGCTTCTGTTCTTGCAAAACTGAAAAACAAGGCAAAGGCCTCCGGTATCAGCTATCAGCGGTGTCTGCAGCTTTTCTTTCAGGAAGAGTTCCTGCGCAGGCTGGCAGCTTCAAAATATGCTGAGAATTTTGTGCTGAAGGGCGGCCTTTTCATTTACACCCTGACCAACTTTGAGAGCCGTGCCACCGTTGATGTGGACTTCCTGATGCGCGGTCTGAGCAACGATCTGGCGCGTATGGATGAGATTATTGCCGCAATTTTGGCTGTCCCCACCGGAAACGACTTCGTGACATTCAAAACTTCCAAGGCCGAGCCGATCGCCCTACAGCGCAAA
>JALFOM010000017.1 GCA_022782265.1 Clostridiales bacterium | reverse complement strand
GTTCAACAAGTGGAAAAACCAGTTTGAACGCCATGTGAAAAAGGGTGAGCATGGCATTACCATCATCGCCCCTACGCCCTACAAAAAGAAGATCGAGGAAATGAAGCGCGACCCGGACACCCATGCCCCCATCCTGGACGCAGATGGCAAGGCCGTCATGGAGGAAAAGGAAATCGAAATCCCCATGTTCCGCCCGGTGAAGGTGTTTGATGTTTCGCAGACGGACGGAAAGCCTCTGCCGGAGCTGGCCTCCAGCCTGTCCGGGACGGTGCCGCACTATGAGGCGTTCCTGGAGGCGGTGCGGCGCTCCGCTCCGGTCCCCATCGAGTTTGAGCCAATGACTGAGAACATGGACGGTTATTTTTCCTCCGAGCAGCAGCGGATCGCCCTCCGGGAAGGCATGAGCGAGGTACAGACCATTTCCGCCGCTGTCCATGAGACCGCACACAGCAAGCTCCACGACCCCAAAAAGTATGAGGGGGAGCCGACCTGGAAGATCGTGATGGTGAGTGAGGGCGGTGTCAAGCACGATTATCGCCTGGACTTCGCCACCGAAGCGGAGGCGGAACAGGCCGCCGCCGAGGAAGGCTGGCGCTATGTGGACGAGAATCAGTTTGAGTGGCGGCTGGAGGTGGAGGAAGATCTGACGGCGGTGAAACAGGCCGTCAAGAACCGCAACACCGAGGAAGTAGAGGCCGAGAGCATTTCCTATGCGGTCTGCCAGTATTTCGGTATCCAGACCGGCGAAAACAGCTTCGGCTACATCGCTTCCTGGTCCAAGGACAAGGAGCTGAAGGAGCTGCGGGCCAGCCTGGAGACCATTAACAAGACTTCCTGCGAGCTGATTAACGACATCGAGCGCAATTACAAGGAAATCTGCAAGGAGCGCGGCATTGACCTGACCGCTGCCCCGGAACCGGAGCAGGACCCTATCGAGCAGCTGGCAGCAGACATCGACCAGTTCACTTTCGATTATGACCCTTATGAATATCGGAACAATGCAGATAGCCGTGAGGACGCACTGCATGAACTGACTGCCACACTCCGAAGCGGAGATGCCAGCGGTGTACACGAATGGCTCCAGAATATCGTGAACGAGGACGAACCGGGTGAAACCACCCAAAAAGCTGCCGAGCTTATGGAACGACTGGATCAGCTTGTGCCGGTGCTTGAACCGGAACAGCTCGACGAGCCGGAAACCGATCCTAACCTTGTGAAGATGGCCGATGAAGCGATGGCGATGGGCGTGGATACTGACTGGAACTCCGATAAGGAATTTCCGGTATCCTTCGATATTGAAAGCACCCAGCCCAGCGCCGAGTATCGGGAGGCCCTGCTGGTGCTGGACGATACCACATATCTTCATGTTCAGCCCTGCGACACTGGCTGGGACTACACGCTTTACGATATGGCAACCATGAAGCAGCTGGACGGCGGCCAGCTGGATGGAGCGAATATGGGGCGTTCTGAAGCTATCAGTCACATCTGCGGGGACCTGGGCATGGGCAGCAAATCCATCAAGTATGCCTCGCTGTCCATGATTGAGCCTTTGCAGGAGGCCGCCTACCAGCAGACCGCAGAAGCTGCCGCCACCCAGCTGCCAGATGCTCAGGAGCAGGCGTTGGACGAGTATCCTATGCCGGACCCGGTGCTGACACAGGATAAACTGGAGAAATGTGGCTACCTGGACAGCGATTTACTGCCCCTCTCCAAAGAGAGAGCCTATGAGCTGATGGAGCGAGACCTGACCGTTTACATCATCCAGGAGAGCGAAAACCCGGAAATGGCCTTTGATACCGCCGACCTGGACGCCCATGATGGCATCTTTGCCGTATCCCGCGAGGAATGGGAGGAAAGCCCAGAGTTTGATAAGCTGGTCAAGGACCGCATGGCCCACCAGGAGGAACGGGAGCAGGCGTTTCTCTCTCACAAGGGGGACTGCTTTGCCATTTATCAGGTAAAGCACACTGACGAGCTGCGGGACATCCGCTACGAGGGCCTGGAATGGCTCCAGTCCATCGGACAGACGGTGCAGCGGGACAACTATGAGCTGGTCTACACCGCTCCGCTGCTGCCCATTGATTTGAAAGGCGATACCGCCGAGCAGCTCTTTTACCGCTTCAACAACGAGCATCCTGTTGACTACCGTCACCCGTCCATGAGCGTCAGCGACATCGTTGCCATCAAGCGGGATGGCAAGGTATCCTGTCATTACTGCGACAGCTTCGGCTTTGAGCAGATTCCCGGATTCCTGCCGGACAATCCGCTGAAAAATGCAGAAATGGCTGTGGAGGATGACTATGGCATGATCGACGGTATCATCAACAATGGTGCCAAGGAGCCGACGGTGGCCCAGCTGGAACAGCAGACCCGCAGCGGTCAGCCGATCTCCCTCATGGATTTGGCTGCCGCCGCCCATCGTGAGGACCGGGAAAAGAAAAAGTCCGTCATGGAGCAGCTGAAAAGCCAGCCCAAGACGGAACACAAAAAGGCAGCGCCCAAAAAGAGCGCGGAAAGCAATCTGGTGATATGTCAAGTTATATTTTGAAAAGATTTTGATATGAATTTCAGAAAAAAGGGTAACTTTAATAGACCTATGCTTGATACAAAACATAAGTTCGGTTATATTGTCTCTTTATTTGATGTATCCAG
>JALFOM010000015.1 GCA_022782265.1 Clostridiales bacterium | reverse complement strand
AAATTATAGATAATTTCGTTATCAAAGTCAACGAAACTCGAGAGCTTTTTACACGGAATGGAGTCAATCGCGATATCAAAACTATTGAGAAATAGAAAAGCATCTGTTATAATCGGCATGTTATGGGGCGTTCTCCTCGCATCGCGACAAAAAGGGACGCTCCACGGGGAAAAACCAAAGGAGAATGAAGATATATGAAATTAGGTATTGTCGGACTGCCCAACGTGGGCAAATCCACTCTGTTTAACGCCATCACCAACGCGGGCGCGGCGTCCGCAAACTTCCCCTTCTGCACCATCGAGCCCAACGTGGGCATGGTGACCGTGCCGGACAAGCGGCTGGACTATCTGGCCGAGCTGTACCAGCCCAAGAAATTCACCCCCGCCGTCATCGAGTTTGTGGATATCGCAGGCCTGGTAAAGGGCGCCTCCAGGGGTGAGGGCCTGGGCAACAAGTTTTTGGGCAACATCCGCGCCACCGACGCCATTATCCATGTGGTGCGCTGCTTTGACGATGAAAACGTCATCCATGTGGAGGGCAGCACCGGCCCGAAGCGGGACATTGAGATCATCGACCTGGAGCTGATTATGGCCGATATGGAGATGGTGGAGCGCCGCATCGAGAAAGCCACCAAGGCCGCCAAGGGCGACAAAAAGTTCCAGCACGAGGCGGATGTTTTCAAAGCGCTGCTGGAGCATCTGAACGATGGCAAGAGCGCCAGAAGCTTTGACTGTGATCCGGATGACGCGGAGCTGATCGCTTCAAGCGACCTGCTGACCATCAAGCCCATCATCTACGCCGCCAACATGGACGAGGACGGCGTGGCAAATTATCAGGACAACCCCTATTTCCAGACTGTGGCTGCCATTGCCGCCGCCGAGAACGCCCAGGTGCTGCCCATCTGCGCCAAGGTGGAGGAGGAGATGGCAGAGCTGGAGCCGGAGGACAAGCTGATGTTCCTGGAAGAGCTGGGCCTGGAGGAATCCGGCCTTGACCGGATGATCAAATGCTCCTATGCGCTGCTGGGCCTGATCTCTTTCCTGACCTGCGGCTCTGACGAGTGCCGGGCCTGGACCATCCGCCGGGGCACCAAGGCCCCCCAGGCGGCGGGCAAGATCCACAGCGACTTTGAGCGGGGCTTTATCCGGGCCGAGATCGTGGCCTTTGAGGATCTGAAGAGCTGCGGAAGCATGAACGCCGCCAAGGAAAAGGGCCTTGTCCGCAGCGAGGGCAAGGACTACGTCATGCAGGACGGGGACGTGACCCTGTTCCGCTTCAACGTGTGATATGGAAATAACCGTCGTAATCCTTGAATACATCGGCGTGGCCTCTGCCGCCATCACCGGGACCATGGTGGGCATAGAACGGCGGGCGGACGCCTTCGGCGTACTGTTTCTGGCCATGATCACCGCCCTGGGCGGCGGCATCATGCGGGATATCCTTCTGGGCGAGTTCCCGCCAAGAATGTTCGCCAGCTTTGTCTACATCGGCATGGTGACCTTCTTCTCCCTGGTGGTGTTTGTGGACGCCTGCGTCAGGGGAGCAAGCTACCGGGCCCACAAAGAGCGGCTTGACGCGGTGAACAATATCTTTGACGCGTTGGGCCTTGCCTCCTTCACCATTGTGGGCATGGACATCACCATCGGCAAATACGGCCTTGCCAATCCCGTCCTCATCATCCTGATGGGCATGACCACCGGCGTGGGCGGCGGCATGATCCGGGATATGCTGACCAACGCCATGCCCAAGGTGCTGTATAAGCGCATTTACGCCATCGCCTCCGTGGCCGGGGGCCTGCTGTACTACGGCTTTCTTCGCCTGGGCCTGAATAAGACCGTGGGCGCGCTCATCGCCATTGCCTTCATCGTGACGCTGCGGATCCTGGCCACCAAGTTCCGCTGGAACCTGCCCCACGCGGAACCGTAAACAAAATGTGAACTTGGCAGTTTTTTCTTGACTTTGAGAAAAGGCAGGGATATACTGTCTTCTACGAAAAGGGAGTAGCTTGCGCCGCAAGGCGTTGGCGCGTCGCCATCCCAACTCATTTTTGAGTTCGGCGCGCCGGGTACAGATGTATTGAGCAAGACTTTTACAGTTATACTGCTGTAAAAGTCTTTTTTATTTGACTGATACAGCGCATTTGCATCACCCCAATTTTGGAAAGGAGCAATCACATGCGGTACTATTGCGAAGAAACAGAAGCCACATTAAACGAGCTGTCCACCACCGCCGAGGGCCTGAGTGCTGAAGAGGCGGCCCGCCGCCTGGAGGCAAACGGCAAAAACCGGCTGGCGGACGCGCCGGGCAAATCTCTGCTCCGGCGTTTCCTGGAACAGATGGCAGACCCCATGATTATCATCCTCCTGGTGGCCGCGCTGATCAGCGGCGTGCTGGCTGTGGTGGAGAACGAGAGCTTTGCCGACGTGATCATTATCCTGGCTGTGGTCATCGTCAACGCCGTCCTGGGCGTATATCAGGAGAACAAGGCGGAAAAGGCCATCGAGGCTTTGCAGGAGATGTCCGCCGCCACCTCCAAGGTCCTGCGGGACGGCAAGATCTGCATCGTCCGCAGCGAGGAGCTTGTGGTGGGCGACGTGGTGCTGCTGGAGGCCGGCGACGCTGTCCCCGCAGACGGACGCCTGCTGCAGAGCGCCAGCCTGAAGATCGAGGAGGCCGCCCTCACCGGCGAGTCTGTGCCCGTCACCAAGTTTATTGATATCATCAATCTGGCTGAAGGGGAGAAGGACGTCCCCCTGGGCGACCGGAAGAACATGGTCTACATGGGCAGCACCGTGGTCTATGGCCGCGGCACCGCCGTCATCACCGCCACCGGCATGGACACCGAGATGGGCAAGATCGCCGGCGCTCTGGCCCAGGCTGAGGAGGGCCAGACCCCTCTGCAGATCAAGCTGAGCCAGCTGTCCAGAGTGCTCACCTGGCTGGTGCTGGGCATCTGCCTTGTGGTTTTCGGCGTCCAGCTTCTGCGCGCCGGCGGCCTGGACTTTGAGCTGGTACTGGATTCCTTCATGGTGGCCGTGTCCCTGGCCGTGGCGGCCATACCCGAGGGCCTTGCCGCCGTGGTCACGGTGGTGCTGAGCATCGGCGTCACCAACATGTCCAGGCGAAACGCCATTATCCGCCGTCTCACCGCGGTGGAGACCCTGGGCTGCGCCCAGATCATCTGCTCGGATAAAACCGGCACCCTGACCCAGAACAAGATGACCGTGGTGGATTTCTTCGGCGAGGATGAAAAGCGCATCGCCGCCGCCATGGCCCTCTGCTGCGACGCGGAGATCGACCCGGAGGGCAATGTGACCGGCGAACCCACCGAGGCCGCTCTTGTGGTCTGGGCCAACAAGCTGGGCCTGGATAAACCCAGCCTGAAGGCCAAATTCCTCCGCTGCGGCGAGGCCCCCTTTGACTCCGGCCGCAAAATGATGTCCACCGTGCATCTGAGCCAGAGCGGCTGCATCCAGTATACCAAGGGCGCGCCCGACGTCATCATCGGAAAATGCGCCTACTATCTGAAAGACGGCAAGGCCGTCCCCATGACGGAGGAGTACCGCGCCCAGATCGTGGCCGCCAACAAGGCCATGGCCGACCGGGCCCTGCGCGTGCTGGCCTGCGCCGAGAGAGCCTGGCCGGAAAAGCCCGCGAATTTTGAGCCTGAATACCTGGAGCAGCAGCTCTGCTTCACCGGCCTCTGCGGCATGATCGACCCGGTGCGCCCCGAGGTGCGGGACGCCATTGCCGAGTGCCGCCGGGCCGGCATCCGCCCCATCATGATCACCGGCGACCATGTGGACACCGCCGTGGCCATCGCTAAGGAGCTGGGTATTCTGTCCGACGGCGCCCGTGCCATCACCGGCGCTCAGCTGGACATGATGAGCGACGAGGAGTTTGAAAAAGAGTACCAGAACATCAGCGTTTACGCCCGGGTGCAGCCGGAGCACAAGACCCGCATCGTCAACGCCTGGCGCAAGGGCGGCTGTGTCACCGCCATGACCGGCGACGGCGTGAACGATGCCCCCTCCATCAAGTCCGCCGACATCGGCGTGGGCATGGGCATCACCGGCACCGACGTCACCAAGAACGTGGCGGACATGGTGCTGGCGGACGACAACTTTGCCACCATCGTGGGCGCTGTGGAGGAAGGCCGCCGGATCTACGACAATATCCGCAAGGCCATTCAGTTCCTGCTCAGCTCCAACATGAGCGAGGTCATCAGCATCTTTGCCGCAACCCTCATGGGCTTTACCATTCTGAAGCCTGTCCATCTGCTGTGGATCAACCTGGTCACGGACTGCTTCCCGGCTCTGGCCCTGGGCATGGAGCGGGCAGAGCGGGACATCATGGACCGCAAGCCCCGCGACGCCAAGGCCGGTATCTTTGCCGGCGGCATGGCGGTTGACGTGGTGTATCAGGGCCTGCTGGTCTCCGCTCTGGTGCTGGCCTCCTACTTTATCGGCCACTTTATCGAAGCGGGCACCTGGGCTGTGGTCAACAGCGCCGACGGCACCACCATGGCCTTCCTGACCATGTCCATGGCAGAGATCTTCCACAGCTTCAACATGCGCTCCCAGCGGAGCAGCATTTTCAGGCTGGAAGGACAGAACAAGATCCTCATCGTTGCGGCCATCGGCTCTCTCATTGCTACCACCGCCGTATGCGAGATCCCCTTCCTGGCCAACGCCTTCGGCTTTACCAGTGTCAGCTTCTTTGAGTATGTCATAGCCATCGTCATCGGCGCAATGGTCATCCCCGTTGTGGAACTGGTGAAGCTCGTCCAGCGCAAGATCGCAAAGCAGTGAGAAAAAACTGTTTGACAGAGCGGAAAAGAAATGCTAATATAATCCACTGTGAAAGGCTTTGAAGGAGAACGCAGGCGCAGAACACGTTCAGAGAGGGCAGCCCCGGCTGTAAGCTGCCCCGGATATGCGCCGCCGCCACCGCTCCCGAGCCGGGAGACCGAAAAATGCAGTAAGTTTTCCCGCCTGGCGCCCGTTAAGCGCCCAATGAGTGAAAATTCAAGGTGGAACCGTGCAATTCAGGCACCCTTGGCGATAAGCCCGGGGTGCCTTTCATTTTTTCGAAAAGGAGAAACAATTATGGACGAAAAAAATCTGTATACCTTTGAAAATCCCGAGTATAAAAACACCTACCGCCACACCACCAGCCACATTCTGGCCCAGGCCATGAAGCGCCTGTACCCCGAGGTAAAGCTGGCCATCGGCCCGGCCATCGAAAACGGCTTCTATTACGATTTCGACGCCCCCTTCGCCATCACCCCGGAGATTCTGGAGAAGCTGGAAGCGGAGATGCGCAAGATCTGCAAGGAAAAGATCAAGCTGGAGCGCTTTGAGCTGCCCCGGGAAGAGGCCATCAAGTTCATGGAGGAGAAAGGCGAACCCTACAAGGTAGAGCTGATCAACGACCTGCCCGAGGACGCCACCATCTCCTTCTACAAGCAGGGCGAGTTCACCGACCTGTGCGCCGGCCCCCACCTGGACTCCACCGGCCGCATTAAGGGCAACGGCATCAAGCTGACCACCTGCAACGCCGCCTACTGGCGCGGCGACTCCAACCGTCAGACCCTCCAGCGCATCTACGGCATCGCCTTCCCCAAGAAGGAAGAGCTGGACGCCTATCTGGAGCGCATTGAGGAGGCCAAGCGCCGCGACCACCGCAAGCTGGGCAAGGAGCTGGGCCTGTTTGCCTTCCGGGACGAGGCCCCCGGTTTCCCCTTCTACCTGCCCAAGGGCATGGTGCTGAAGAACACCCTGATCGACTACTGGCGCC
>JALFOM010000120.1 GCA_022782265.1 Clostridiales bacterium | reverse complement strand
TCGGTTCCTTCTTCCTCTCCGATTCAAACCCGCTTACGCTGGGCTTTGAATCGGTAAAATAAAGGGCCGCCCAGCCCCCCTACCGCTTCGCTATGCTCAGCACCTCCCCCTCCAGGGGGAGGCTTGAAAAAGGCGGCCCGGGAGGCTCATGGGCGTACCACCGCAATATCGGCTTCCGCCCAGCCCCCCTACCGCCTCACTTCGTTCGGCACCTCCCCCTCCAGGGGGAGGCTTGAAAAAGGCGCACCACAAAACCGTCCTCCTACGCTTCAAATCTGCTTCTGTAAAATTTGCACTGGCCTCTGGTGACGCAGAGCCTTTCCGTCAGCGCTGTGCAGCCCTTCTTCATGCCCTCCCGGTAGCTCACGCAGTCGGTTTTCGGCAAGTACTTTGTGCCAGGCGGGGGCCGCTTTTTCTCGGCGTAGCAGCCGCAGGACAGTTTTTTACCGGCCAGCAGCTTGTTGGAAGCGGCGTAGGTGATGTTCCCGCAGGCACAGCGGCATTTCCACAGCCGTGCCCCGGAGGCGTTCTGCCTGTCGCTGAGCCCGAGCACCGTCAGCTTGCCGAATTTTTGGCCGGTCAGATCAATCCGTCTCATCGTTTCTCCTTTCCCGCGGCGGTTCTGCACCGCCAGTTGATCGCCCCGGCGGGGGCGCACAGAATGAAGCCCTCCGCCCGCTGGGAGATACGGCTGCCGGTGGCCTCGTCCAGCGCCCATATTTTCTCCAGGCTCCGCTGGGAGGAGATCAGGGTGCGGCTCCGGCGGCGGTTGTAGCGGGCGTTGATGAGGGCAAAGGCCAGATTCAGATCCGCGTCCGTGACCTTTCCTTTGAGAAAGTCGTCAATATACAGCACCGGCACATTGCAAAGCTCCTCCATTTCGGCGGCGTAGCCTGCCGGGTCGTTGTTGACCATGGCCTTCAGCCTGGGCCCGTCCTCCCGCCACAGCAGGTAGCGGACCGGCACGTTCTGCAGCAAAAACCGGCGGCATATGGCGGTGCAGAGATGGGTCTTGCCGCAGCCCGGGCGGCCGGAGATGAAAAACCAGCCGCCTTCACTCTGCTTTATATAGTTTAAGGCCGCCTCCCTGGCCCGCCGGGTAAAGGCGTCCGGCGTCTGAAAATTGCTGAAGCTGCTCTCCTTCACCAGCCCCTCCAGCCCGGAGCGGCGCAGCAACTGCAGACTTCTGCGCCTGGCCATGCATTCGCACTCCGCGGCGTACAGGCAGCCCGCCTCATCCAGCCGGTAAACTGCGCCTTTGTTGCCGCAGACAGGGCATTGAATCCCGTCGGTCTCGTTGAGCCTTCCCGGCGCGGCGTTGGCCCGCCGTTCCATTTCCTCCTTCGTGGGCATGACTGCGCCCTCCATGCTCAGCCCAGATAGCTGACGGGGACAAAGAGGGCCTCGGCGATCTCCTCCGGGTTGGTGTTTAAGTAGTCCGTCACCCATTCGGTGAAGCACTGGAGGCAGATATATTCTCCCTCCACGCCGAAGCTTCTCTCGCCCATGTCATAGCCGCAGCGGGGGCACAGGCATTGCCTTGCATAGCCGGGATAGCCGCTGCGCAGGGCGGCGCGGATATCCGGGTGATCTCCCATCATGAGCGCCCCTGCCCCCTTTCCGGCAGGCCGCAGCGGCCCGCGCGCAGATTTTTCTTCATTCCAACGCCCTCCTTAACTCTTCCTCGGAAACGTCCAGCGCCAGGGCAAGGAGCCGGTGGTATTTCCGCAGGGGCTTGTTCACGCCCCGCTCCCAGTTGCTGACGGCAGCGTGATCCACATTCAGCTTTTTCCCCAGCTCGCTCTGGGTCAGGCCCGCGTGTTGACGCAGGGTTCGCAGTGACATGCGGCCTTTCCTCCTTCCTTATCTCACAAATGTGAGTTTTTTGAGTTGACAAGCCCTGAAAAGCGGTGTTAGAATGAATTGAAGGAACAAACCGACACGGTCTTTTGCGGGCTTGCCGGGCGACCATTGCGCCCCGGTTTCGCAGCGGGAAGCTGTGCGCACAGACCCTTGCTCTGGTTGCATTATATCTCATAATTCTTAGGTTTTCAACAGTAAAATCTCATATTTACGAGAATTGGGCAAATGCACAAAATCCGGGACCGTGATTTGTGAAAGAGAGCCATGGTTCAGGCCGTAAACTATGGGAAGCGGATAAAAAGCGTTTCCCCGGAAATGCGTATTCGGGCGGACAGTGAGCCCGTCAGGGACCCCGGCAGACAGAACGGATAAGGAGTTTTCACCATGAACTTTTTTGAACGATACTGCGGCTTGTGCAGGGATGAGGGCGGCTCTCCCAACGGGGTAGCCCGGAAGCTGGGGATCGCCAGCGCCTCCGTGACCCAGTGGAAGCAGGGCTCTTTGCCCCGGGTGGAGACCCTGGCGAAGATTGCGGAGTATTTCGGCGTGACGGTGGACTATCTCACCGGCAAGAGCGACAGCAGGGAAAAGCCCGCCCTCCAGGCGGAGAACGGGCTTGATGAAGAATTTATTCGTTCTTATTCTCGTCTGAATGAGACGAACAAGGCTCAGATTGACAGCCTGATTCAATTTCTTTTATCGCAGCAAGGACAATGAGTTTGTTTTCGTTGTTCAGCAGCTTAAAGTTTTCAATACTATCGCAGTTCATATCCCACATCCTCTTAAATTCGCGAAACCAGATAAATCAAAAAACAAAACTCTCCTGTTGAGATAATAACATTCTTCGAATGGACATGTCAAGTAAAACAAAAACATTTTCCGACTGACCTTTCCGCGCTTGCGATGCGCGTCCGGCAGTTTCCGGCGAAGCCAGCTCCCGCAGACGGGGAAGGGCAGCGGCCCGACAACTGGATTTATGTTGCCTGCACAGGCACTCCTCCTTTCGACAAAACCATACTACGGACACGCAGAGACTGTCAACGGGCCGCTTTTTTTCAAAAAGGGGCCACTTTTTATTTGTATTTGGCCGGCTTCGGGCCGGATTTGGCTGCAAATGAAAAAGGAGGAAGAGGACAATGTTAGAAGACCCTGAGCAAATATGGGAAAGAGTGAGAGCGATGAAGGAGGAGCAGGGGAAGAGCCTGGGCCAGATTGCAAAGGACAGCGGGGTGCCTTTGACCACGGTGAAGCGATTTTTCAACGGGGCCACCAAAAATCCGGGCTTTTTAAGTCTCTGTCAGATCATCTACGCCCTGGGCGCTTCGGTGGACGAGGTGCTGGAGATTGACGGGGAAAAGCAGCCGGTACATTTGGAGAACGAGAACAAGTACACCCGGCATCTGGAGAAGGATCTGCACTATGAGCGCAGAAGCAAGACCAAATGGCAGATCATATTTCTTGTGCTGGTGACCTTTAATATATTACTGCTCCTGCTGGATATTTTCCGCCCTGAGGCCGGTGCGATCCGGATTCAGCAGCAGGTGAGCGGAACTGCCGGCAGGGCCGCCTGGGAGATGCTGAACCGGGTGGTTCGCACGGTAAGAAGCATCAGGGGCTTTTAGCCGCTGAAACATTCAATTGAGAGAGGAAAAACACCGCAGCCTGAAGCCATGGACCAAAGAAAAAAGCACCCGAAAGGGTGCTTTTTCAATGAAATCCGTCCTGCGGACGGGAGTTTTTTTGCGGGCACATCGTGATGCGCCCCTATGACCATGTTTTGTGCTGCGATCGTAGGGGCGGCCCTGCGTGGCCGCCCGGAATGTCTCCCCCTGAGCCTGGCACTTTTGACCTTTTCGGCAGACTTCCGGCGAGCTTGCAGGGGCCGGCGTCCCCGACGGCTCCTTTGGTTCCCGCAAAAACCCGTGTAGGGGCCGGCGTCCCCGACGGCCCTTGCCCCGGACCGGAAACAGGAGCGGGGGCGTATGTTCAGGGCAATCTGCGGATAAGGCCGCTGCCGTTGGTTTTGAGCCATTTGCGGGGCGTCTCATAGTCCGGGAGTACCCGGGCAAGCTCCCGCCAGAAGCGCTCAGAGTGGTTCATTTCCTTCCGGTGGCAGAGCTCGTGAACCACAACATAGTCCCGTACATCCTCAGGGCAGAGCATCAGCAGGCAGTTGAAATTCAGGTTGCCCAGGGTGGAGCAGGAGCCCCAGCGGCTCTTCTGGGCCCGGATGGTGATGCGCCCGTAGGACACGCCCACCAGAGGGGCAAACCGGGCCGCCCGGCGGGGGAGGTCCTGCCGGGCCGCCTCGGCCAGCTGACGCAGCTGCCCGGCGGTGAAGGCCGGTCCCGCGCTGTCCCTCTGCCGGCGAATCTGGGCCAGATGCTTTTCGATCCAGTCCGCCTTTTCTTCCACCAGCCGCCGGACGTCTCCATTGGACATGCGCAGCGGCGCCCGGACGACCACGCGGCCGTCGCTCTTGACCTGAATGTTCACGGTTTTTCTCTTGGAATGAATGATCTCGAATGGTTCTGTCATTATAACGCTCCCAAAGGGCCTTGCCGGATTGTTTCTGCCTTCAGTGTAGCATAAACGGCCTGTATGGTGCAATGGCGGTTGATACCAGACACCCATAAAAGTATGAGATGGTTTTTCAAAACGCCGGATTATTGGTCATTGCTTTCCATTCTCCTTCGCGGTGTTGATGGAAGATATGAGCATTCTGCGTATAGAACCGCAATCGTGCAAAATATTCTTTGCTATATCAGCGGATATGATATCTGCTTTTTGCGCAATTTCAATCCAATATTCTGTTTCGTAGCATTCCTTTAATGCAATTTGTAACTTAGCAATAAAGTCGGGACGGCTATGCGCATACTTTGCTTCACGGATGTTCGCACCAATACTTGTTCCGCTTCTTTCAAGCTGATTGGATAACGAGTAGTGTCCCTTTATACCATCAGTCAATTTCAGGATTTGAATTGCAAATTCTGTTGACATATCGGCAAGTTTGTTTTCAGCCACCAAAATCACCTCTTTAAATTCACTGTACCACAGACT
>JALFOM010000053.1 GCA_022782265.1 Clostridiales bacterium | reverse complement strand
GGGAGATGCACGAAGCACCCGAGGTCCCCAACTACCGGGTGGACAGACACGAGCGCGGTTTTGGCCGCAGACCGGATCCCAGGCTCGTCGCCGGTATGACCATCGCCATCGAGCCGATGGTGAACATCGGCGGTTATCAGGTGAAAGTGCTTGAT
This sequence comes from Clostridiales bacterium, assembly GCA_022782265.1. Taxonomy (GTDB): domain Bacteria; phylum Bacillota; class Clostridia; order Oscillospirales; family Oscillospiraceae; genus Limivicinus. The sequence goes on along the minus strand of JALFOM010000053.1, from coordinate 10,009 downwards.
AACGAATGGACTGTGGTGACGGTGGACGGAACGCTCTCCGCCCACTATGAAAACACCATCGCCATCACAGACGGCGAACCGGAGATACTGACGATGGCAGAGGATATTTAAGAGGCAATAAGCCACACCGACTTTGGAGGAATGTTACTTTGGCAAAAGACGATGTAATCGAACTCGAGGGCACGGTAGTAGAATCCCTGCCCAACACCATGTTCCAGGTGGATATCGGCAACGGCCACATCATACTGGCGCATATTTCCGGAAAGCTCCGGATGAACTTTATCAGAATTCTCCCCGGTGACAAGGTCACGGTGCAGATGTCTCCGTACGATGTTACCCGCGGCAGAATTACCTGGAGAAGCAAGTAGGAGGTAAATCAAATGAAAGTAAGACCTTCCGTTAAGCCCATGTGCGAGAAGTGCAAGATCATCAAGCGCAAGGGCAAAGTCATGGTCATTTGCGAGAACCCCAAGCACAAGCAGCGTCAGGGCTGATCGCAGCGGGGCCGCCGCCCCGGACAAAACCCAAAGACAAGGTTTAATTACCTGTCCTTATAAATCTCCCGCATGGAACGAGGACTCCCTCCGGCGGGAACAAGTCCCCGCTTCTGAAATGCGGAAACAATTATTCGAAAGGATGATCGTACAATATGGCACGTATAGCCGGCGTTGACCTGCCCAAGGACAAGAGAATCGAAATCGGTCTCACTTATGTCTACGGTATCGGCAGAACCAGCGCAAAAAAGATTCTGGAGATGACCGGAATCAACCCTGATACCAGAGTTAAAGACCTCACCGACGAGGAAGAAGCAAAGCTGCGTGAGTGCATCGACCACAACTACATCGTTGAGGGCGACCTGCGCCGCCAGACCGCGCTTGACATCAAGCGCCTGACCGAAATCGGCTGCTACCGCGGCCTGCGTCACCGCCGTGGCCTGCCCGTTCGCGGACAGAGAAGCAAGACCAACGCGCGTACCCGCAAGGGTCCGAAACGCACCATCGCAAACAAGAAGAAGTAAGGGAGGGATATGAATTATGGCAGCTGCTAATGCAAAGAAAAAAGTCAGAACCCGCAGAAGAGAGCGCAAGAACATTGAAAAGGGCCAGGTTCATATCAGCTCTTCTTTCAACAACACCATGGTTACCATCACCGACACGCAGGGCAACGCACTGTCCTGGGCATCCGCCGGTGGCCTGGGCTTCCGTGGAAGCAAGAAGTCTACCCCCTTCGCCGCGCAGACCGCAGCCGAGACTGCCGCAAAGGCAGCCATGGAGCACGGCCTGAAGACCGTTGAAGTTTTTGTTAAGGGACCCGGTTCCGGCCGTGAAGCCGCTATCCGCGCCCTGCAGACCGCCGGTCTGGAAGTAACGATGATCAAGGACGTGACCCCCATTCCTCACAATGGCTGCCGTCCTCCGAAACGTCGTCGTGTGTAATTGAAGGAGGTAAACGAAAATGGCAAGATATACTGAAGCAGTATGCCGCCAGTGCCGCAGAGAGGGCCAGAAGCTCTTTCTGAAGGGCGACCGCTGCTATACCGACAAGTGCGCAATGACCAACAGAGCTTTTGCTCCCGGTCAGCACGGTCAGGGCCGCAGCAAGAGCTCCGAGTATGGCCAGCAGCTCCGCGAGAAGCAGAAGGCCAAGAGATTCTACGGTGTTCTTGAGAGCCAGTTCCGCAGCTACTTTGAGATGGCTGAGCGCCGTCCCGGCCAGACCGGTGAGAACCTGCTGGCCATTCTGGAGTGCCGCCTGGACAACGTGGTCTACCGTCTTGGCTTCGCCATGAGCCGTGCTGAGGCACGTCAGATGGTCAGCCACGGCCACTTTACCGTCAACGGCCGCAAGGTCAACATCCCCAGCTACCAGGTAAAGCCCGGCATGGTGGTCGCACTGAAGGAGAGCAGCCGCGGTATCGAGAAGATCAAGGCCAACATTGAGGCAAACGCATTCCGTCCCGCCCCCAAGTGGCTTGAGTATGACGCAAACAACCAGGTGGCAAAAGTCGTTGCCGTTCCCGCAAGAGAAGATATCGACCTGCCCATCGAAGAGCACCTCATCGTCGAGTTGTACTCCAAGTAATAAAGACACCCTCAAATTGGTAAGCTGAATCACCGCAAGCGCCGCAGCGGCGCACAACGAAAAAGGAGGGTTATATAACTATATGATCGAAATTAAAAAGCCGCGTATTGAATGCATCGAGACACCCACAGACAGCTCATATGGCAAATACATCATTGAGCCTCTGGAACGCGGCTATGGCACAACACTTGGTAACTCTCTTCGCAGGGTACTCCTTTCTTCTCTCCCCGGAACTGCCTGCACCAGCATCAAGATTGCCGGCGTGCAGCATGAGTTTTCCACCATCCCCGGCGTGAAAGAGGACGTGACGGAGATCGTTCTGAATGTCAAGAGCATCATCGCCCGCCTGCACAGCACCGGCCCCAAAACCGTCTACATTGAAGCCTCCGGCGAAGGACTTGTCACCGCCGGCGACATCAAGGCAGACGCTGAGGTGGAGATCCTCAACCCCGAGCAGCCTATTGCAACACTTGGGCCTGAAGGCGCTCTGAATATGGAGCTTGTTCTCGACCATGGCAGAGGCTATGTTTCCGCTGATAAGAATAAGACGCCCCAGACTCCCATCGGCACCATCCCTGTCGACTCTATTTACACTCCGGTCCTCAAGGTCAATTACACGGTGGAAAACACCCGTGTGGGCAACCAGACTGACTTTGACAAGCTGACCATCGAGGTTTGGACCGACAAGACCATGACTGCCCGTGACGCTGTCTCCCTGGGCGCAAAGATACTCTGCGACCATTTCACGCTGTTCACGGATCTGTCCGATACCATCGGCAGCAACTCCACCGTCGTTGAGAAGGTCGAGAAGGAGCCGGATACCATGCTCAAGATGACCATCGAAGAGCTGGATCTGTCCGTGAGAAGCTTTAACTGCCTCAAACGCGCCAATATCAATACGGTTGAAGACCTGGTCAGCAAGACTCAGGATGAGATGATCAAGGTCCGTAACCTCGGCCGCAAGTCCCTTGAAGAAGTCGAGCATAAGCTGACGATGATGGGCTTGTCTCTGGCAGACGAGGACAACCAGTAAAACAAGCTCTCAAGAAGGAGGAAATGCAATTATGCCCGGAACAAGAAAACTCGGCAAGACTACCGCACAGCGCATGGCAATGCTCCGTCAGCAGGTCACTGACCTTCTGGACAAGGGCCGCATGGAGACCACTGTCACCCGCGCCAAGGAGGTAGCTCCTCTGGCCGAGAAAATGATAAGCCTTGGCAAGGCAAAGGATCTGGCTTCTTACCGTCAGGCTCTGGCCTTTATCACCCGCGAGGATGTTGCCAAGAAGGTATTTGACGAGCTGGCTCCCAAATATGCCGATCGCAACGGCGGCTACACCCGCATCACCCGCATCGGCACCCGCCGCGGCGATGCAGCGGAGATGGCAGTCATCGAGCTGGTCTGATCTCAATAACGAAAAAGCAGAGGCTTCAAGCCTCTGCTTTTTTCGTTGCAGTAATAGTGAATCACATTGAGTTATCTTGGCTGCCGAAGTAGGTCTGTATCTCTTCTTCACTGAAATCAAACTCGTCGGAAAGGCTCTTGAGCCACCAGGATGTGCGCTCCGGACAGAAGCGGCTGCGCTGTACCTGAACATTCCAGTTCCAAAGATCCAGGGAATTGCGCCACCGAAGGCAGTCCCGCTCCATTTCCGAATCAATCTGGGCGATAATGTCATCGTAGACGCTGAGCATATACGAATCAGTCAAGCCATTATGATAAAGGGTGGAGGCACATTCAAGAACGGTCTGCCTGAATTGGGGGCTCTTCCTGAGAGAATTGGTGACCTGACCGATCTGATATCCGGGATGGAACACCTGCTCCCAGCCGGCGTAGACGCTGGTCATGGAAATGTCCAGATCGAACAAGGCAAGACGCCACTTGGAATCCGGAACATCCCCCTTAATATAGCGTATATTTCCTGCAATATCGAAGTTGTTAAAATAGGCTTCAAGGGCCATCCAGTTGGCCAGAGACGCCATATCAAGGCGGTCCGAAGCATAGGCATAGCACTCGGGGTCGGTCATGTCGTGGTGGATGATATACTCGAACAGCTCGTAGAGCTCACCAAATTTTACCGGAGCCCGGGCAATGGTCACATTTTCCTCATTGGAGCCGGTATGATCCGCCACATATTTCTCCGAGTAGGCCTCGCGCAGAGCATAGACACCGAAGTATTCCCCATTGATATAGAGCACACAATAGCGGGTATCCAAAGCGAGAGCGGAATCACATACAGCATCGGCAACTTCGGAGCCCAACTCGTCGCGAACGATGTGCATAGAAGAAATGCCTCCGCCGCGTAAAAGAATGGAATGAAAACTGGTGATCTCTCCGGTCTGGAAAACATCATAATTCAGATCTCCGCCGTATCGGGAGCGGAAAATCAGCTTGAAGGACTTCTTCTGCCACATTTTCCTGGAGCTGGCGCCATGGAGCGTAACTGCGCAGTCGGAGGCAAATTCGCCCTCCTCTCCAAAGAAAGCCACGCTTGCGTCCACCTCTTTGTCAACTGCCGGGTTGGCGTATATGCCGCCTTGCCCGGCGGAGAACATATCGGCAGGCTCGCAGACAAGGCTGACCACAGGCAGACTGTGGCCCTCGTTGATGAAATAGCTGAAGCTTGCACAATCACTGTCCACCTTGCCGTCCACAACAGATATTGCACGGATAATGGTCGTCTGGTCAAGGACGAGGGGTTCGGTATAGAGCTGACTTTCAAGATCGGGAACAGAACCGTCCAGCGTATAATAAATCTGTCCTTCGCCCAGAAGCTCTACCTCAAGTTCGACAATGTCATTATATACCCCCTGGGGCACGCCGGCCTCCGGCAGGGCGGCGATGCTGCGGTACCCCTCGCCGTTTTCCTTCTCCGGGGAGGGCCGGTCAAAGTAATAAAAGCCGGAGCCCTCACTGAGCCGGCCGTAACTGCCGCCGTAAGGAGTATGGTGGATAAACATTCTGTCGGAAAGGGAACCGTCAGAGGAGAACAAATACAAAGCCTCTCCTTCAGCGCTGATGGCGAAGGGAGCGTGGGTGCAGTGACTGGTGCTCAGACTGACATCGCCGGAACAGAAAACAATATAAAACTCCCCGGGCTGCAGGGTTTTCTCCGGCAATGCAAACTGACAGGGGTCGTTCAGACTGTCGGTCAGATAATAGTCGGCCAGGTTCACAGGCTCATCGGAGCAGTTTTTCAGCTCCACCCAGTCGTAATACTCATGGTGCTGTTCGTAATAGTCCAGATTGTAAAGAACGGCCTCGTTGATGACCAGAGCGCCGTGGGCGTCCGTTTCCGTGAGCAAACGTTCATATCCCTCCGGGCTGTTATCATAACCGGGCGTAGCAGTATAGCTCAGACTTTGGAGCCCGTCAACAATGACAATGGATTGATCGTCTGCTGCGGATTGGTAGGTGAAGCTCCACAGAGGCAGACCGGCGGGAGAAGTGAGATACAGAGTTTCTCCGGCGCTGCTGATGGAAAAATTCGTGTGAAGTTCTCCATCCGTGCGGTCTTTATCAGAGCAAAAAACAATCATCCGCTCACCCGGGGCGAGAGAGACCGAAGGAAACCGCCACTTGAGCAGGTCGTCACTGTCGTCCGAGAGATAAAAACCGTCCAGATCGCAGGCCTCACCGCTCACGTTGCACAGCTCGATCCAGTCGGAAAAATTGCCGTCTGCATCCAGCAGACTGCTCTTATTTGCAGGCATTAGTTCAGTAATCTGAACCGGGGCCTGGGTCACGCCCAAACCGGCAAGGAAGGCCTCATGACCGGCACGGCTGTTTTCATAACCCGGACTTGCCTCAAAGCTGAGTTCATAGCTGCCGTCCGTCTGCCGGGCAAGGGACTGGTCACATTCCAGAGCAGGAAATGCAAAAGCGTCTGCAGGCTTCCCCTGAGAATCGCAGAGCTCCAGCGTACCGCCGTCGGACAGAGAAAGAGGTAAAGAATCTTTACCGCAGGAGAGAACAAGAAAAGCCCCGGCGTCCAGCGTGCTGCCCTCCGGAAAAACAAATGAGCGGCTCCCGTCAGAGAGGGTCCAGGCGCTGAGATCCGCAGGCTTTTTCCCGCCGTTATACAGCTCGATCCAGGGGCAGAGCTGCTTATCCCCATTGGGATAGCTGCGGTTTTCCGCCATAATCTCGTTGATATACACAGTGGGCTTGCCCAAAATGCCGGGTAAAAATAAAATAAGGCAAACAAGGACTGCAGCGAAAAATAAGGTACAAAGGATGGCAGCGGTATTTTTCCTCTTCATCGATACGGACAATCCTTTACAAAGTATTGTAAAAATCTTATCAAAATTTGTAAACTTTGTAAAGATATAACTGACGGAAAAAACGCCCGGAAGCAAAGCTTCCGGGCGTCGCGCAATTAATACCGGCAGATCAGGTCGTTGTTGGCCACATCGATGGTCAGGGTGGAACCGGCAGACAGATCGCCGGAGAGGATGGTGCGGGCGATCAGGTTCTCCACATTGCTCTGCAGATAGCGGCGCAGAGGTCTTGCGCCGTAAAGAGGATCAAAGCCCCGGTCAATGATAAGCTTTTTGGCCGTGTCGGTGATTTCCAGCTTCAGGGACTTTTCCGCAAGGCGTTTGCGCAGAGAGGCAACCATAATGTCAATGATGCCGTCCAAATTGTCTCTGGTGAGGGGATGGAACATGATGGTCTCATCCAGCCGGTTGAGAAACTCCGGACGGAAGGAGCGGCGCAGCTCCGCCATGACGGCCTTGCGGGCCTCATCGGAGATATTGCCGTTTTCGTCGATGCCCTCCAGCAGGTACTGGCTGCCCAGATTGGAGGTCAGGATAATAATGGTGTTCTTGAAGTCCACCGTCCGGCCCTGAGAGTCGGTAATGCGCCCGTCATCCAGAATCTGCAGCAGGATGTTGAACACATCGGGATGGGCCTTTTCAATCTCGTCGAACAGCACCACACTGTAGGGTTTGCGGCGCACGGCCTCGGTGAGCTGGCCGCCCTCGTCGTAGCCCACATATCCCGGAGGTGCGCCGATCAGACGGGACACGGAGTATTTCTCCATGTACTCGGTCATGTCGATACGGACGATGTTGTGCTCGTCGTCAAACAGGCACTCGGCCAGGGATTTGGCAAGCTCCGTCTTGCCCACGCCGGTGGGGCCCAGGAACAGGAAGGAGCCAATGGGCCGGTTGGGATCGGAGATCCCGGCCCGGGAACGGAGAATGGCCTCGGTCACACGCTGAACGGCCTCGTCCTGGCCAATGACCCGGCGGTGGAGGTAGTCGTCCAGATGGAGGATCTTCTCCCGCTCGCCCTCCATCAGCTTGGAGACGGGAATGCCGGTCCACTTTGCCACAATGCCGGAGATCTCCTCCTCCGTCACAGTGTCATGAACCATGGTGTTGTTCTTCCGGTTTTCGGACAGCTTTTCGGCCTCTTCCAGCTTCTTTTCCAGGGCGGGCAGATCGGAGTATTTCAGCCTGGCCGCCGTCTCATACTCATAGCGGAGCTGGGCGTTTTCAATGTCAGCGTGCGTCTTCTCAATTTCGGATTTCAGCCGCTTTACCTCGTCTACGCTGTTCTTCTCCGCCTCCCAGCGGGATTTCATCTCGTTATAGCTGTCCTTCAGGTTGGCAAGCTCTTCCCGAAGCTTTGCCAGCCGGTCCTTACTCAGCTGGTCGTCCTCTTTCTTCAGGGCCATCTCCTCGATCTCCAGCTGCATGATCTTGCGGCGCACATCGTCCAGCTCGGCGGGCATGGAGTCAATCTCCGTGCGGATCAGGGCGCAGGCCTCGTCCACCAGGTCGATGGCTTTATCGGGCAGAAAACGGTCGGTGATATAGCGGTTGGAGAGAGTGGCGGCAGCCACCAGGGCGTTGTCGTGGATGCGGACGCCGTGATAGACCTCATACCGCTCTTTCAGACCGCGCAGGATGGAAATGGTGTCCTCAACGGTAGGCTCATCCACCTGAACCGGCTGGAAGCGGCGCTCCAGAGCGGCGTCCTTTTCGATGTATTTGCGGTACTCGTCCAGCGTCGTTGCGCCGATGCAGTGCAGCTCGCCCCGGGCCAGCATAGGCTTGAGCAGGTTGCCGGCGTCCATGCTGCCCTCGGTCTTGCCGGCGCCGACGATGGTGTGCAGCTCGTCAATAAAGAGGATGATGCCGCCCTCGGACTTGCGGATTTCCTCCAGCACGGCCTTCAGACGCTCCTCAAATTCGCCCCGGTACTTGGCGCCGGCAATCAGCGCGCCCATATCCAGGGAGAAGATGGTCTTGTCCTTCAAGCCCTCCGGCACATCGCCCCGGACGATACGCTGGGCCAGACCCTCGGCGATGGCGGTCTTGCCTACGCCCGGTTCGCCGATCAGAACAGGGTTGTTCTTTGTCTTGCGGGACAGGATGCGGATGACGTTCCGGATCTCCGTGTCCCGGCCGATGACCGGGTCCAGCTCATTGTCTCTGGCCCGTTGCACCAGGTCGGTGCCGTACTTGGACAGGGCGTCATAGGTACTCTCCGGGTTGTCGCCGGTGACGGGGGAGGACTTGACCTTGGAAAGCTCCGCGGTAAAGGCAGATTTGGTAATGCCGTGGTCGGCAAAAATGCGCTTGATAGCCGGTGTGGCGGCGGCGAAAATGCCGATCATCAGGTGCTCCACCGACAGATACTCGTCCCCCATGCTCTTGGCGGCCTTTTCGGCGGCTTTCAGCACCCGGTCGGCCTCCTGGGAGAGATAGATCTGGGGATTTCCGCTGACCTTGGGCAGGGCGGAAATGGCGGTGTCCAGCTCAGACAGTACGGCGTTGCAGTCCACGCCCATTTTGCCCAGCAGGGAGGGGATCAACCCGCCGTCCTGGTCCACAAGGGCATAGAGCAGGTGCTCCGGCATGATATAGTTATTCTGGTTCTCCTCCGCCATGGATTGGGCGGTCTGGATAGCCTCAAGACTTTTCTGTGTATAATTCTGTGCGTTCATGGTTTCTCCTTTCCCGCGTCATACATGGATGGGCGCGTTCAGCAGTTGAGAATAATAGGCAGCCTCCACATCGTGGTCGTCATAGCGGCCGCTGAGATAGCCTTTCATCAGCCGGTCAAACAGCTGGATATACTCCGACAGTGCTTTGGCCAGCTCCTCGGCGGTGCAGTTCTTGTCCGGCGCGGCGATGCTGCGGAGGAATTTGCCCTCGTACAGCGCATAGGAATGTTTTACACCGGTAAACTGGTACAGGTGCAGGTCCTCTATGCTCTTCCACAGGCGGAAAAACTCCGTCATGGCAGAGATCAGCGCGGCAGACTGGGTGCGGAATACCACCGAAAGCTCTCCGATGGTGTCCCCGCCGGAGCGGTACAGCTCCACCTCGTATTTCACCGTGGGGCGGTACTTATATTCAAGGGAGCTTTTCAGGGACATGGAAAAGCTGTTGGGGGAGAAGAAAGGCACCAGCTCACGGGAGGGACTGAGCAACTCCTGGATGGTGGAGAGCACATCGTTGATCCGCCGCTCCGGCGTGGTGTAGTTCACATACTCCGCCAGGATCTGGTTAATCAGGTTGGAGCGGTTTGTGCCAAGCTGATGGGCCAGCGCGTCCACCTCGCGGACGACCTCGTCGTCAAGCATCAGGCTGTATAAAGTCTTCTTCATGTCACATACCATCCCTTTCGTTTTTCTGTGACTGTATCATAGTCCCAAACACAAACTTTGTCAATAGATTTATATAAATAAAATTGCGAATTATATGTTAACATTTCGCAGAACGGGCTTAGTATGCCCAACCAAAGCAGAAGAAATCCGGCAAAGAATATCCCGGCATATCTTGATTTTTCGGCGGCTATTCGGTATAATATGCAAGGCGTGGAGAGTTACTCAAGTGGTCGAAGAGGCGTGACTCGAAATGCGCGTTGGCTCTGGCCGTTTTCTCCGCTGAAAATCCTTGATTTATA
>JALFOM010000039.1 GCA_022782265.1 Clostridiales bacterium | reverse complement strand
AGAAGTAATTCTCCCGACCCCAAAAAGCACCTCATTTAGGCGGAGTTCTCTCCGCCTAAATGCGCGTATTCAAGGAGTGTTATATGGCAGAAAAAAGAGACTACTACGAGGTGCTTGGCCTGCAGAAAAGCGCCTCGGCAGAGGAAATAAAGAAAGCATACCGGAAGCTTGCCAAGGAGAATCACCCTGACCTGCACCCGGGCGACAAGGCCTGTGAGGAGCGCTTCAAGGAGATCAACGAGGCATACGAGATTCTGTCTGACGACGACAAGCGCGCAAAGTACGACCAGTACGGCCACGCGGCCTTTGACCCCAACGCAGGCTTCGGCGGTGCGGGCGGTTTCGGCGGTTTCGGCGACTTCGGCGGCTTTGGCGATATCTTCGGCGATATCTTCGGCTTCGGCGGCGGAAGCGCCAGAAGCACCAACGCCCCCCGCAAGGGCGATAATGTCCGCGCCTCCGTGAACATAAGCTTTGAGGAGGCCGCCTTCGGCTGCAAGAAGGATGTCACCGTGGCCCGGGTGGAGCAGTGTTCCGACTGCAAGGGCAGCGGCTGCGAGCCGGGCACCACCCCCGAGGTATGCCCGGACTGTAAGGGCAGCGGCACCGTCCGCACCACCCAGCGCACGCCCTTCGGCTATACCCAGTCCACATCCGCCTGTTCCAAGTGCAAGGGCACCGGCAAGATCATCCACCAGCCCTGCCGCACTTGCCGGGGCATGGGCAATGTGCGCCGCCAGCACAAGATCAACGTGAACATCCCCGCCGGCATCGACGACGGGCAGACCATCTCCCTGCGGGGCCAGGGCAGCGCGGGGGCAAACGGCGGACCTCAGGGCGATCTGCTGGTGACGGTCGTCGTCCGTCCCGACTCCCGCTTTGAGCGCGACGGAAACTCCGTCATGCTGGAGCAGGAGCTCAGCTACGCCCAGGCTGTTTTAGGCGCGGAGATCGAGGTTCCCACCCTGGACGGCAAGGTAAAGCTCACCATCCCCGAGGGCACCCAGACCGGTACAGTATTCCGGCTCAAGGGCAAGGGCATTCCCTACCTGCGGGGCAGCGGCCGGGGCGACCAGTTCGTCTCCGTCAAGGTGGCGGTTCCCAGGAACCTTACCGCATCCCAAAAGGAGCTGCTGCGCCAGTTCGCCGCCTCCATGGGCGAGCTGGACGGGGCCTCCAAAGGCATTTTCGGCAAGAAAAAGAGATGAAAATCCATGACCGCCTGAAAAGGCGGTCAATTTTTACGCAGAATTTACAATTTTCTGATGTTGCATCTTTCACCAGCGCTGTATTATACTGTTGGTAAAGGATGTGAAAAACTTGATTTTTTGTGTTGAAGACGATGCGGGCATCCGCGAATTGATGGTATATACGCTGAACGCCTCCGGTTTTGAGGCCGTGGGCTTTCCCGACGGGGCGGCCCTGTTCCAGGCGCTGGAGACCCAGAAGCCCCGGCTGATCATGCTGGACATCATGCTCCCCGGTGAGGACGGCATTTCCATACTGAAAAAGCTCCGCAGCCGCAATGCGACGGAGCGTATCCCCGTCATCATGGCCACGGCCAAGGGCACCGAATACGACAAGGTCATCGCCCTTGATTTAGGGGCGGACGACTACCTGGCCAAGCCCTTCGGCATGATGGAGATGGTCTCCCGGGTGAAAGCGGTGCTGCGCCGCTGTGATCCCGGCGCCACAAAGCCGGTGCTCCGCTGCGGTGATCTGGAACTGAACCCCGGCGAACACACCGTAACGGTACAGGGTCAGCGCATCCAGCTCACTCTGAAGGAATATGAGCTGCTGCAGAAATTCATGTCAAACCCCGGTCTGGTGTTCACCAGAGAGCAGCTGCTCAGCTCCATATGGGGCACGGACTTCATCGGCGAGACCCGCACGGTGGATGTCCATATCGGCACGCTGCGCACAAAGCTGGGCCCCTGCGGCGGCTGCATTGAGACCATCCGGGGTGTGGGCTACCGCCTGGGCAGCAAAAATTAAGCGAATAAGGCCTCCTGCCGCCGGTGCATTGTCACCGGCGGTTTTACATTGATTTTACAATTTGCCGCTATTGGAGTTTAAGTAATCCGTATATGATCATAGTGAGGTAATATTGCGTATAAAAGGACTGATTCAATGGATTTTTTTGATCTCCTCAAGCTGATCGGCGGTCTCAGTCTGTTCCTGTTCGGCATGAACATTATGGGACAGGCTCTGGAGCGCCGTGCGGGCAACCGGCTGCGCAGTCTTTTGTGCAGGCTCACCACCAACAAAGCCATGGGCCTTCTCACCGGCCTTGCCGTCACCGCAGTGATCCAGAGCTCCTCTGCCACCACCGTCATGGTTGTGGGCTTTGTCAACTCCGGACTGATGACTCTGCGGCAGGCCATAAACGTGATTATGGGCGCCAATATCGGCACCACGGTCACTGCCTGGATCCTCAGTCTCAGCGGGATAGAGAGCAGCAGCTTCTTCGTCCGTCTGCTCAAGCCCCCGTCCTTTTCTCCCGTCCTTGCGCTGATCGGTATCGTGCTCTACATGTTCTCCAGGGAGGATAAACGGAAAGATACCGGCACGATCCTTCTGGGCTTTGCCACCTTGATGTTCGGCATGGAGACCATGACCGGCGCGGTTTCCGGTCTTGCCGCCGTCCCCGAATTCCGGCAGCTCTTTCTTGTCTTTAAAAACCCCCTGCTCGGCGTTCTGGCCGGAGCGGTATTGACTGCCATCATTCAGTCCAGCTCCGCCTCTGTGGGTATTCTTCAGGCCCTTGCGGTCACAGGCCAGGTCAGCTACGGCGCAGCCATCCCCATCATCATGGGCCAGAACATCGGCACCTGCGTCACCGCCATGCTCTCCTCCGTGGGCGCAAACAAAAACGCCAAAAGGGCCGCGCTGGTACACCTGAGCTTTAATGTGATCGGGACCCTGTTTTGTCTTGTAATCTTCTGTCTGATTCGGCTCATCTTTTCCCCTGCCGTTCTGGGCGCTTCCGCCTCTCTCTTCGGCATCGCCGTAGCCCACAGCGCCTTCAATGTGCTCTGCACCCTGCTGCTTTTGCCCATGTCCGGCCTGCTGGAAAGGCTGGTCAACCGGCTGGTACCCGACGGGCCAAAGCCCGAGCCTGACGTTGAGCTGGATGAGCGCCTGCTGGCCGCCCCGCCGGTGGCTCTTGAGCGCTGCCGGGCCGTCACGCTGGAAATGGCAGACTATGCCCGGCAGGCGCTTTCCGCCGCGCTGCAGAGTCTGCAGGATTACAGCCCGGAGCTGGATAAAACCGTACTGGCCTGTGAGGAAAAAACAGACCACTATGAGGACATTCTGGGCACTTATCTGGTCAAGCTCAGCAGCCTGAAAATCAGCGTCTCCGACAGCGAGGAGGCAGCCACGCTTCTCAAGCTGATCGGCGATTTTGAGCGCATCGCCGACCACGGCAAAAATATTCTGGAGTCCGCCCGTGAGCTGAATGACAAGGGGCTGTCCTTCTCTGAGCCCGCCGGTCGTGAGCTGGGCGTGCTCTCCGCTGCCGTCAGCGAGATATTGGCGCTTTCCCTTTCCGCTTTCCGGAACGATGACCTCAGCGCCGCCGCCAGGGTGGAGCCTCTTGAGCAGGTCATAGACGGGCTGCGGACGCACATGAGATCAAACCATATCCAGCGCCTCCAGCAGGGCCACTGCTCCATTGAGGCAGGCTTTGTCTGGTCAGATCTTCTCACCAATATGGAGCGCACCGCTGACCATTGTTCGAATATTGCCGCCTGTCTCATTGACATGCAGGACGAAAATCTGAACCTGCATGAGAGCCTGCGGGCTGTCAGGGGCAGTGATCCGGACTTTTTGAATCATTTTACCGCTTACGAAAAGAAATACGCCCTTTCCTGACAATGTATCCTCCCTCATCCCCCTTCGCCGCAGCGGAGGGGGATATTTTTTTCTTTTCTCCGGCAACACCTTATATGACACAATATAGTCACACTTTTTCCCTTGAATAATACCGTGGAAAACAGTATAATAGTGAAAACGGGCGGCAGGCTTCTGCCGCAGGGACAAAATTAAAAATGTGAGGTACGATCATGAAAAAAACTATTGCTGTTGTGATGGCGGTCGTCATGCTGATCGGTATGGTAGGGATCCTTGCGGGCTGCGGCGATAAGGCCCCGGCAGAGGATAACGCCGGCAAGCTGACCGTGGCCGTCGTGGTTGCCGGCAAGTTCGGCGACCGTTCCTTCTACGACTCCTCCAAGGAGGGTCTGGACCGCCTGGTGGCCGACCACGGTGTAAACCCCGTGACCATCGAGTGCAACAACGAAAACCACGACATCCAGATGAAGAACGCCGCCGAGAATGCCGACGTGGTAGTCTGCGTGGGCTGGGAGTTTTACAACATTGAGACCATCGCTCCCGACTATCCCGACGTGAAGTGGATCTGGATCGACAACGCCACCTCCGCTCCCGTGGAAAACATTCTGAACATCACCTATGCCCAGAACGAGGGTTCCTTCCTGGCCGGCTACATTGCCGCCGCCATGTCTGAGTCCGGCGTGGTGGGCGCTGTTGGCGGCGAGGACGCCGACACCATCAACGATTTCATCGTGGGCTACGAGCAGGGCGCAAAGTATTACGCCGATGAAACCGGCAAGGCCGTCACCGTGGTGAAGAACTACTCCAACACCTATGACGATCCTGCCGTGGGCAAGGACTGCGCCATCGCTCTCAACGACCAGGGCGCGGACGTAATCTTCCAGATCGCTTCCGCCTGCGGCGACGGTGTGTTTGAAGCGGCCAAGGAGCGCGGCTTCTACGCCATCGGCGTTGACAGCGACCAGAAGTTCATTGACCCCGAGGTCATCATCTGCTCCATGAAGAAGGAAGTGGGCGGCTCCATCTATGACGCCGTCTCCGCCCTCATCGGCGGCGACACCTCCCGCTGGGGCAGCACCTGGGTTGCCGACATGTCCTCCGGCTATGTGGGCATCGGCTACGGCGAGGACGGCTCCACCCAGCAGATCCCCGATGACGTGAAGGCCGCGGTGGAGGAGTTGGCCGGAAAGATCGTCTCCGGCGAGATCATTGTGGACAGCACCCGCTGATCCGCGCAAAGGAAAGATTCTCAGCGGCGTGGCCTGAAAAGTCACGCCGCTAACTACATATGATCGTGAGGGATCACATTGCAGGAACTTGCAGTACAATTCAAGCACATCAGCATGGAGTTTCCCGGTGTGCTGGCCAACGATGACGTCTCCCTGGATATCCGCCGGGGCGAGGTCTTCGCCCTGGTGGGTGAGAACGGCGCGGGCAAAACCACCCTGATGAACATTCTCTACGGCATCAACGAGCCCACCGACGGTGAGGTCATCATCGGCGGCAAAAAGGTGGAGCATTTCAGCCCCAAAAACGCCATCTCCCTGGGCGTGGGCATGGTGCACCAGCATTTCATGCTGGTCCCCTCCTTCACCGTGGCCCAGAACATCGTGATGAGCAAGGAGCCGCGGAAGCTGGGCTTTCTGTTTGACAACAGGGCCGCCGAGAAAAAGACCCGGGAGCTGGTGGACAATTACGGCCTTGTGGTGGATCCCTCCGCCGTGGTGCGGGAGATCAGCGTGGGTCTTCAGCAGCGGGTGGAGATCCTGAAAACCCTGTACCGGGGCGCGGATATCCTGATTCTGGACGAGCCCACCGCCGTCCTGACCCCCCAGGAGACGGATGAGCTTTTCGCCGTTATCCGCCGGGTGGTGAAGGAACACGGGATGACGGTCATCATCATCACCCACAAGCTCTACGAGGTCATGGCCATATCCGACCGGGTGGGCGTTATGCGCAAGGGCCGCCTGATCGGCGTTGCCGACACCTGTGACATGGATGAAAAGAAGCTGGCCTCCATGATGGTGGGCCGGCCCGTACTCTACGACCGGCTGGAAAAGACCGGCGTGCCCGGCCAGGAGCAGATCAAAGTGGATAATCTCCATGTGCTGGACAACCGGGGCCTTCCCGCAGTGGACGGGCTCTCCCTGTCCGTCCGGGCCGGGGAGGTGCTGGGCATCGCCGCCATCGAGGGCAACGGCCAGAGCGAGCTTTTAGAGGCCATCACCGGTATGCGCCCCATAGAGAGCGGAGAGATCTCCATCTGCGGGCAGAGCATCCGGGGAAAGGACCCGGGAGAGATCCGCAGGCTGGGCCTTGCCCACATCCCGGAGGACAGGCTGGCCACAGGCGTCAGCCGGGACGCCTCCGTTACCGACAACCTGATCGTGGGCCGGCACAGGGAGAAGGCGTTTAACCGCTTCGGCTTCCACCAGCGGACCTCCACCATAGAGCGCTACGCCCAGCAGGTGTACGACAATTTTGACATTCGCGGCGCGGGACTGGAGGTCAACGTGGGCTCCATGTCCGGCGGCAATATGCAGAAGGTGGTGGTGGCAAGGGAGTTTTCCTTTGACACGCCGGTTCTGATCATCGCCCAGCCCACCCGGGGCGTGGACGTGGGCGCAATCGAGTTCATCCACTCCCGCATCATCGAAAAACGCAATGCGGGCTGCGCCATTTTGCTCTGCTCCGCCGATCTGGACGAGGTGTTCCGCCTCTCCGACAGGATCATCACCATGTACGAGGGGCGCATCACCGGGCATTTCAAGGCTTCCGGGATCAGCAAGGAAGAGATCGGCTACTACATGACCGGCGACCGCTCGGGAGAGGAGGCTGTATATGAAAAATAATCCTCTGCTGAAAAAGCTGAACCTGCGCTATCTGGTGTCCCTGCTCATCAGCATCGTTCTGGCCTTTATCATCGGCGCAGGGATCCTGGCCCTCTCCGGCTTCAGTCCGCTGAAGGCCTACGGTGCCATGCTCAGCGGCGCTTTCGACAGCGCAAGGCATGTGGGCGACTTTCTGGAATACGCTATGGTGCTGTGCATCTGCGGCCTGGCCTGCGTGCTGGGCGCACGGGTGGGCATCTTCAACGTTGGCGGCGAGGGGCAGCTCCTTTTAGGCGCCATTTTCGCCTGCCAGGTAGGCGTCTGGCTGGACGGCCTGAGCCCCTGGATCGTCATTCCCGCCGCGGCCCTGGCGGCCATGGCCGCCGGCGGCGTTTACGCCTTCATCCCCGGCGTTTTGAAGGTGAAGGTGAAGGTAAACGAGGTCATCACCACCATCATGCTCAACACCATCGCCGCCTATCTGTGCCAGTATCTGGCCAAAGGCCCCTGGAAGAACGCCAACAAGAACATGGTGGCCGCCACGGAGCAGTTAAACGCCCAGTATTGGTTCGGAAATGTTATCCCCCGCTCCAGTCTCAGCACCGCCATTTTTGCCGCGGCCATCATCGCCTTTATCGTCTGGTATGTGATGCAGAAGACCTCCCGGGGCTTTGAAATGCGGCTCACCGGGCAAAATCCCCGCTTCGCCCGCTTTTCCGGCATCCGCACCGACCGGCTGGTGGTCCTCTGCATGGTGATCTCCGGCGCCATGTGCGGTCTGGTGGGCATGTTCCGGGTCTACGGCGCGGAGCACCTCTACCGGGACAGCGTCAGCCGGGACTACTACTTTGAGGCCCTCATGGTGGCCATGATCGCCCAGTATAAGCCGGTGACGGTGATCTTCCTGTCCCTGTTCTTCGCCGTGCTGAAGATCGGGGCCCAGGGCATGGAGCTGATCGGCGTCCCCTCTCAGATCTATCTGATCATTCAGACCGTGATTATCTTCTTCATGGCGGCAGAGAGCGGCATTTCCGCCTCTCTCCAGGCCTCCGCCCAGAAGCGCAAGGCAAGGCTCGCCGCCAGAGCCCGTCAGAAAGGAGATGTGCAGCATGGATGATTTTCTGAACATTTTGGGCAGCGTTTTTTCCGCCGGCACCTTCAATGAGATGCTGCGCCGGGCCACCCCCGTGGCTCTGGCCGCCATCGGCGGCTCACTGACGGAGCACGCGGGCATTATGAACATCGGCATGGACGGCATGATCCTCATGGGAGCCTTTTTCGGCGTGCTGGGCAGCGCCCTGATGTCCTCCGCCTGGGGCGGCATCGGCATGGTGCTGGTCCTGGGGGTACTGGTGGGTCTGTTCTTTGCCCTGTTCGTGGTGAAGTTCCGCTCAGACGAGTTTATCATCGGCTGCGCGCTGAACACCTTTGCCCTGGGGCTGACCACCTATCTCTCCCGCGCCATTTTCGGCACCAGCGGTGCAAAGGGCTATCCCTCCCTGCCCACGGTGGACATCCCCTTTCTGGACAGCATCCCCTTTATCGGCGAGGTACTGAACCACCACTCCCTGTTTGTCTATCTCACCTGGCTGCTGGTTTTTGTTCTCTGGGTCTTCATCTACAAGACGCCCTACGGCTTCTGGCTCAGGGCCTCCGGTGAAAAGCCGGACACCCTGCGCACCGCCGGCATCAACCCGGACAAAATGAAGTGGCTTGCCAGCGTGCTCTGCGGCATTCTCTGCGGCCTGGCGGGGGCGCACCTGTCTCTGGGCTACTTAAACGGCACCTTTGCCGAAAACATGAGCAACTCCCGGGGCTACATTGCCTTTGCCTGCGTGATCTTCGGCGCGGCCAATCCCTCCAAAGCCTATCTGGCGGCGCTGATGTTCGGCTTTTTTGACGCCATCGGCCTCAGGCTTCAGGACTATGTCAGCTCCGATCTCACCGGTATCATCCCCTATGCCATCACCATCATTATGATGGTCTATGTGGTCATCCGGGGCCAGCAGAAGAAAAAGCACGCCGCAAAGCGGCTGCCCGATCCCGCCGGAAAAACCTGATACTACTTTTTTGGGGAGTCTAGTATGAGTCAAGCCATAAATAACCGCTTCCGGAAGCCTCTGGAAGCGGTTATTTATATGCCTGCTTCTCTGATCCAGAGAGGCAGGCTTTTTCACGGAGAAATGTGTCTCACGGTGAGACAACTTTTTTACATATCCTGTTTTTTAAGAACCATTCTTGTGCATGTTTGATAATTTCCTCTTTCGTTTTTTTCATACTATTACCCATTGACATAAAAAACAAAAAAGGAATATACTAACTCATAGATAATTGTAACCGGTTACAACCGTTGAGAGAAGGACTATTATGAAAGCGACAATTAAGGATGTGGCAAAATATGCAGGCGTTTCTGTGGCCACAGTGTCCCGTTATCTCAATCACAGCCCCTTGATTGCGGAAGCCTCTGTTGAGAAAGTGCGGCAAGCTATTGAAGCGCTGGACTACCAGCCCAGCATGATGGCGCGCGGACTGCTTCACGGCAACAGCAAAACAATAGCCCTTGCAGTGGATTACAGCAACTCCGAAACATACGGCAATGACTTCTTCCTACAGATTCAATATGGGTTGGAACATGAGTTGACCTGCAACGGCTATTACCTGATGATATGCCATATAGGAACCGGTGCGGATGCTGTTTCAACCGTTAGGACGCTAATCAACGAGAATCGCATTGACGGCCTTGTCCTCCTCAGTGAAATGGCACACGGAGAGCTGCTGGAGCTGCTGCGTGAAAGCCAAATCCCCTTTGTGATCGCCGGCCGCTCTCAAGAAGAGGGTACGCTCTGGGTCGATATAGACAACATCGAAGCCGGACACCGTGCGACCGAGCGACTCCTTCTAACCAACGTTGACAACGTGGGCTTTCTCACCAATAGCTTTGACAAGATGTTTGTTTCGGAGCGTTTCCAGGGCTACTGCAATGCACTGGAGGCCGCTGGGATTGAAAAGAAAGATTGCTATATCGCGGACGGCCTTTTTTCTCCGGAACTGATTGCATCATATGTTGAGACGCATAAGGACATGCTGTGCGAGGCTTATGTGGCCTCTGACAGCGCCATTGCGTTTTATTTCCTTCGTGAACTGTACAAGCGTGGGATCAGAGTTCCTGAGCAGGTACAGGTAATTGGTTTTGACGACAGTGTTCTGGCGGCGGCTGCAGACCCTGCCATGACAGTCGTTGAAATAGACGTTACAAAGCTGGGAGTTTCGGCAGCAAAGCTCCTCATGAGACAACTGCAGGCGACAGAGCTGCGTCCGGGGCAGAGTCTATTGCCGGTAGGAATCATCGAGCGAGCCTCAACAAAATAACAAGGCGTTAAGCCGAGTTATTTTTACCTAGAATTGTAAACGGTTACAATGACGGATAATCAGTAATTTCGGCGCCTTGAAGCTGGCTGAAAGTCTCAAAAAAACCGAAAAGGAGAACAAAACATGAAAAAGCGTTTGATAGCGATGCTTCTCGTGCTAGTACTTGCGCTGTCCCTTGCCGCCTGCGGATCTTCGACAACAGGAAATGAGCCCGCAGCGCAGTCTACTAGCCAGGGAGCCGATCAGCAGCCTGCCACCGCGACGGCGGATCCTGTAGAGATCACCTTCTGGCACTCCTACAGCGAAGGTGAGGAAAAAATATTCAACGATACCGTTCTGACTGCCTTTGCCGCACAGCACCTCGAGATCAAGGTCAATGCGATCCGTATGCCCTATGAGGGCCTGGACGAGCAACTCATCACCGCCGTCAGCGGTGATGCTGCGCCTGATGTGATCCGCATGGATCTTACATGGGTTTCCCAGATGGCTAAGCTTGGTGCCCTGGAGTGTGTCAATGGCTATGATGGCTTCGACGCCATCGCCGCAAACGCGTTGGAGGGCTCCCTGAATACGACGCTCTATAAGGGGCAGAACTATGGCCTGCCTCTCAACGCCAATACCACCGTAGCCGTGTACAACAACGCGGTTTTGGCCGAGTACGGCTTCGACGCGCCCCCTACGACGCTGGACGAGCTGATGGGCGCTCTCGACAAAACCGATCCCGCCAATGACAAGTATCTTTTCTGCGTGTCCGGCTCCTACAACTGGGCCATGCTGCCCTTTATCTGGACACTGGGCGGAACTGTCACCGATCCGGACTACACAACAGCCTCCGGATATCTGAACTCCGCATCCACGGTCAATGCGCTGGACACCATTGTTAGCTGGTATAACGACGGCGTTATCGGCCCGGCGATCATGGGCGAGCAGCCCGATGGCTGGGGCGGCATTGAAGCCGGAAATTACACCATGTTCGTGGAAGGCCCCTGGTTCTTCAGCTCAGCGGATAAGCTGGATACCTACACGCCCGCTCTCGTTCCCTCTGTGGACGGACGCAGCATTTCCATTGTCGGCGGTGAGGACATTGTGATGACCTCCACCAGCAAGAACAAGGAAGCTGCGTGGACCTTTATGCAGTTCATGCTGGAAGATGAACAGCAGGTTGCCATGGCAGGAGCCGGCATGATCCCTGTTACCGCGTCTGCAATGGCCAAAATCGACACCAGCGCATCTCCCTATGTCGCTGTCTACATGGAACAGCTTAAGACCGCAGAAGCCCGTATCCCTTGCTCCAGCTGGCCGACCATTGAAACCATCCTGAACACCGCTTTTGAGAGCGTCCTGCGCGGACAGGCCAGTTCCCAGGAAGCCCTTGACAACGCTGCCGCTCAGATCGACGAGTTGCTGGCACAGGAGTAATTATTGCACCGTCCTATCGGGGCAAACTTGCCCCGATAGGTTTTTGAAATCATGGAGTTGATACTATGGCTTCCTCAAAAAGAAAATTCATGATCGGCTGTCAGCAATGGCTGAAGGCTCTTCCATTTTTAATCTTTGGCTTCGTCCTGATGGCCATGTTCATCCTCTATCCGCTGATTCGTAATATCTATATCAGCTTCACTGACTTCAACGTGATCAAAAATGAAGTGACAGAGTTCGTTGGAGCAAAGAATTATCTGGATTTGCTAAAAGATAGGAATTATCTGATTGCGTTCAGAAACACGCTCCTGTACGCACTGGTCACCGTGCCGGGGCAGATGTTTTTCGGCCTGATTCTTGCCTGCCTCGTTAACTCGGTAAGAAAAGGACAGACTTTTTTCAAGGTGGTCTGCTATCTTCCCGTCATTACGTCCTGGGTCGTCGTGTCTTTGGTATTCAAATATCTGTTCATGTCCGGCAAGGGCGGGCTTATCAACTATGCGCTGATGCAGCTCCACCTGATTCGGCAGCCCATAGCTTGGCTGCAGAGCGAATGGACGGCCAATGTGGTGCTGTGGCTGTTTGGCATTTGGAAGGGCGTCGGCTGGGTCATGATCATATATCTGGCCGCGCTGCAGGGCGTTCCAAGCGAGGTCTATGAAGCGTCCGAGATCGATGGAGCCGGGGCGGTTCGCCGATTCTTCTCCATGACCCTGCCCATGGTGCGCAACACCACGAACTACCTGTTGACGGTGTTGACCATTGGTGCCTTTGGCGCCTATATCCACGTCATGATGATCACGGAGGGGGCGCCGCTGGGCACGACTAATGAGCTGATGAACTATATGTACAACACCGCGTTTTCTACTTACAACATCGGATCCGCAGCGGCGCAGGCCGTGCTGATGGGCGTGATCGTTCTGATCCTGACCATGATCCAGCGCCGTGTTTCACAGGATCAGGTGAATTGAGGAGGGCTGTGAGATGAGAAGAAAGCTATCTAAGATTCCAAATTACATCGGACTTGCCCTTTTTGCGCTTTTTGCGCTGATCCCGTTTCAGTACATGCTGGCTACGGCTATGACCCCGCTGAGCTATTCCATGCCATATCCTCCGATCCTGGTGCCGGAAAGCATATACTTCGGCAACTTTGTGGAAGCATGGAACGCCAACCATTTCAGCCAGTATTTTCTTAACAGCCTGATCGTCGCGGCGATCGCCACGGTCATCATTATGCTGGTTTCCTCTGCTGGAGCCTATGCCTTTGCGCGCATGCAGTTTCCTGGACGGGAGTTCGTATTCTATCTCTACCTTTTCACCATGATGGTGCCAACTGTGACAAATCTGATCCCGCAGTTTCTGCTGATGAAGGATTTGAAGCTGGTGGACACCTATCTCGGCCTGTTACTGATCTACATCGGCATCGGCGTACCCAGCAACACCTTCTTCCTGCGAAACTTCTTTCTCGGTCTGCCGAAAGAGCTGGAAGAGGCAGTCATCATCGACGGCGGGAATCACTGGCAGATCTATTGGCGCATTGTGCTGCCGCTCTCCAAGCCTGCTCTCGGCACCTTTGCGATCTTGGCCTACTCCAATGTATGGGATGAATTCCTGATCGCCCTCACCATGATCAAGACGCCCGACAAGCGGACTCTCCCTATCGCTCTGCGTCTGTTCCAAGGGCAGAATCTGAACAACTGGGGGCTGATCTTCGCGGCGTCCTTGATCGCAGTGCTTCCCATTTTGATTATCTATATCGTGATGCAGAAAAAGCTCATCCGCGGCGGTGCCATGGATGGTATGCTAAAAGGATAAGCTATGCAGTTTTTTGATTATGAAATAGAGCACCGCGCCCGTTACCCGTGGCAGTTCGTACAGGGGAAAAGCTGTACGCTGCGTCTGCGGTGCAATGAGCCGGTGCTCAAAATAACTGTTCTCCACGGTGACCCGTTCTGGTTTGCGGAGGGGGGGAAGAAGGAGCCTGTTTTGGAAGAAACAGAAGTTTCCTCAAAACAGCTCTTGCTGGATGACACATATTACTCTGTTACGATCCCCGTGCACACGCATAAGCTCCGCTATCATTTTGTGATCACCCTGTACGACGGGACAACGCTCATGCTCTCCGAGCTGGGTGTAACAGACGAATTGTCGGAGTCGCAAATTCGTCCCTTTATGGTTCCCTATGTGTTTGAACGGGAGCACTACTGTGCGCCGGACTGGGCAAAGAACTTCGTATGGTATCAGATCTTCCCCGACCGCTTCGCAGGAGAAGGAGACCCTGTGGCGTTTGCTCCAACGAGAGACAATTTCTTCGGCGGAACGTTGAAAGGAATTACCGGGAAAATACCCTATCTGAAAGACTTGGGCGTACAGGGGATCTATCTGAACCCAATCTTTCAAAGCCCCTCCAACCATCGCTATGATACGGCGGACTATGCCCAGATTGATTCCCTTTTGGGGGATGAAAAGGGCTTTCGCCAGTTGGTGGAGTCCCTGCATGAAGCCGGGTTGAGGATCATGCTGGATGGGGTGTTCAATCACTGCGCCTGGGATCATCCCTTTTGGCAGGATGTACTTCATAACGGTGAAAGCTCGCCCTACTATGAATGGTTTTACATAGAGGATGTCCGTTCGCTGACAGGCGCGGAGAAAGAAAAATTCTCTCCTGAAATTATCAAGAGAGAACATCCCTTTGCGTGCTTTGCTTTTGCCGCGAATATGCCGAAGTGGAACACGGAAAATGAATTGGTTATGGATTATCTCATCGGACAGGCCGAGCATTGGACGAGAGATTATGGGATCGATGCCTGGCGTCTCGATGTGCCGGATGAGATCAGCATGCGATTTTTGAGGGAATTCAAGCGCCGAATTCGAGCCGTGTCCGATCAGGTATATATCATTGGTGAAATCTGGCAGGACGCCGGCTTGTGGCTCGATCATTCGGTGTTTGACGGCACAATGGACTACCCGCTTTACTATGCGATCCGGGATTTTGCCATGACCGGTCAGGACAATCTCTCGGCCCTTGCCCGGCGCATTCAGCGCTGGATTCTCTCCACGCCGGAAGAGGTCCATCCCTATCAATGGGCCTTTTGTTCCAACCACGATATCCCGCGCCTGCTGACGGAATGCGGCGGCGATGCGGAGCGGGCCAAGCTCGCGCTGTTCCTGACCGCAGTCCTCGGCGGAAACATGAGCGTCTATTACGGGGACGAGCTCGGTATGGAGGGCAGGGACGATCCGGATAACCGCCGGGCAATGGCGTGGGGGCAAATAAACAAATCATGGCATTCGTTTTATACGAAGTTGATCCGATTAAAACGAGAAGAATTAAACGAGTGCAAAATCATGCACATCTCCCTGCAGGATGCATTAACGATTATCTTAAGTAATTCCACAGGAAATAAACTGCTTGCTGTAGTCTCGCCTGTGGATCAGCCTGTCCTTTTCGAAGCTGCTACGAACTGCGAATTCCTATTTGGGAAGGCTGACGTGACCGCAGTAGGGACAGAAGTACGAGGATTTGCTCTTTTTCAAGTATCAGCGGAGGAATAATGAAATGGCCTACCCATGGTGGAAAGAATGTGTGTTTTATCAAATCTATCCCCGCAGCTTTCAGGATTCCAACGGCGATGGGATCGGAGATCTGCGCGGGATCATCTCTCGGCTGGACTATCTGCAGTGGCTGGGGATCGGCGCCGTGTGGCTCTGCCCGGTCTATGACTCGCCCAACGTCGATATAGGTTACGACATCCGCAATTATGAGGCCATCATGGCAGAGTTCGGCACGATGGAGGACTTTGACGAGCTGCTGAAGGGTCTTCACAGCCGGGGTATCCGGCTGATCATGGATCTGGTTGTCAACCATTCTTCTGACGAGCACGCATGGTTTGTGGAATCCAGAAGTTCCAAAGATAACCCTTATCGGGACTACTACATTTGGCGGGATGGCAAAGACGGTTATGAGCCAAACAACTGGGCGTCGTTTTTTACGCCGTCGGCCTGGAGCTACGATGAAACCACTGACCAATGGTATCTTCATCTGTTTTCCGAAAAGCAGCCAGACCTTAACTGGGAGAATCCCAGACTGCGCCATGAAGTCTATGACATGATGAATTGGTGGTTCGACAAGGGCGTGGATGGTTTTCGCATGGATGTAATTAGCCTGCTGGCGAAAGCACCCGGTCTGCCGGACGGGCAGGGTGACGGCTATGTGTTTTCGCCCGAGTATTTTGCTTTCCAGCCGAAGCTCCATGACTATCTGCGTGAAATGCGGGAGCAGTGCTTTGCCTGGCGCAACTGCATGTGCGTGGGAGAAACGAGCTTTGTCACCACAGAAAACGCCAACTCCGTTGTCGGCGATGGACGTGAGCTTGACCTGCTGTTTCAGTTTGACGTTATGGACATGGACGGCGAGGGTAGCAAGTGGAATCCGATTCCTTTTGACCTGATGCGCTTCAAGAAGATCATCAACGACTGGCAGCATGCTATCGACTGGAACACACTTTTCTGGGGCAACCATGATCAGCCACGAGTTGTTTCTCGCTTTGGCTCTACTGCATCGGAAGAGTTGCGCATCCGAAGCGCCAAGATGTTGGCCACGGCTATGTACCTCTTGCGCGGAACGCCGTTTATCTATCAGGGTGAAGAGATCGGGATGACGAATTATCCCTTTGCCGATGAATCCGAACTGCGGGATGTTGAGAGCATCAATCTTTTAGCCGAAGCAAGAAAAACAGGGCGCGAGGTATGGGCCTGGAACGGGATTATGGCAAAAGGTCGCGACAACGCCCGCACCCCCATGCAGTGGAACAGTTCAGAGAAGGCGGGCTTTACAACCGGAACACCTTGGATCGACATCAATCCGAATTGCCGTAGAATAAATGTTCATGATGAGGCCGCCGATTTAGATTCCATTCTTAACTTCTATAGGGACTTGATCGAACTGAGAAATAATAGCGACGTGCTGAAATACGGAGATTTTGAATTGATGCTCCCTGACCATCCACAGCTCTTTGCTTATAAACGCTGTTATAAGAACAAAACCATTCTTGTATGTTGTAATTTCAGCACAGAGTCGGCTGCCATTCCTCAAGAGGTCGCAGGCCGAAATATTATCGAACTGGGTGTAGAGAACACTTTATTGCCGTTTGGCGTTCTTGTTTCAGAATAAAGAGAATTACGAATAGAAAGCGCAGCTACTACTGTGGAGCTGCGCTTTGTTTTTTGCCTCTCTTGCGAAAACTATCGAATGCTCTATAATTATAATTCTTTTTGGCCGCTTTTGCGAATTTCCGTTTTTCAGAGGCTGTTTTTTATACCTTTTTGAGCAATTTCTTGGTTAAAGTGCAAAAATTCACTCTTTCTGTTTTGTGGAATTGTCACAAGAGACAAATTTACAATCAAGCTCTTGACTTCTGCGGAAAAACAGCTAAAATACAGTTTTCAAGCAAATACCAAAGGAGGAACGATCATGACAAGAGACATGACCACAGGTTCTCCGCTCCGCCGTATTCTGGCCTTCTGCGCTCCGCTTCTGATCGGAAACCTGTTTCAACAGTTTTATAATCTGGCCGACAGCATCATCGTCGGCCGTCTGCTGGGTGTCAACGCCTTTGCCGCCGTGGGCTCCACGGGGGCGCTGAACTTTCTGGTGCTGGGCTTTGCCCTGGGCATCTGCTCCGGCTTTGCCATCCCCATCGCCCAGAGCTTTGGTGCGGGAGACACGGAGGCTGTCCGCAGCCGTACCGGCCAGCTGGTCTGGCTGGGTCTTTTCTTCTCCCTGCTCATCACCCTGCTCACCTATTTCACCACAGGCCCCCTGCTCCGCATTACCAACACCCCGGCAAATATTTACGACCAGGCCTACCGCTACATCTTCATCGTGTTCATGGGCTCCGGCGCCACCATTCTCTACAATCTGGCCTCCGGCGTGCTCCGCGCCCTGGGCGACAGCCGCACGCCCCTGCTGTTTCTCATCGTGGCGGTGTTTATCAATGTGCTGCTGGATATTCTGTTCATGGCCGGCTTCGGCATGGACGTGGAGGGCGCGGCCTACGCCACCGTTATCTCTCAGGCCGCCTCCGGCCTGGCCTGCCTGATGTACATCAAGCTGAAGGTGCCTGTGCTGCATATCAGCAAAGCGGACCTGAAGCCCAACCTCCGCCGTATGGGCTATATCGCCTCCATCGGCGTACCCATGGGCCTGCAATTTTCCATCACCGCCGTGGGCTCCATCATTCTGCAGAGCGCGGTGAACACCCTGGGCGCTTCCGCTGTGGCGGCAGTGTCCGCCGGTTCCCGGGTACACAATATCGTCGCAGCCCCCCTTGAGACTGCGGGCATCACCATGGCAACCTACTGCGGGCAGAACCTGGGCGCCGCCAGACTCAGCCGCATACGCAGCGGCATCCGCTCCATCACCGTGGTTTCTATGTTCTACTGCCTGTTGGCCCTGGCTGTTAACGCTTTCGCCGGCTCTGCCATCGCCCGGCTTTTCCTGGACGCCTCCGAGACCGCCATTCTCTCCGACGTCCACGATTATCTGGTGATCAACGGCCTTGCTTATCCCATGCTGGCCATCATCTTCATTTTCCGCAACGGCCTTCAGGGCATGGGCTTTTCCAACTCCGCCATGTTCGCCGGCCTTGCCGAGCTGGTGGCCCGTGCCCTTGTGGCCTTCGGCTTTGTTGGCCGCTACGCCTTCGGTGCGGTGTGCTTTGCCAATCCCCTGGCCTGGCTCTTTGCCGACGTGATCCTGCTGTTCCTCTATTTCCGCAAGCTGAAATATTTGAAGCAGACTCTGCCCCGGGAGGAGGGCTTCGCCCTGCCGCCCAAGGCGCTTTCGGCACACGCACATTAAGGAAAAATGACGCTGAATTTTTCAGCGTCATTTTTTATGGAAAACGTATTCGGTTTTTCCCTCATATTCAAGTGGCACACAGCGGATATGAAACACCCGGTCCAGAAGACCGCCGTCGGCCAGCGCCTTCGGCGGGGCGGCGGCGCGAAGCTCACCCTTCTCCATAAGGATCAGCTCGTCGCAGTATTGCAGGGCAAGAGACAGGTCATGGAGTACCGCCGCCACGCACTTGCCGGAGCGGCTCATCTTTTGGAGCATGTCCATAACCGTGAACTGGGCCGATACGTCCAGATAGGTGGTCGGCTCGTCCAGCAGCACATAGGGTGTGTCCTGAGCCAGCAGCATGGCCAGATAGGCTCTCTGCCGCTCGCCGCCGGACAGCTCCTTCACGCTCCGGCGGGCCAGACTTTCCGCCCCTGCCTCCAGCAGCGCCCGCTCAACAACCCTCCGGTCCTCCGCCAAGAGCTTCCGGGACATGGGGAGATGGGGAAATCTTCCGTGGGACACCAGCTCCCGCACACTGATGGCCGGCACCGGCCTGCTCTGGGGCAGCATGGCAAGCTGCCGGGCAAAGTCCCTGCGCTCAAATTCGGCGTAGCTCTTCCCGTCCAGAAACAGCTGTCCGCTGTCAGGCAGGGACAGGCGGCTTAAAAGCCGGATCAGGGTGGTTTTGCCGCTGCCGTTGGACCCCACCACGGCGTAAAATTTGCCGGGCGCAAGCGCCAGACTCACATTTTTCAACACCGGCTCCTTATCGTAAGAAAAGGAGACGTCCTTCACTTCAATCATACAGTCTCGACTTTCTCTGCACCAGGATCAGCATCAGGAAGAAAGGCCCGCCCACCAGGGACAGGATGATGCCAACCGGCAGCTCATAGGGTGCAAACAGCAGCCGGGCCGCCAGGTCACAGAGCAGCACCAGCGTGGCTCCGCCCAGGGCGCAGGCCGGGATCAGCCGCCGGTGGGTCCCGCCCACAAAACGGCGGCAGATATGGGGCGCCAGCAGGCCCACAAAGCCCAAAAGGCCCGCAAAGCTCACCGCGCTGCCCGCCAGCACACTGGCCAGCAGCAAAAGCAAAAATCGGGTGGCCTTCACGTTCATGCCAAGGCTGCCCGCAGTCTCCTCCCCCAGATTCAGCACGTCCGTATCCTTCGCCACCAGCCAGGCGCACACAAGCCCCAGGCCGATAAGCCAGCAGGCCGGACTGAGGCGGGCCATGCTCACGCCGGAGATGCCGCCCACTAAAAAGGCGTTGCTGTTATACAAGCTGTCGGGAAAGACGGTCTTTACCGTGTTGATTCCCGCCGTCAGAATGCTGCTGATGGTGATGCCCACCAGGGTGATGGTCATGCGGCTGGCCCCGGTGCGGGCAGCGATGGCATAGATGCACAGGCAGGCCGCCAGGGCGCCGAAAAACGCGGCGTAGGGCAGATAAGAGACAGCTGCGGGATTCACCGCCACCAGGAGCGTGACCGCAAGGCCGGCCCCGGAGTTGACGCCGATGATGTTGGGCGCGGCCATGGCGTTGTTCAGCACCGCCTGGATAATCGCCCCGGAGACCGCCAGGGCGCTACCCGCCAGGACAGCCGCAAAGGCCCGGGGCAGGCGCACATACAGGAAGATCCGGTAGGCCGCGCTGCCCTTCCCTTCCGTCAGCGCCTCCCGGATCCCCGTGCTGGTGGAGCCGAAAAGCACCGCCAGCACAAGGCTCAGCAAAAACAGCAGGCTCAGTCCGGCAAAGAAGCGGATAATCTCCCCTCTGCCGTACTCATCCGAAGATTTCCGGGTATATGATCTTTGCCAGATATTCATAGCTCTCATCCCAGCGTTCGTTGGGCTTGTAGTGGAACAGGTCCTGAGGCAGGAAGATATAGCGTCCCTCCTCCACCGCCGTCAGGCTGCTCCAGGCGGGGTCGCTCTCCATATTCAGCCGCATATAGTCCTCCGCCGCCTGCTCGTCGCCCATGGTGGTGACGAAGATATAGCGGGGATCCTCCCGGATGATCTGCTCCATGCTCAGATCCTCCAGAAGAGAGGGGGTCTTGTCAGCGATATTTTCCATGCGGAACTCTTTCAGAATCTGTCCCGCCAGATTGTCATCGGTCTTGGCCTTTACCCCGGTGGAATAGGCCCTGAGGAGCAGCACGCTCTCCCCGCTCTCTGCCGGGATGGCAGCCTGGATATTTTTGATGTTCTCCTCCACCTGGGTGACATTCTGCGCATACAGGTCGTCCCTGCCGGTGACGGCGCAAAATTGGGCCATCATGGCCTTGTAATCGTCAAAGGTGTCCACCCGGAAGTAGCCGCAGGGGATGCCCATCTCCCCAAGGCTGTCCTTCAGCTCCGTGTGGGCGGTAAGGTCTGCCGAAAGCACCACATAGTCCGGCGAGAGGGCAATGAGCTTTTCCAGGTCCACGCTCTTCACCGTGCCGATGATCTCCACATCCTCCGGCAGGACCATGCCCCGGTCCTCTATGGCGTCCAGGGTGACGCCCACAGGCTCGCCCCCGGCCAGCTGCCAGCACTGGGCAAAGGAGGTGTAGCCGAAGGCCACGCGGCATCCTGCATCCAGCACGGCGCTGTCGCCAAAAATGTCAGTGACCGTAACACCCTCCGCCTGCGCAGGTTCTTCCGCCGCGCCGCAGCCGCAGAGGGAGAGCAGAACGGCGGCGCAGAGCAGGGTTGATATTATTTTCTTCATATTACGGTCTCTGGAGCACTTCCCGACTGAGTATTTCTTCCTTGCGGCGGAGCAGGTCATCGTCAAAAAGGGCGGCCTCCAGCTTGTCCTCGCCGATGCGGTCGATGGCCATGCCAAGGCGCTCCTTGGCGTAGGCGTTCTCCTTGAACCAGAGCATGGTCTTTTCCAGCAGAGGCAGAATCTCCTCCTCGCTGACCAGGCGGGAGAGAGGCGTGCCCATGCGGGTGCGCTTGCCCCAGGTGCCGCCCACATAGATCTGGTACATGGTCTTGGTGTCGTGGGACACGGCCTTGAAGGGGCACTTTCCGGTGCAGACGCCGCAGGTCTTGCAGACCGTGTCGTCAATATGGAGCTTGCCGTCCACAAGCTTTGCCGCCTTCATGGGGCAGTTTTTCTCGATCTGGCACACCGCGCAGCCCCGGCATTTTTCCGCGTCAAAGACGGGGACCTTGTGTCCCTCCACGCCGAAGTCGTTCAGACTGGGCTTCATGCAGCTGTTGGGGCAGCCGCCCACGGAACTCTTGAACTTATGGGGCAGCTTCACATCGTCCCAGCCGATATAGTAGTTTTCATGAATCTTCTTTGCCAGTTCCTGGGTATCATAATTGCCGTAGACACAGGTGGTACCTTTGCAGGCCACAACCGGGCGCACCTTAGCCCCGGTGCCGCCGAAGCGCATACCGCGCTCTGCCGCCCAGGCCCGGGCCTCCTGAATCTTCTCAAAGGGAATGCCGGGGATCTCCACCGCCAGGCGGCTGGTGCAGA
The DNA here is from genome assembly GCA_022782265.1 of Clostridiales bacterium. GTDB lineage: Bacteria > Bacillota > Clostridia > Oscillospirales > Oscillospiraceae > Limivicinus. The sequence continues at coordinate 7 of JALFOM010000039.1, read as the reverse complement.
TCAGCTT
>JALFOM010000036.1 GCA_022782265.1 Clostridiales bacterium | reverse complement strand
ATTTTCAAAATCATCCCCGAAGGGGATACCACATCTTATATCTCATATCGCATATCTTATATCTGTATCCCCTGCGCCTTCGGCGACGGGCGACCGCGAGGGTCGCCCCTACGCGGGTTGGGGTGTTCCCTTTTTCAGTATATCATCCAACTGCTTCCTGCGCAAGTAAACATTGTGTAAACCGCCGGGATTTGGGGTTGCAATCGACCCGGTGTTTAGGTATAATGAAAAACACGAACAGAGAAAGGGAGAAAAGTATGGCAAAGCTCTATTTTAAGTACGGCGCCATGGGCTCCAGCAAGACGGCCCAGGCGCTGATCACCAAATACAATTACGAGGAAAATGACCTCAGCGTCTGGCTCATCAAGCCCAGCGCCGACACCCGAGACGGACAGCAGATCCTGCGCAGCCGCATCGGACTGGAGGCCATGGTGGAGGTGATCCCGCCGGAAATGGACATTTACGACCGGTTCCGTGAGACGAAACGGGGAAGCTGCGATGTGATCATTGTGGACGAGTGCCAGTTCCTGACGGAAGACCAGATCGACCAGCTCCGGACCATCGTCAACGATGAGAACATTCCTGTGATGTGCTTCGGCCTGCGGACGGATTTCCAGACCCGGCTGTTCCCGGGAAGCCGCCGGCTTATGGAGGTGGCCGATTCCATCCTGGAGATCAAGACCATCTGTGACTGCGGCGCCAAAGCCACGGTCAATGCCAGAATCGACGGCAGCGGGCACATCATTACCGAAGGCGCCCAGGTGGTGCTGGGCGGAAATGACAGCTATATCGCCATGTGCCACAAGTGCTATATCCGGGGGATCCGGGAACGAAAGGTCATCAAGCTGCACGGCCGCCCCTGACCGGCGGATCGGATGAAAGGAGTTTATTTTATGGAACTGAAGGAAATTCTCGCCAAATGCGACCATACCCTGCTGGCCCAGACGGCCACCTGGGAACAGATCCGGGAGATCTGTGAAGACGGCATGAAATATCAGACCGCTTCCGTCTGCATTCCCGCCTCCTATGTGAAACAGGCCAAGGCGTATGTGGGGGAGAAGCTGCCCATCTGCACCGTCATCGGCTTCCCCAACGGCTACGCCACCACCGCCGCCAAGTGCTTTATGGCCTCCGACGCCGTGGACAATGGTGCCGACGAGGTGGATATGTTCATCAACATCGGCTGGGCCAAGGACGGGAAGTGGGACGATATCACCGCAGAGATCGCTGCCATCAAGGCCGCCTGCAAGGGCAAGCTCCTGAAGGTCATCATCGAAACCTGCCTGCTGACGGACCAGGAGAAGATCGCCCTGTGCAAGTGCGTCTCCGATTCCGGCGCGGACTATATCAAGACCTCCACCGGCTTCAGCAAGGCGGGAGCCACCTTCCACGATGTGGAGCTGTTCGCCGCCCATGTGGCCCCCCATGTGAAGATCAAAGCCGCCGGCGGCATCTCCAGCCTGGAGGACGCGGAGAAGTTCATCGAGCTGGGAGCCTCCCGTCTGGGCACCTCCCGCATCGTCAAGCTGGCCAAGGCCATGGAGGCGGGCAAGCAGGCCCAGAACGACGGAAGCTATTAAAATCAAATGTAACTATCCAATCGTGGTCAGAAAACACAGATAAATGATCGTTTATGTTTGCACCATTCGTAGGGCGGGGGCTTGCCCCCGCCGAGCAGGTTGGATACATGCTCGGCTGCGTTAGACGCGGATATGCAAAACCATTGGTACGTCGGCGGGGGCAAGCCCCCGCCCTACAGTGGGAGCGACGATAAACGATCATTTATAGCAAAAGATGTTTCGTTTGTCTGAATAGATACCATTAAAAATAGAATGCAAAATGAGGGAAACTTTGAATTTTGCATTCGCGCTGATTTTGTGATAAGAAAGGTGATATGTTATGTTAACCACTCCCACTCCTCATATTTCCGCCAAGCCCGGTGACTTTGCCAAAACGGTCCTGATGCCCGGAGATCCCCTGCGGTCCAAATTCATCGCGGAGAACTTCCTGGAAAACCCCGTGCTGGTCAACAATGTCCGGGGGGTCCAGGGCTACACCGGCCTGTACAAGGGCGTCCGGGTCTCCGTCATGGCCTCCGGCATGGGTATGCCTGCCATCGGCATCTACTCCCACGAGCTGTTTACCGGCTACGGCGTGGAGAACATCATCCGGGTGGGCTCCGCCGGCTCCATTCAGGAGGATATCAACCTCTATGACCTGGTGATT
>JALFOM010000129.1 GCA_022782265.1 Clostridiales bacterium | reverse complement strand
GGTCTTCTTGTAGATCTTATGGCAGATCCAGGTGGCCAGGGGCAGGATCACCATAATGGGGTAGAGCCAGATGCCCATAATGCCGGTCATGGGATCCAGCACCATATAGCCGGTGTTGAAGAAGGTGACATACTGGACAATGACCATGATCTCCGGTCCAAGGAATACGAAGAACATCTGCAGCGCCACGCTGACCCAGGACTTTTTGCCCACCTGGAAGTAGTTGTAGCAGTTGGCGGCTACGCTGAGCACGATGTAGTACACCAGCCAGAAGGGCACAAAGCGCAAAATCATGGTCAGATGATCGGCGCTGAAGGCGCGGATGGTGGCAAAGCACCAGAGCCGATAGTCAGTGAGGAACAGGTAGTCAGACAGGAAGACCAGGGCAAAGGAGGCGCAGACCACAGCGAGAGCCAGAACCACGGTCTTTCCCAGCTTGGCCCAGCCGATTTTGATGCCCCGCTCCACCTTGTCCACCGTGCCCTTCTTGTTGCTCAGCCGCAGCACCAGCAGCGTGAACAGACCGCAGAGCAGGCACCAGAGGCCGATGATGCGGGAGGGCGCCTGGTTCCAGAAGGAGGACTGCCAGATGGCATAGCCCACGATGAAGGCCACAAAATAGGCGATGATGGCGAAGATCACGCAGCAGATCTGGCCGATCCAGTAGCTGCGCTTGCCCTTGCCGCTGAGAGCGGGACGGGGCAGCACCTCGTTTTCGGCCTTCAGGCTGCTGAAATAAGGGGTGTCCAGCAGAGCCAGAGCGCAGAATACCACGAACATGAAGAAGCCGACCACGCCAACGGCGTTGAAGGCGGCCTTCCACTGCCAGATCTGGTCGTTATTGGCCAGCGCTATGGGCGCGCCCAGAGCACGGTCAAAGAAATCCACGCTGAAGGCCACAACGTTCTTGGAGAAGTGGGCCCAGGGGTGGGTGATGGCGGGGTTGTAAATGGCGCGGACAGCCTCCTGGCCGTCGATCTCCTCAGTGTAGAACACGCCGGCTTCTCTGGCCTCAAGCCCGGCGGGATCCTGACCAAAGTACAGGAAGGACTGGGCCGTGGACTGCTTCAAAAAGTCCCTGGGGGCGGTGAAGCTGCCATCGGCGCTGTAGACCCGGTGGAAAAATTCATCGTACTGGCAGGCCACGATGGCGGCGTCACGGGAGCCAAACATATTGTAGAAGCTGCCGTTTTCGTCGGTATAGACCGCGTCGTTGGAGACCAGCAGGGCAGCGGCGATCAGGCCCTCCTCGTCCTGAAGCACAGCCTCGCGGGCGGCAAGAGCGCCGTTGGAGTGGCCGGTGACGCCGATGCGGGAGGCGTCCACAAAGGGCAGGCGGGACAGATATTTCACCGCGTCATAAAGGCCGTTTGCGTTGTTCTCGTCATCCCACCAGCTGTTGGAGGCGATGACTTCCGAGTCGCCGTGGCCGTACATGCTGATGGCGATGACCACATAGCCCCGGCGGGCGTACTCCACATAGTTCAGATCCTGCATCTCCCGGTTGTTGTACCAGCCGTGGCTGACCACGATGGCGGGAGCGGGATTTTCCGCCGTGGCCGTCTCAGGCACCAGCAGCAGGGCGTCCAGCTCATGACCGCTGTCCGTGACAAAGGTCACGTCGTGGTACTCCACGCTGCCGCCGTCCGTCTGGATCAGGGACGCGCCGATGGAGCTGACAAGACACAGCACCAGAGCGACCGCGACCCAAAAACGGGGACTCAATTTTTTCTTCATGTTCTCTCGTTCCTTTCTCTTTAAAATTTTTGCTTCTGCCGATTGGTTTAATTGCTTGAAATAATAGTAAAGCGCTGAAGGGAAAAACACAATTAAAACGATTATTGTCAAATAAAATGATTTTGTGGTATAATCATATCTGTGAATAAAAAAATACTATATAAAATAGACAAAAAATAAATTTGCACAATTTGAAACGGCAAGTTTTGGACATGTGGTACAAGGGTGAAAATTGTGCCTGAAAGGCTGGATTCAATGATCCCGGTCACTTTTCCGATGACCGAAGGCTGCGGGATAGGACAGGCCTCATATCGCTTTTTGTGCAAAACGGCATACTGCGCGCAGCCCTTTTGAAGAAATGGGATTTTTTTGCTTGTTCTCTGCAAAAAAACAGTAATATTTTGCTGATATAAGAAAAAAACAAAAATAATACCGAAAAATATTCATATAACTGAAAAAATAAATGGAAGATTTATTTCCGGCGTTGAGCTATACTGTAAAAAAGGGACATGAAGCCCAACGGGAAAGAGGCAAAAATGAAAACTCAGGATCTGGATCTGAAGACCATACTGGATATCCCCATGTTTGAGCATTTGCAGGACGCGCTGGCCAAGGCCACCGGCACCGCTATCATCACCATTGATTACAAGGGCACGCCGGTGACAAAGCACAGCTGCCGCACGGAGTTTTGCAGCGTGATCCGGGATAACCCCGTGTCCCGCAAGCGCTGCACCAAGTGCGACGCTCTGGCGGGGCTGGAGGCGGTGCGCCTGAACCGGCCCTATATCTATCTGTGCCACTGCGGCATTGTGGACGTGGCGGTGCCGGTGATGGTGGGGGAGAAATACCTGGGCGCGGTGATGTTCGGCCAGGTGCGTATCCCCAACGATGACACCGACGCCAAGGTGGAGCGGCTGGTCAGCGAGATCAGCTCCTTTCAGGCGGAGGAGGAGACCAGCCGCCGGGATCTGCTGGAAAAATACGAAAAAATCCCGGAGATGGAGTATAAGCGCATCGTTGAGATCGCGGAGCTGATCGACGCGGCGGTGCAGTACATTGTCCACCGTGCCGTGGAGAACCGGAACAGGACGATGACCTATGAGTGGATGCTGCGCAGTGCCTCCGCCGGAATGGCGGACAGCCGTATAACCGGCCTTCCGCCGGATATCGGGAAAGTGGTGGATGAGCCGGAGACGGTGGACAGCGATGAGCCTATCAGCCTGGCCAGAACCAGCCCGGTCTACCCGGCGGTCAGCTATGTGGAAAGCCATCGGGGCGAAATGGTCACCATGCGGGATATGGCAAACCTGTGCCATCTGAGCCCCAGCTATTTCAGCAAGATCTTTCCCCGGGAGGTCGGGGAGACCTTTACAGATTATGTAAACCGAAGGAAGGTGGAGTGGGCAAAGCAGAAGCTGAGAGACAGCGCCGAGAGCGTCTCCTCCGTCGCCTTTGAGCTGGGCTATGTGGACACCAGCTATTTCATTAAGGTATTCAAGAAATTCGAGGGCATCACACCCCTGGCCTACCGGCAGCAGAAATATAAATAATAAGTACAGACAAAAAAACAAGCGGGCGCATTAGGGCATGCAAGGTAGGGATCCGGCAGCCTGAAAAGGATCTTTTCCCGTCATGCTTCGTTGAAAATGCTCGAAATACAAATCCAGTATTT
>JALFOM010000128.1 GCA_022782265.1 Clostridiales bacterium | reverse complement strand
GACCGGGCGGCGGCGCTGGAAAAGGAAAATGAACGGCTGAAAACCGAAAACCAGATCTTACAGACCCGGCTGGACAACAGCCTGAGCCTTGAAGAGCTGGAGACCTATGCCCTGGAGGAGCTGGGGATGCAGCGTCCGGCCCCGGGGCAGATCAGAACCATAGAGATTACTGAGCATTTGGGATAAAGCACGATGTAGTAACCGGATAAGCCGCTGAATATACTGATGGTATATTCAAAAAAGCGGGAGTGTGCTATGTCCGAATCAGTGGAAAAGGGGAGGGGCGGAGGCCCCAACCGTCAGATGCTCCGCCGCACGCTGGCCCTGATGGCCCTGTGCGGCATCGCCGCCTTTTTGGTGCTGCTCATCCGGCTGTATAAGCTCCAGATCATCGACCATGCGTATTATGAGGAGCTGGCCATACAGCAGCAGCTCCGGGAGGCTGCCACCTCCCCGGCGCGGGGAACCATTTTTGATACCAACATGAATCCGCTGGCGGTCAGCGCGTCGGTGGACAACATTTATCTCAGCCCGGCGGAGATCGAGACCTACGGCGAGGACCGGGAGCTGATCGCCCGGGGCCTGTCAGAGATCCTTGGGCTTGACTACGATGATATACTGGAAAAGACGGGCCGTACCGGCTCCTGGTATGTGACCGTGGCCCGGAAGGTGGAGGCCGAGCAGGCGGATGAGGTCCGCCGCTTCAAGACGGAAAACGGCCTGAAGGGCGTCCGCCTGGAGACGGACACCAAGCGCTATTACCCCAATTCCAGCCTTGCCTGCCATCTCATCGGCTTTGTGGGCATGGACAACACCGGTCTGGAAGGGATCGAGGCCAAATACGACTCCGCTCTCTCCGGCAGCGCCGGAAGGACCCTGCGGGCCACCAACGCCTACGGCACAGAGCTGCTGTTCGGCTCCTTTGAGGAGTACAGCCCCGGGGAGGACGGCTATGACCTGGTGCTGACGGTGGACTCCACCATACAGTACTATGTGGAAAAGCACCTGAAGCAGGCCGTGGAGGATTACGACATCCAAAACGGCGCAGGGGCCATCGCCATGGACGTGAATACCGGCGGGATTCTGGCCATGGCCTCCATCGACGGCTATGATCTGAACCATTTCCTCTCCGTCAGCGACGAGGCCCAGGCCCTGATCGACCAGGCCGCCACCGAGGCTGAGGCGGCGGAGCTTTTGCAGCAGGCCCAGGCCAGACAGTGGCGCAATAAGGCCCTGTCCGACACCTATGAGCCCGGCTCCACCTTTAAGATCATCACCCTGTCCATGGCCCTGGAAGAGGGGGCGGTGGACCTGAGCGACAGCTTCTACTGCGGCGGCAACGTTAGCGTTTTAGGCCGCACCAGCCCCATCCGCTGCTGGAAGGACGGGGGCCACGGCTCCCAGAATCTGACCCAGGCGGTGCAGCACTCCTGCAACGTGGCCTTTGTGAACATCGGCCTTCGGGTGGGGGCGGAGACCTTCTACAAATACTGCGAAGCCTTCGGCTTTTTGAACCTCACCGGCGATCCGGACGAAAATCTGACCGCCACCACCGGCATTGACCTTGCCGGGGAGAGCGGCAGCATCTGGTGGAGCCAGAATACCTTCTGCGCGGAGAAAAATCTGTCGCAGCTGGCGGCGGCCTCCTTCGGCCAGACCTTCACCATCACGCCCCTGCAGCTGATCACTGCGGTCAGCGCCTGTGTCAACGGCGGAAAGCTGATGCAGCCCTATGTGGTGCGGCAGATGCGAAACCCCGACGGCACGGTGGCCTATGAGCGGGAGCCCAGCTTAGTGCGCCAGGTCATCAGCGAGGAGACCTCCGCAAAGGTTCGCAGTATTTTAGAGCAGGTGGTAGGCGACCCCAACGACGGCACCGGCAGAAACGCCGCTGTGGCCGGATACCGCATCGGCGGCAAGACCGGCACCAGCGAAAAGGTCAGTCTGGAGGCCCAGACGGGGGAGAAGGAGTACATCGTCTCCTTCATCGGCTTTGCCCCGGCGGACGACCCGCAGATCGCCCTGCTGGTGTTTCTGGATACGCCCTCCAACAAGTCCGGGATCTATGTCAGCGGCGGACAGATGGCGGCCCCCGTGGTGGGGAACATGATGGCGGATATCCTGCCCTATCTGGGCGTGGAGCCGCAGCTGGAAGCGGGAGAAGCCGAAAGCATGGACGTGACCGTGCCGGACTTCACCGGCCTGAGCCGGGAAGAGGCGGCCGCCGCCGTGAAAGAGGCGGGGCTGAATTATCGCAGCATCGGTGAAGGCAGCCTTGTCACCGCGCAGCTCCCCGCGCCGGGGCTGAGTATTGCCGCCGGAACCCAGATCATTCTTTACTTTGAAGCGGAGCCCTCCGCGGACAGAGAGACCGTGCCGGAGCTCAGTGGTATGAGCTACGCCCAGGCCAGAGACACCCTGTCCTACTATGGGATATACATACAGACGGCAAGCCCCGTCACCGACGCGGAGACCCAGAAGGTCAGCAGCCAGAGCGTAAAGGCCGGCACGGTGGTGGGACACGGCAGCATCGTTGAGGTGACGCTGGTCAGCGGAGACGATTCGATGCTGGGAAGGTATTGAAAAAAATGAAACTGAGAGAGATCGTAAAAAATTTGAATATCCTCGACGCCAACGCCGACATGGACATGGAGATCAGGGGCATAAGCTATGATTCCCGGAAAACCCAGCCGGGGGACCTGTTCGTGGCCATCCGGGGCTTTGAATCCGACGGCCACCGCTTCATCCCCAAGGCCGTGGAGAAGGGGGCCGCGGCGGTGCTCTGCGAGGCGGCCCCGGAGGACGGCACGCCCTATGTGCGCGTGGCCGACTGCCGCCTGGGTCTGGCCCTTTCCAGCCGGGAATTTTTCGGAAACCCGGCCGCGGAGATGACCATGATCGGCATCACCGGCACCAGCGGCAAGACCACCTCCAGCTACCTGCTCAAGCACCTGCTGGAGAGCAAGCTGGACGCCAAGGTGGGCCTGATCGGCACCAACGGCAACATGATCGGGGATGAATTTCTCCACACCGAGCACACCACCCCGGAGAGCTACGAGCTGCACAGGCTGTTTCGCTCCATGGCGGACGCGGGCTGCACCCATGTGGTCATGGAGGTGTCCTCCCACTCCCTGACGCTGGAGCGGGTGGCCGGGATCGAATACGATGTGGGATTGTATACCAATCTGAGCCAGGACCATCTGGATTTTCACAAGACCATGGAGGAATACGCCGCCGCCAAGCGGCTGCTTTTCCGCCAGTGCAAAAAGGGCTGCGTGAACCTGGACGACAAGTGGGCGGGCTTCATGATGGACGGCGCGGACTGCCCCATCAGCACCTTTTCCGTGGAACGAAACGACGCGGACCTGACCGCAAAGGACATCCGCCTCTCCGCAAACGGCGTGCGCTTTGCCGCCGTCACCGACAGCGGCCTTGCCCTGACGAAGCTGGGGATCCCCGGCCTCTTCTCCGTGCACAACGCCCTGGGGGTCATGTCCGTGGGTCTGGCTCTGGGCGTCAGCCTGGACGACTGCGCCGACGCCATGTCCAGCGCCAGGGGCGTGAAGGGCCGGCTGGAGATCGTGCCCACCGACAGGGATTATTCCATCATCATTGACTATTCCCACAAGCCCGACGCGCTGGAAAACGTCTTAAAGACCCTGAAGCCCGTCACCAGGGGCCGTCTGATGGCCCTCTTCGGCTGCGGCGGGGACCGGGATAAGGCCAAGCGGCCCATCATGGGCGCCATTGCCGCCGACAACGCGGATATGGTCATCGTCACCAGCGATAACCCCCGCACCGAGGACCCGGATGAGATCATCCGGGAGATTGTGGAGGGCACCAAGGGCAAGCGCACCCCGGTAAAGGTGCTCTGCGACCGGGTGGAGGCCATCCACTGGGCTATTGACAACGCAGGGCCGGGCGATGTAATATTACTTGCCGGAAAAGGTCACGAGGACTACCAGGTTGTGGGCCATGAAAAGCGCCACATGGACGAGAGAGAGATCGTGGCCGAATACCTTGCGGCAAAACGCCGCTGAAACGCCCCTTGCCGGAAAAAGAGGAAAAGAGGAAAGAAACATGACGATAAAGCTGATCTGCGCGTTTATTCTGGCCTTTCTGTTTGCCACGGCCTTTGGAAAATACTATATCCCCTGGCTGCGTAAGCAGAAGGCGGGGCAGGAGATCAAGAAGGACGGCCCCACCTGGCATATGGCCAAAAGCGGCACCCCCACCATGGGCGGCGTGATGTTCATTCTTGGCGTCACCTTTGTCTGCCTGACCATCGGCTTTCCCAGCATGATGAAGGGCAACTTCGTCCACATCTTCGTGCTGCTTTTCGCTCTGGTGTTCGGCGCCATCGGCTTTTCTGGACGACTGGGAGAAGATCAGGAACAGGCAGAACCTGGGGCTGACGGCCAAAAAAAAGTTCCTGCTCCAGCTGGCGGCGGCCCTGGTTTTCGTGCTGCTGATGCGCTCTCTGGGCTATGTGCGGCCCAACCTGTTCATCCCCTTCTCCGGAAAGACCGTTCCGCTGCCCGAGTGGCTGTACTTTGTGTTTGCGGCCTTTGTGATCGTGGGCACGGTCAACGCCGTGAACATCACCGACGGCGTGGACGGCCTGGCCACCGGAACTTCTCTCCCGGTGATGCTGTTTTTCGTGGCCGTGACCTTCGCCTGGGGCCAGGAGTTTCTGGAGCTGGGCATTTTCGCCTCAGGCCTGCTGGGCGGCCTGCTGGGCTTTCTGGTGTATAACTTCAACCCGGCCAAGGTGTTCATGGGCGACACCGGCTCCCTGTTTTTGGGCGGCGCGGTGGCGGCTCTGGCCTTCGCCTACGATATGCCCCTGATTCTCATCACGCTGGGCATCATCTACATTATCGAGACCCTGTCCGACATTATCCAGGTGGGCTATTTCAAGCTGAGCCACGGCAAGCGGGTGTTTAAAATGGCCCCCTTCCACCACCATCTGGAGATGGGCGGCTGGACCGGAAAAAAGTGGAGCGAAAAAGAGCTTTTTGTCCTCTTCACAGGCATATCTCTGCTCTTTGCAATCATATCCTTTATTGGGGTGTACCAGCGTTACGCCCTGTAAAGACTTCTGATTGAAAAGCCGGGGAGGTGGGAAAATGCGTTACGACAGTGCCCGCCTCACCGGCTTTTCCGATACGGCCGTGAAGGAGAGAAAGGCAGGCTTTGACACGCCTTTTTTCCTTTTGGTGCTGCTTTTGCTGACCATGGGCGTGGTGATGGTCTTGTCGGCAAGCTTCCCCCGGGCCTATTATGACCCGGGCAACATCACCGGCGGCAACGCCGCCTATTATTTCGTGCGGCAGCTTTTATTCGCCCTTTTGGGAACCGGCGTCATGCTTCTGGCGTCTAAACTGCCGATGGGCTTTTACCGGCGTTATTCCTTTCCCTTTCTGGCCTTCGCCCTTGTGCTGCTGATGCTGGTGCCCTTTGTGGGCGTCAAGGTCAACGGCTCGAGGCGCTGGCTTGGCGTGGGGGGACTGACGCTCCAGCCCTCGGAGCTGGCAAAGCTGGCGGTGATTTTGTCCTTCTCCGTGCTGATTGGCAAAATGCGGGGCAGGATGAGGACCTTCCGTTACGGCATTTTGCCCTTCGGGGCCATTCTCTGCGCCATTGTGGGCCTTCTGGTGCTGGAGCCCCACTTTTCCGCCTCCATCATCATTATCGCCATAGGGGGCGTGATGCTGTTTCTGGGCGGCGTCCGGCTGGGCTGGTTTATCGGCGCGGCCATCGCGGCGGGGAGCGCGCTGGCGGTGCTGCTGGCCTTTTTCCCCTATGCCTCCAGCCGCATCACCACCTGGCGGGACCCCTTTTCCAGCTCCTCGGACGAGGGCTACCAGATCGTCCAGTCCCTCTACTCCATCGGCTCCGGGGGCCTGAGCGGCCTGGGCCTGGGGGGCAGCCGGCAGAAATTTCTGTACCTGCCGGAGGAGCACAACGACTTTATCTTTGCCGTGGCCTGCGAGGAGCTGGGCTTTATCGGCGCGGCGCTGATCCTCACGCTCTTCGCCCTGCTGATTTTACGGGGCTACTGGATCGCCCTGCACTGCCGGGACCGCTATGATTTTCTGGTCTGCGCCGGGATCAGCACCCTCCTTGCCATTCAGGTCTTTCTGAATGTGGCGGTGGTCACAAACCTTGTGCCCTGCACCGGCATATCTCTGCCCTTTTTCAGCTACGGGGGCACGGCCCTGCTGATTCAGCTGGGCGAGATGGGGATCATCCTCAGCGCGTCCAGAACCATTCTTACAGAAAAATAATTCATTCAGCCGATTGCGAAACGTGTTTTGCACTCGACTGATGATCCATAGAAAGGATATGAGACATATGCGTTTTGTTTTCACCTGCGGCGGTACCGCCGGACATATCAACCCCGCCCTGGCTGTGGCGGGCAGGCTCCGTGAGCTGCTGCCCGACAGCGAGTTTCTCTTCCTGGGGGCGGAGGGCAAGATGGAGATGCAGCTTGTGCCCATGGCGGGCTATGACATCAAGCCCCTGAAAATCACCAACATCAGCCGGGGCAAAAGCCTCAAGGCCCTGCTGCACAATATCCAAACCCTCAAAAACGTGGCCGAAGCCACCCGGGAGACCAAAAAGATTCTCAAGGACTTCAAGCCCGACGTGGTCATCGGCACCGGCGGCTATGTGTGCTACCCGGTGCTGATGGCGGCGGCAAAAATGCATATCCCCACCGCCGTCCACGAAAGCAACGCCGTCCCCGGCCTGACCACCAAAATGCTCGCCGGCCATGTGGACAAGATCATGGTGGGCTTTGAGGAGAGCCGGCAGTATTATAAAAACCCTGAGCGTGTAGAGGTCACCGGAACCCCTGTGCGGGGGGAGTTTTCCTGCTACACCAGGGACTCCGCCAAGGCCCAGCTGGGCCTGCCGGCGGATAAGCCTCTGGTGGTCTCCGTCTGGGGCTCTCTGGGCGCGGGGCATATGAACAAAATCGTGACGGAGATGATCCCCAAGCTCCGGGGGCAGGACGATTTCCGCCTGATCCACTCCGCCGGAAGCATGTATTATAAGGAGGTCTGCGAAAAGCTCAGTGAGACCGCCCCCGACCACGGGGAATACGGCGTGGACGTGAAGGAATACATTTACGACATGCCCCGGGTCATGGCGGCGGCGGACCTGATTATGTGCCGCGCCGGAGCCTCCACTCTGGCGGAGCTGACCTATATGGGAAAGCCCGTCATCATCGTGCCCTCGCCCAACGTGACCAACAACCACCAGGAGAAAAACGCCCGGGTTCTGGAGCGGGCCGGCGGCGCAAAGGTGCTGCTGGAAGGGGAGTTTGACGCCGATTCCCTCCTGAGCGAGCTGAAAACCCTCCTTGCCGATGAGGAAAAGCTCAGCAGCATGTCCAGGGCCATGCGCTCTCTGGCCGTGCCCGACGCCACCGAAAAAATTTGCGGGATCATTCTGGATCTGCTCCATTGACAACGGATTTCTGAACAAAAAACCGCCCCGCCGCATAGTATGGCATGATTTCAATGCGCGGGGGGTTTTTCTATGGAACTATGGCACATCAGGGGAGGAAACCGGCTGGAAGGCGCCTGCTTTGTGCAGGGCTCCAAAAACGCGTCGCTGCCGATCCTGGCGGCGTCGATCATATGCCCTGCAAGCACGGAGCTGCTGAACGTCCCCCAACTGCGGGACGTGGACGCGGCTCTGCGCATACTCCGGCATTTGGGCTGCTGGGCGGAACAGAGCGGCGGAGAAGTGACCATAGACTCCCGGAATCTGTCCTGCTGCAGCATCCCCCACAGTCTGATGGTGGAGATGCGCTCCTCAGTGATCTTTATGGGGGCCCTTCTGGCCCGCTGCGGGGAGGCAAGGCTGTCCCTGCCCGGCGGCTGTCAGCTGGGCAAGCGGCCCATAGACCTGCATCTGGCCGCCCTGCGGAAGATGGGGGCGGAGATCGAAGAGGACAGGGGAGAGATCTTCTGCCGGGCAGAGGCGCTGAAGGGCGCGGAGATCGTGCTGCCCTTCCCCAGCGTGGGGGCCACGGAGAACATCATGCTGGCCGCCTGCGCCGCCCGGGGCGAGACCGTCATCCACGGCGCGGCCCGGGAGCCGGAGATTGCCGCCCTGCAGGACTATCTGAAAGCCATGGGCGCGGACGTCCGGGGCGCGGGCACGGACACGGTGACCATCGGGAGCCTGTCGCCGGAGAAGCATATCGCCTGCCGCATCATCCCCGATCGGATTGTGGCCTCCACCATCGCCTGCGCCGCCGCCTGTACCGGCGGAAATGTTGAGCTGCGGGGCATTGATCCCCGGCAATTTTCTACCGTTCTGCGCTTCCTAAATCAGGCGGGCTGTGATATAATAAGCACCGACCGCAGTGTCAGGCTCCGCTCGGAGGGGGAGCTGAAGGCCGTGGGGGAGATTTCCACCGCCCCTTATCCCGGTTTTCCCACCGACGCCCAGCCGGTGCTGATGGCCGCCCTGCTCAAAGCAAAGGGACTGACCCGCATTACGGAAAATATCTTTGAAAACCGCTACCGCCAGGTGCCGGAGCTGTGCCGTCTGGGCGCTGATATCGTGACCCACGGCAAAATCGCGGAGATCTGGGGCGTGGACTGCCTGCACGGCACGGCCCTCACCGCCACCGATCTGCGGGGCGGCGCCGCCATGATCGTGGCAGGCCTGTCTGCCCAGGGGGAGACCCTGATCTGCGACGACGGACATATCAGCCGGGGCTATGAGCGCTTCGACATACGCCTTCGCGCTCTGGGCGCGGATATCAGCCTGGAATACTGACAAGACAAAGGGAAAGGAACTGTTCTATGGCTTACAATTCACATATGAACCAGCCGCCCGCCAGCAAGCACGGCGAATACCGGAAGCCGTCCCGGCGCAGAAAGACCGGCGTCAGCGCGCTGCTGACCTTTCTGGTGGTCATTATGGCCGTCATTTTTGTGATGAGCGTTTTCTTCCGCGTGACCGACATTCAGGTGGAGGGAAACGAGCATTACACCGACGAGGAGATCATCAAGGCCGTCGTCATCGAAAAGGGCGACAACCTGTTCTTCTTTGACCGCATCGCGGCCACCAGCCGGGTCTTTGCCAAGCTCCCCTATATCGAGGAGGTCTCCGTGGAGCGGCAGCTGCCCAATAAGGTCATCATCTCCGTGCAGGAGTGCAAGGCCCTGGCCTATCTCCAGGTGGGCGACGAGGAATGGGCCATCGACCACAGCTGCAAGATCCTGGGCAAGGCCACGGAAGCGGAGACCGGCGAGCTGATCCCCATTCTGGGCGTGTCCCCCGGCACGCTGATGATCGGCGAAAAGCTCACCACCTCCGACGGCAACGAGGAGCTGGTAGACTTTATCGCGGAGGTGCTGTACCAGCTGCAGGAGCGGGGACTGGCCTTCAAGGTCAATAAGATCGACTTTTCCGACCCCTATTCCGTCAGAATCGCCTACGGCGACGGCCGGTATACCTTCAAAATCGGCGGCAGCAGCAATGTGGAATACAAATTCGGCATGATCGTCTCCGTCATGAACCAGCTGAAGGAGGGCGACGTGGGCACCATCGACGTGTCTGATGGCACAAGTGCCCATTTTATTCCGAATTAAATCCGGGAAATTTACAAATTGCTTACAAAAGTTTTCGACAAAAGAAAAAAAGCTATTGACCACAGCGAGAAAATGTAATAATATATTCAATACCGAAAATATAAAATATTTCACAGAATTGTGGGTAAAAATACAGGAGGCAAGAACATGGATTTCAAAGCCGAATCCGGTCCGGAAAATGTTGTAACAATAAAAGTGGTTGGTGTCGGCGGCGCCGGCAACAACGTGGTCAACCGCATGGTGAAAACAGGCACCCAGGGTGTGGAGTTTATCGCCATCAATACCGATAAGCAGGCGCTGGCCGTCTCCAACGCGGACCAGAAGCTGCAGATTGGCGAGAAGATGACCCACGGTCAGGGCGCAGGCTCCGACCCCGAAGTGGGCAAGCGCTCCGCCGAGGAGAGCCGCAACAATATCGCCAAGGCCATCGAGAACGCCGACATGGTGTTCATCACCGCCGGTATGGGCGGCGGCACCGGCACCGGCGCTGCTCCCACCGTGGCGGATATCGCCCGCGAGGCCGGCATCCTCACCGTCGGCGTGGTGACCAAGCCCTTCAAGTTTGAGGGCAAGCGCCGCATGGATCAGGCCAACGCCGGTATCAAGGAGCTGCTGGGCAAGGTGGACTCCCTGCTCATCATCCCCAACGACCGCCTGAAATACGCCACCGACCAGAAGGTCACGCTGGCCAACGCCTTTGAAATCGCGGACGACGTGCTGCGTCAGGCTGTCACCAGCATTTCCGACCTGATCAAGAACACCGGCTTTATCAACCTGGACTTTGCCGACGTGACCTGCATTATGAAGGGCGCGGGCTTTGCCCATATGGGCGTGGGACATGCCGCCGGCAAGGGCAAGGCGGAGGACGCCGCCCGCATGGCCGTGGCAAGCCCCCTGATGGAGACCTCCATCAACGGCGCACACGGCGTGCTCATCAACATCACCGGCTCCGAGGATATGGGCCTGGAGGATGTGGAGGCCGCCGCAAACCTGGTGCAGGAGGCCGCTCACCCCGACGCCAACATCATCTTCGGCGCCACCTTCGACGAGTCCATGCAGGACGAGATCCGCGTCACCGTCATCGCCACCGGCTTTGAGGAGAACGTGAACGCCCCCGCGCCGGAAAAGACGGCAGCGGCAGCCGCTCCCGTCCGCCCCGTCACCGTGAAGGACAAGCCCCAGGGCCTGTTCACCGGCGCCACCGAGAAGGCAGCGGCGGCAGCCGCTCCCGCTGCGGCTCCCGCGGCAGAAGCTGCACCCGCGGAGGAGGACCCCTTCGACAGCATCTTCAAAATCTTCAACACCAAGTAATTGAGCATAAAAAAGAAAAAAGCTCCTTCATCCAACGGGACGGAGGAGCTTTTTCGGTGAAAGCCTGTGATCGACCAATGAAAAGGAAACTGAATATCATTGAGAGCATCGCGGAGCTCTATTCCCGGAAAAGAATCCCCAGAGCTTCGGCGGCGCTGTCCTATTATCTCACCATGACCTTTTTCCCCCTGGTCATCTGCCTGTACACCATGCTGGGCAGCAGCTATGACCGGGCTGTGCTGCTGCTGGGCTTCGTCCGGGGCTTTATCTCGGCGGAGACCGCCGGGTATCTGAAGGGTTTTCTCGCCTATGTGGCGGAGAACAACAACAAGGCCATGATGTTCGGCAGCCTTGCCATATTGGTGACCTCCTCATCCGCGGCCATCCGCACCTTTCAGGGCACCATCGGTGAGATGCAGGGCCGGCAGCGCTTTCAGGGTCTGCTGGGCTTTGCCTTCAGCATCGTGTTTTCCCTGATCTTTCTGGCCGCCATCTATTTCTCCATCCTGGTCATGCTGACCGGCGGCGAGCTGATCGACCTGTTAAACCGCTACCTGCCCCTGATCGACATCTCCGACTCCTGGAACTATCTGCGCTTTATTCTGCTGGGCGGAATATTGTTTGTCACCGTTTGGGGCGTGTACTGGGTCTCTGCCAGCCGGGAGGACCCCTACCGCACCTGGCCGGGGGCGCTGGCCGCCACGGTGATGCTGGTGGCGGTGAGCATGGCCTTTTCCACCTTCATTGGCGCTTCCACAAAGTATCCTCTGGTCTACGGCTCCCTGGCGGCGGTCATTTTGCTGATGCTGTGGCTCTATACCTGCTGCATGGTCATCCTCTGCGGCGCGGCGTACAACGTGGCTCTGCGGGATGTGAACCGTAACCAGCTGAGACCCAAGGAGGAACAGACAGATGATCCTTAATTTCGGCTCCGTAAATATCGACAACTGCTACCAGGTCCGGGACTTTGTCCGGGCCGGGGAGACCATTTCCGCTCTGGAGGTCACCCGCCACGCGGGGGGCAAGGGCTTTAACCAGTCTGTGGCCCTGGCCCGGGCCGGGGCAAAGGTCTGCCACGCGGGCTGCATCGGGGAGGACGGCCTCTTTCTCCGGGATATGCTCCGCGCCGAGGGGGTGGACACGAACTTTCTCCGCGTGACGGACAGCCCCACGGGAAACGCCATCATTCAGGTCAACGCCCGGGGCGAAAACTGCATCATCCTCTATACCGGCGCCAACGGCTGCGTGACGGAGGACTATGCGGACGAGGTTTTCTCCCATTTCGGCCCGGATGACGTGCTGCTGGTTCAAAACGAGATCAGCAGCCTGCCCTATATCTTCGAAAAGGCCCGGGAGAAGGGGATGCGCATCGCCTTCAACCCCTCGCCCATGAACAGCGGCGTGACCCGGGAGATGCTGGGCGCGGCGGACTGGCTCTTTGTCAACCAGGTGGAGGCGTCGGAAATCACCGGGGCCGAGGGGCGGGAGAACTGCCTCCGGGCGCTGGGCGAGCTGTTTCCCCACACTGCCGTGATCATGACCCTGGGCGGCGACGGCGTTGTGTACCGGGACAAAAGGCAGAGCCTGAGCCACGGAATCTATCCGGTCAGCGCCCTGGACACCACCGGCGCGGGGGACACCTTTACCGGCTTTTTCCTGGCCGCCGTACTGTCCGGCGGCAGCGTGGAATATGCCCTGGAGACCGCCTCCAAGGCTGCCGCCATTTCCGTCACCCGCCCCGGCGCGGCGGAGTCCATCCCTGCTTTGAGAGAGGTATTGGATTTCTGACCGCCCAAAGGCCCCCATCAGGGGCTGCCCCTGCGCCCGACTGAAACTGAACCGTAGGGGCGACCTTTGCGACGCGAAGCTAGTCCCTTTAGGGACGGTCGCCCGCAAAAAGGCTCCCCATTGGGGGGAGGCATGTAAGCTGAACGACAGAAAACTGAATCAATCCAAACAAAAGAAATCCGTCTCACAGAAGGGACGGATTTCTTTTTGCTGACCATGGTATATCAGCTCATAAACTTGTCGATGGCCTCGTTCAGGGCCTGAAGCTGATCCTGGTCGCCCTCGCCGGCGTTGTTGATGCAGTGCTCCAGATGGTCCTTCAGGATGACCTTGGCCGTGCTGTTCAGCGCCGAGCGGACAGCGGCAAGCTGCACCAGAACCTCCGTGCAGTCCCGCCCGTCCTCCACCATGCGCTTGACCGACTCCAGATGGCCGATGGCCCGGGAGAGCCGGTTGATCACCGCCCTGGTCTGGGTGTGGGTATGGCCGTGGCTGTGTCCGTCGCCGTGGGTATGACTGTGGCTGTGTACCACACCGTCGCCGTGGTCGTGGAGCAATATCTCTTCTTCCGGTATATGCATGGCAGCCTCCGATTTAATTCATTATCTTGTTAAAATAATACCGCAATTGAGAAGCGAAAACAAGCCCCCCGGGGGGATATTACAGACGGATCGCAACCGGATCGGCGGCATTCAGGCTGTCTTTCTCCACGTTGCAGTCCAGCGCGATGAGCTTTACGCCCGCCTGGGCCGCCTGAGCCAGCGCTTCCGCAAATTCCGGGTGGGTGGCCCGGTTGGGCTCAAAGTACTTTACGCCCTTCATCTGGATGATGAACACAGCCCAAGCCTCAAAGCCCTCCTGCACGCAGCGGATAAGCCCGTGCAAGTGCTTTATGCCCCGCTCCGTGGGCGCGTCGGGAAAGCGGACCACGCCGTCTTCCTCCAGCGTCACGCCCTTGACCTCCGCAAAGGCCTTTCTGCCGCCGTGCTCAAAATAGAAGTCGAAGCGGGAGTCCCCGTGGACCCGCTCCGGCCGGATCAGCTCCGGCACAAAGCCCGGCCCGCCGGCGCTGAGCCACTGGCCGAAAACCGTGTTGGGCGCGGCGGCGTCCATGTTGATAAGCCTTTCTCCCTTGCGGACGGCAATCAGGTCATAGGCGGTTTTGCGCGCCGGGTTTGCCGCGCGCTGCACAAAAATTTCCGCCCCGGGCAGGAGCAGCTCACGGCAGCGCCCGGTGTTCTTCACATGGCAGACCTGCGTCTGGCCGTCAAGCAGAATATGGGCGATAAAGCGGTTGGGGCGGTCGAGAAAGACCGCCTCATGGATGTTGTCGTATGTCATTCACTTCACCAGCAGAAAAGGTTTTCCGTAGCGGTAGGGGCTGCCCCGCTGTCCTGAGAGGACGCTGTTTTTCATGTCCTCGCTGTCCGTCACCACCATCCCGGCGATCCGGTCGATGCCCTGCTCCAGCAGCGCCGGGCAGAGGGGGACAGAGGGGCCGGTGAGAATAGTATAGGCTCCCCGGCACAGGTCCAGAAGATGGGGCAGGGTCTTGTTGATGAGGGTGCTGCCGGTGATGATTACAATATCGCAGCGGGGAAGGAGCAGATCGCAGGCGGAGTCCGGATAGTCCCCCTCCTGGGGCGCTTTTTCCAGGGTGTAAACCGTTTTGGCGTCCCGGCGCATCTCCGGCGGGCCGTTTAAATGGCCGATCAGGCCCACGGTTTTGCCCTTGAAATCCAGCCCCTGGGTGTAATACCGGTCCATGCTGTCCTCCGCGTGGAGGGCGCGCACCCGCGCCTCCGTGTTCAGCGCGGAATTGACGGCGGCAAGGGCCATGCTTGCCTCTGCAAAGTTCCAGCTTTTGATGCCCTCCGCCGCCCGGCGGACTTCCAGGCCGTTCAAACCCTCAGGAAACAGGGGAGGGATGCTGCTGCCCGGCGTGAACATGGCCACGGCGGCATTTTTTTCGTTGAAGGACATGGACCAGCGCTCTCCCCGGCAGGTCTCCGTCACCCGGAGCCCCCGGGGCACGGCGTCAATAATGCCCTCATAAAGGGAGAAGAAATCAGCCATTGACAAACTCCTTTATCCACTGGCGGAGAATGCGGCGGGCGGTCTCGTCGCCGCAGCCGCTGGTTTTCAGCAGCACCGTGTCGCTGTCCTGGGCCAGAACCTGGTGGAGATTTTGGATCAGCATGGTGTATTTTTCGCCCAGACCGAACAGATCCCTTGCCTTTTGGGCCTCCTCCACGGTTTTCAGCACGCCCACGCAGGGCTGGTCTGAGGACAGAAACGCCGCAAGCTGCTGCCGGTATTGGGGGATGACCATCTCAAAGCCGCCAAACTCGTCGATGACGGAGAAGGGATAGTATTCCGCCTCCTGAAGAAGCTGCACCGCCGGGCCGCGGAAAACCTCGTTGTCCCTTTTGGGCGGGATGCAGGTCATGTCCAGAAAGCGCAGGGCCTCAAAGCCCTCAATCCCGCCGGCAGCCGCCGCCGGAAGCAGGTCTACGCCCGTGATTTTCCCGCTTTCGTCCCGGGAAGCCCCCGTCACATAGCCCCCGGCCATAGCCAGAGCAGGGCCCAGCTCTTCCCGCAAAAGTCTGGATTTACCGCAGCCCGCCGGGCCGCAAAGAAATAAATGCTTTTTCATGGCAATTACCCTCTGTTTTTTCAGATAGCTCCAGTATACACGATTTTGCTTTTTTGTAAAGTGGGCGGCCCGAGGGGACGCCCACTGCATATACAGCACAAAACCAGGACGCAGGGGCGCATCGTGATACGCCCCTACAAGGTTAACGGCAGTCTGGCGGGGAGCCTTTTCATGCCTTCCCCTTGAGGGGAAGGTGGCGCGAAGCGCCGGATGAGGTGTTGCCCCCCCTTGCGTTAATTATTCTTTCCGCAAATGCTTCTCTGGGCCGCGATGGTCAGCAGCGTATCGCCCAGCTGGGTCACTACCGCGCCCAGAAGGTTCAGCTCGTCGTCGTTCAGCGAATTTGCGAGGGCGTTGGCAATGGCGGTGACGAAGGCTGTCAGTTCGCATGGATTCACAAGTAAATCACCCCTGTGCCATTATATGTCCCGCCCCGCCGCCCTGGCCCGCCGGGACGGGAAAGGGGAGCAAACCCTGAAGAATTCTGAAGAATCTACCCGGATTATTGAAGAAATGGGCTGAAATGCTATAATCAAAGTACCGAATTTGCAAACAAGGAGGTCCTTTGATGAAAAGAAAAATTACCGGATTTCTGCTGCTTCTTGGCCTGAGCCTTGTTCTGGCCCTGTGGGGCTGCGCGGCAAAGCCGGAGGAGCAGTCGGTGAGCGGCAGCTTCGTTGAAAGCGAAGTTCCGATGCCCCGTATAGTCTATACCGCCCGGGACGGGGGAAAAATGCGGGACCTGTATTATATCCCTCTCACCGAAGAATTAGCGGACATGTGCCGGGAGGCGCTGGATGATCCTGACAAGGAAAAGCTCGAGCCTCTGGAGACGGTGCAGCTGTTTCATGTGGAGCTGGACAAAGACCAGGGC
Source organism: Clostridiales bacterium (assembly GCA_022782265.1). GTDB lineage: Bacteria > Bacillota > Clostridia > Oscillospirales > Oscillospiraceae > Limivicinus. The sequence goes on along the minus strand of JALFOM010000128.1, from coordinate 9,670 downwards.
TTCACGGTGCTCGAGACCCTGTCCGGGAACCCTTATTTGAGCGGCGTCAAGGCCGACGAAGCTGCGGAGGCGCTGCTCAGCTGGGCAGAAAAAGCCACCGGCGAGCCCTGCAATGCCCAACTGCGCGATTTCAAAGCCGCCGTAAGCGCCAAATTGCTCCGGAACGGGGAAGAGCTATGGAGCGCCCAGACCCAGGAGGAGCTTGACTGTCTGTCAGCCCTGCTGGACGGCTATCAGGGCAGCACGGTCAGCAATTTTGACGGCTATGATTACACCCTTTGCTGCACCCTGGAAGACGGTACGGAGCTTAGCCTTTACCTCTCCGCCGATGAGGGATATATTTTCCTCCCGCCTTTCCGCTATTACAAGCTCCCCCAGGAATCGCCCCTGAGAAATGACGGCTGGCTCCAAGTGTTCGCCTGGGAAGATTGGCCGGACTGAGGCCGCCCGGGCGGCAGCTATGTGATCGAGGGGAAGCTGATCCAGTCCCGCGCCAGCATCTACATGGCCGAGCAGAGCTGAAAAACGGACACATTCTCCTCAAAAAAACACCTGTAAGCAGCGGGAGTTTCCTTGTATAATTGTGAATCACCAGGTATATTGAGGCCCTGAGGCCTTCCGCCAATACCGGCGCTTCCGGTGCAGAATGGGCGCGTTTCAAGACAAACCATAGGAGGAGATAAAACATGGAAAGCTTTTTTGCCTTTGCCAAAGCGGCGCTGCCCTGGGTGGCGGTAGGACTGCTTATTGCAGTGTTTTGCGCCAGAGCGGCGGGAAAGAAGAAGAGAGAGGAAACCAAAGAGGAAAAGCCCGACAATTACGGCACGGAGGGCATGTGCCTTGGCATGTGCTTCGGCACGGCCATCGGCACCGCCCTGGGGAACAACACGGGCCTGGGCATCTCCCTGGGAATGCTGATCGGCCTTGCCATCGGCAGCGCCATAGAAAAGAAAGCGCAGGATGACGGCGATAACGAGCGCTGAGAGAATCGTTCCGCGCGCCGGCTGAAGCACGGAACCGGTCAAACTATGCAGCTTTCACTTCCGCCAAAATTTTGCTCTTTTGCGCTGCAAAGCGGGCAATTAAGAATTGACGGGGAAAAAAACACATGGTATGCTGAAACAAACAGGGAAGAGTTCCCGCCAGGAAAAGGAGAGGCCCCATGGAAAGCTTTGTAATCAGCGTATCTCTCAGAACCGGATGTTACAGGCATATTCAGATCAGCGCCAATGCCACCTTATATCAGCTCCATCAGGCAATTTTGGACGCTTTTGATTTCGATGACGATCATCAGCACGCCTTTTTCATGGACAACCGGGTCTGGAGTCCCGTGGACGTCTATTTTTCCTCCAAGGGTAAGGCCCGTGACCGCCTGACAAAGAAATATACCCTTCAGCAGATTGCGCTGAAAAACGGACAGAAGTTCAAATATCTCTTTGATTTTGGCGACGAGTGGGTATTTCAGTGTAAAGTGCTGCGGGAATTGGAAGAGCGGACCGCTGTTCCCCGTGTGATCCGCAGCGTAGGTGAAGGCCCGGAACAGTACCCGGAGTATGACGATGAGGAGGATGAAGAGGATGAAGACCTCTTCGACTGCCTGTCCCCGGAGGAAATGGAGCAGATATACGATCTGGTCCCTTTGCGGCGTGATGTTATTCTGCAGATCCGGCAATATATGGCTGCGGCGGCGAATCTGTACGGACTGCTCCCCATGGACGAGCTGTACGCGCTGTACAACCGTCAGAATCCTGTCGTAGAGGAGAAGCCGTTCTTTATGGCGGTGACAGCAATCAATTTTGACAACAATGATTTTGCGGTCATTGACAGCCCCAATCCGCACTTTTCGGAAGAGCATCCGCTCAGCTGCTGCGAGCTTGCGGCAGATTACCTGCTTGTGGACGACCCGGAAAGAAGTATTCGTGAACTGCGCCGGGAGCAGAAAGGAAAGCCCCTGAAGATCCTTCCCAGGGAAGAATTTCTCCGCTATGCGGAATGTAATTATTTCCCGGAGACGCCCCAGAGAAAAGCGATGATCGCCTTCCTGCGGCCCCTCTCTGCCGGACTTCCGTTAAGCGCAGCGGACTACTGCAACTGTATTCAAAGTGTCATCACGATTAACGCACGTTTCCAGGAGCTGCTGAATCTCCTGATTGATGAGGGACTGACAGAGAAAAAGCAGTGGGATCTTGCGAAATTTCTCGAACTGTATCGGAACCTGAACAACAATACCCACAAATATGCCAACAGGGGCTATACGCCGGACGAACTGGTTCGCATGGAGCAGCAAGGGTGGCCGGCGGTGAAGAAGAAAGCGCCTGCCGGGCAGTTGTACATGTTTGAAGACATCCGTGCCCGGCAGCCCCTTGCCGGGGTGCTCAACGGAGACGCGCCCTGCCCCTGCGGCAGCGGCAAAAAATACAGAAACTGCTGCGGCAAAAAATAGCGCCTTCCGGGAAAGGCTGCACGCCGCCGGATGTTTTGCCTGAAACCGAAGCGCCGGGATAAGCCTTTGTTCTTATCCCGGCGCTTCGGTTTATTGGTTGAAGATTTTCAACGAAAATCCGTATTATTTTTTGAAAAAGGCCACGGCGATGGCCCCGGGGCCGGCGTGGGTGCCGATCACGCTGCCGACGGTGGTGTAGCGGACCTCATTCAGTCCCTGTTCCCAGAGCCGCCTGCTGTCCTCAATGTATTTGCGAAGCAGTATATCAGACAGGCCGGTGTAGCCCGGCAGCACCGGCGCGGTGAAATCCACGCCGCCGGCCTTTTCAATCTCCTGCTCCAGCAGGTTGTTGCCCATTTTGGAGCCACGGGCCTTTCCCAGCACCATGATCTTCCCGTCGGAGACCGCGATGACCGGCTTGATGTTCAAAACCGCGCCCGCAAAGGCCACGGTCCTGGAGATGCGGCCTCCCCGCTTCAGGTACTCCAGGGTGTCCAGCAGGGCCACGATCAGTATCCGTTTTTTCTCCTCTTCCAGCCGCTGGGCGATCTCCCTGGCCTCCAGCCCCTCGTCCAGATACCGCAGCGCAAGCTCCGTCAGAACAGCCGCGCCGATGGTCACGCTTGCGCTGTCCACCACATAGATGTTTTCATAATCCCCGGCGGCGATCACCGCGCTCTGGTAGGTGCCGGACAGCTTGGCGGACAGGGTGATCACCACGGCGCTGTCCCCGGCCTCCCGCACTTTTTCATACTGGGCCATAAAGTCCGCGGGCGTGGCCTGGCTGGTGGTGGGGTGCACGTCGGTCTCCACCAGCTTTTCATAAAAGCTCCTGTGGTCGATGGTCACGCCGTCAATGTACTCCTCGTCCCCGAAATGGACGGTGAGGGGGACCAGGCTGACCCGGCTCTTGACCTCCGGCGTCAGATCGGTGGTGGAGTCTACGATAATTCTTGTTTTCATTTCAAACATTCTTTTCTGCGGTTTGAAGCGTGCCGATGCTGCTTCTGGCCATAGTGTCCAGACTGTCGCTGATGATGGTCAGACTGCGGTAAAAGGCCAGCCGCTGCTCCTCCGTCAGCCCGGTGCTGACTTCTTCCAGCAGCCAGTTGATCTTGGCGGTGATCAGCCCGGCGATCTGCTCCCCCTTCTCCGTCAGGCTCAGGGGACTTTTGTAGCGCTTGGCGGTTTTGGATTCGCAGGAGAGATAGCCCTCTTCCTCCAGAAATTCCAGCGCCCGGGAGATGGTGGCCTTGTCCTCCTCGCAGCATTCGCACAGGTCCGTGGCGGTCAGCCCCTTGCCCGTGTACAGATAGTACAGGCAGGAGACGTGGGCGCTGCGCAGACCGTATTCCGCCATCTCCTGGTTTTTGATCTTGCGGATATTGCGGCTGATCCGGTTAATCAGCACGGTGAAGGTTTCAAAGCGATTTTCCATGGCGTTCTCCCTGTTGAAGTTTCAACAAGGAGAACTATAACAGCTTCTTGTTGAGATATCAACAAGAAGCTGAAAGAGCCCAGCAGCAGCAACATAGGCGCCCCCTTGTGATATGCTCCCCATAGAGTAGACACTCGAAATAACAAAAATTTCGAGACTACACTATGGGGAGTATCATTATGCCTAAAATCAGCAAAGAAGAGATCATTAAAGCGGTAGAGCGATACAAAAGAGGAGAAACGAGCCAGAAAGCAGAAGCAAAAAAGCATGGTGTGAGCCATCAAACGTTTCAGGATTGGATAAGGAGATACGAAACATTTGGTTCAGATGGTTTTTGGAATACAGGAAACAGAAAATATCCGTCAGCATTAAAGGAATCTGCTGTAAAAGCCTATCTTAACGGAGAAGGGAGTCATGCAGAAATCTGTAAAAAGTACGGAATTTCTTCCCGAGGTGTGTTGCAAAAATGGATTAAGCTGTATAATGGTCATGGAGAATTACGGCCCAGCAGAGGTCGAGGGAGTGATATCTATATGACCAAAGGAAAAACTACTACATACGAGGAACGGATCGAGATCGTCAGCTACTGCATTGAACATGGAAACGACTATACCGCTGCCATTGAGAAGTATGGCGTAAGTTACCAGCAAATCTATTCGTGGGTAAGAAAGTACAACGAGAAAGGCGCAGAAGGTCTGGTGGACAAGCGCGGAAAGCGGAAGCCGGAATCTGAGATGACGGAAGTGGAGAAACTAAAGGCTGAGAATCGACTGCTGGAAGCCCGAAACAGAAGATTGGAAACGGAGAATGCAGTGCTAAAAAAACTCGAGGAACTCGAAAGGAGGTGGCGCTGAACGGAGTCAGGCATGAATATCTCTACATTTACGTTCAGGAAATGCACAAAGAGGGATCATCAATTTCAAAGGTAGTAACATAGCCAGTATATTGCGAGTCGGCGCGGCGATTCCATTTTTCTGAAATCTCCCGGGCTACCGCTCAGACAACACAGGATGGATAATTGGCTGCTCCGGCAATCTGGGCGGAAAGGCGGTGAAGTTTGACTGTGCGATCAGGTCATATTCTGCTTGACCCACTGGGCGGAATAAGCTCATGAGATTATTTTCCTATTTTAGTAGCCATTGATAGTCCTGCCTGCAATCCACGATCCAGTCCACATATACCGTATCGTCCTTGATTTGGTACAGTACGAGATACCAGTTTTCCACATACAGCTTGTGATACTTGTTTACCGGAATATAGTCCTCATTGAAGAACGGATAGCGCTGGGGCATTTCCTGCAGGGAGCGCATTTCCTCCAGAAACCGATGCTTCAGTTTGACTGCCGCAGGTCTGCTGACCTGAGTCAGAAATCGCAGATGAAGTCCAAGCATTTCTCTGGCTCTGTCTGAGATGATTACTTTGCATTTCATCTGTTATCCCTCGCCCAGAACGCTATCCAGAAAACGATCCAGCTCGTCGATGGTGCAGCCCCGGCGGCCCATGGCCCGATCCTCTTCCACAGAAAGGAGGTCCTCCCGGAGCTTCAGCATCTTCTCCCGGCGGGTAAAGCTCTCAATGTCCATAATAACCAAGTCACCTTCTCCGTTTTTGGTGAGGTATACAGGCTCCTTAGATTTGCGGCACAGATCGGCGATTTCATTGTAATTCTGACGAATGGCGGCGGAAGGTCGAATATTCATAATCAGTCCTCCTGATAGTCAAATTGCAATATTATTATATCAAAATTTTACTACATCGTCAATAAGAATCCGGTCTGTCCCGCAATTTCCTTACGCCGCCGCATCCAGCATATTTTGGATATAGATGCCGTATCCCGCCGTAGGGTCGTTGACCAAAACATGGGTGACCGCGCCGACCAGCTTCCCATCCTGAATGATCGGACTGCCGCTCATTCCCCGCACGATTCCGCGCTGTCGAAGGGCGGGGAATGAGGAAAAGCAGGGGGTGAATAGAATGAACGGAGGTGAGAATTATGGTGGAGACCGCGTTTATTCTTCTGATGAACAGCATCCTGCTGATGCTTCGCATCGCCCCGGGGGACTCCTTTCCCAAGCCGCTGAGCCGGGCGGAGGAGCAGGAATACCTGGCCCGCTGGGCCCGGGGCGACGTGGAGGCCAGAAACCTGCTGGTGGAGCATAATCTCCGCCTGGTGGCGCACATCATGAAAAAGTACTACGCCCAGACCGACGATGTGGACGATCTGATCTCCATCGGGACCATAGGGCTCATCAAGGGCGTCAATACCTACAAGCCCGACAAGGGCGTCCGCCTGGCCACCTATGCCAGCCGCTGCATTGAAAACGAGATACTGATGCACTTTCGCAGCCGGAAGAAGTCGGCGGGGGATGTGAGCCTGTCGGACGCGCTGGATGTGGACGGGGACGGCAGCGGCCTGTCCATCATGGACGTGGTGGCCCAGGAGGATGACATGGCCGAGCGGATCGGCAACGCGGAGCTGTGCCAGGAGCTTTTACGGAGCATCGAGACCAGCCTGACCAAACGGGAGGCAAGGATCATCCGCCTGCGCAACGGCCTTGACGGCGCGGCCCCCATGACTCAGAAAGAGACCGCCCAGCTCTGCGGCATCAGCCGGTCCTATGTATCGCGCCGCCACTAATGTAAACGATGCCCGGAAAGCCTTGAAAATCAAGGGTTTCCAGGCATCGGTCATGTTAGGGGTAGCGCCGCCATTAATGTAAGCTGTAGGAAATTTAGAAAAATAAGCGGCCATTCATCAAATATGTAGGCTCATTGTAGTGGAATTTGCATGAGATATAAGAGTATTCAACTAGGCTACAATTTCTAATCCGTTAACAATGGCATAATGCTTCATGGTGTCATATAGTTCAGAGTCTTGAAAATTGTAAATTAGGATTAGCGTTATCAAGATTACGTCTTCGTTAAAATCAGCCACTTTTGGTGTTTTGCATAAACAATGAAACATTGCTAATGCATCGTAGCTATTGGCGTTTAATAAATCCACATTGATGTCGGTAAACGCCTCAACCTCCGCTGAAACAACTCGTATAATGTTGGGATTAGCTAAACAAAAAATAATCCTTTGTTTGTTGTATTATATCAATATCTTCCAAAATAAACCATATCCTCATAACAATAATTCTATATATTTATACCAATATACACCCTTCGGGGCGTTTTTTTGTTGCCTGTTTTACTGTGAGGAGGTGATGCAAATATATTTTACAGAAAAAGAACACAGGGCGTTTGCGTGGCTGATGAAGAGCAAGCCGGGGGTTGACCATTATGACAGCATGGTTCACGGGGTGGATGAGGCCTGCCGGTCATACCGGCCCGGACGGGAGGACCGCTTCTGTGAATATCAGGAGTGCCCTTTCGCGCCCGGACGCAGTAACGCGAGAGCAAGCCCTTAAGAAAAAGCCGACTTAATGTGTCTGCAGCATTTTCATTGCGCTTTCTTGAAATAAACAAATTGTTCCTATGAAAAAAACTCGTCGCCGCAAAAACTTTTCTTGCAATCTGGTCATCACCTTTGCAAAGGAGATATTGACTGCCATCGGCGTGACGTAAAAAATGCGTTTCACCGTGAAACGTATTTCACCAGAATTGCAACTAAATATAGTTGCAATTATCTTCCCGCTGTAGTATAATAAGTGCAGAACGGAGGTATGCACATGGGTCAAAAGGAAAAGCTAATACAAAAGCTTAAATCTAAACCAAAGGATATGACTTTTGAAGAAGTGGAAACACTATTGAAGTACCTGTCATATACTCGTTCAGATAAAGGCAGGACCAGTGGATCGCGTGTTATGTTTACAAGTACAGACCATGCACCGATCTTGCTGCATAAGCCTCACCCAAGAAAAGAACTGTTGGCATACCAAGTCAAACAGTTAGTAGACCTTTTGGAACAGGAGGGACTATTGTGATGAATCACAATAGTAAGATAAAAATGCACACTACTCGCCGCTTGCGCGGCAACCGTAGTGTGTGCATCAAATCTCTATCAGCCGCATATGGAGATTTGTATGCACTATGAACATATGGCTTGCGGCAGATAGGAGATTATTATGAACAATACAATGGAATACAAAGGATATGTAGGAACCGTCGAGTTTTCGGAAGAGGATAGTCTGTTCTACGGAAAAGTCATGGGAATACGAGCGCTGATCTCTTATGAGGGAACAAACGCAAAGGAGCTTGTTGAGGACTTTCATGGAGCAGTAGATGATTACCTTGCCCTGTGTGAAGCAGAAAATAAGGAACCGGAAAAAGCATATAAAGGCAGCTTCAATGTGCGTGTTTCCCCTGAGCTTCATAAGCAGGCGGTTATCTGTGCTGCCTCCCACCAAATGACGTTAAACAGCTTTGTAGAGGGCGCAATGCGACAGGCACTTGCATCCACCAACTAAATACAGTATCAGGATAAGCGTCTCAGTAAGAGGCGCTTTTCCTTTATGCGGAGGTGAAATCAATTAGTGACAACTGGGTAGTAAGAAATCTGGAAAACGCCCTTGCCACATGGAATGAGAAGCTGGCGGAGCTGTGGCAGCTTGTGACGCAGACGCCGGAGACCTTCAAGGGCGGGCAAATCTGGGGTGTCATTGTCAATATCCATTCAGCACTGGTGGGCGTGGGGTACGGCCTGCTGGTGCTTTTCTTTGCCATGGGCGTCTTTTCTTCAGCGGCATCATTCAGAGAGCTGCAAAGACCGGAATTTGCTCTGCGGCATTTTATCCGCTTCCTTTTCGCAAAGGTGGCGGTTGGCCGGGGAATGGAGATCATGACGGCCATCTTTGCCATATTGGGTGTCTGCCTGGAGGGGGCGGTCATCGTCCGCGCCTGTCTGATCTATTCCGCCTTTCTGTCCAGCGACGCGCCGTCGGTAGATACCACGCTCCCGGCAGTGACGACGGCATCTGGCAGGTGGGCCGCAAGCACAGCCGCACATGGAAGCTGACAGATGTAAATTACATCGCGGCCTCCCAGGAGGCCCAACGCAGCATCTTTACGGCATACTGCGGCGCACTGAACGCGCTGCCTACTGACGCCACCGCCAAGATCACCATCGTGAACCATCGGCTGAACCCGGCAGAGTTCGAGCGACGCATATTGCTGCCCTACAAGGGCGACTGGCTTGACCACTTCCGGGAGGAAGCCAATCAGATCATGCGCGACCGCTCCAGGCAGAGCAACAATCTGGTACAGGAGCGGTATATCACCCTGTCCATCGCCGAGCGGAAAATTGAGGAGAGCCGGGCGTACTTCCGCAGGGTGGAGAGCAACCTGAACAAGAGCTTCTCACGTCTGGACTCCGGGCTGAAAGCCATAAGCAACTATGAGCGGCTTCGCATCCTCCATGACTTCTTCCGCCCCGGACAGGAGCAGTATTTCCAATATGACGACGCACAGGCCATGCGGAGGGGTACAGACTTCCGGGAGCTGATCTGCCCGGACGGTATGTGCTTCAGGAAAAACCATTTTGAGATGGGAGATAAATATGGCCGGGTACTGTTTCTTAGAAGCTATGCCTCCTTTGTGGCTGATGACCTGATCTCTGACCTGACCGAGTTTTCCAGAAATCTCATGCTCTCCATTGACCTGATCCCCGTGCCTACAGACGAGGCGGTCAAGGAAGTGGAGAGCATTATCCTTGGTGTGGAGACCGACATCACCCGCTGGCAGCAGCGGCAGAACGCAAAAAACAACTTCACGGCGGAGGTGCCCCGCACCATGGAGCAGAAGCGGGAAAACTCCCGGGAGTACATGGATGACCTGACCATGCGCGA
>JALFOM010000123.1 GCA_022782265.1 Clostridiales bacterium | reverse complement strand
CGCGGCTGCTGGCACGTAGTTAGCCGGAGCTTCCTCCTTGGCTACCGTCATTATCTTCACCAAGGACAAAAGTTTACAATCCGAAGACCTTCTTCCTTCACGCGGCGTTGCTGCATCAGGGTTTCCCCCATTGTGCAATATCCCCCACTGCTGCCTCCCGTAGGAGTCTGGGCCGTGTCTCAGTCCCAATGTGGCCGTTCAACCTCTCAGTCCGGCTACCGATCGTTGCTTTGGTGGGCCGTTACCCCGCCAACTGGCTAATCGGACGCGAGTCCATCTTTCAGCGGATTGCTCCTTTGATCGCAAAACCATGCGGCTTCGCGATGTCATGCGGTATTAGCGTTCTTTTCAAAACGTTATCCCCCTCTGAAAGGCAGGTTACTCACGCGTTACTCACCCGTCCGCCACTAAGCAGTCAGAAGCAAGCTCCCAACCGCTCCGTTCGACTTGCATGTGTTAGGCACGCCGCCAGCGTTCGTCCTGAGCCAGGATCAAACTCTCTAAAATATGGTATTTAATCGGCTTCCGCCGTTTAAATCTATCTTAGAGCTTTTGTCGCTCATTTCCACGCTTTGCGTGTTTCGGTTTCTTTTTCCGGAGTTTTCCTTCTCCGCTTTCGAAGTACCCCGATTTCTCGGGATCCCTCAAAGGATTACGGGTTCTCTTTGATTCAAATGTTACTTCGAATCCAGATTCGTTTGCATCTTTCGTTGTTTAATTTTCAAGGTCCTGCTCGCTCTCCCCTCTCGAGGACAGCTTACATATTGTATCACACATTTCTGTGTTTGTCAATATGTTTTTTCGCTTTCTTTCGAGGTTTTTTCTGGCCCGCTCTCGCCGGCCCTCTCGTCAGACAGCTTTGCTATTATAACAAACCTCTCCCGACTTGTCAATCCCTTTTTTCAAAATTCTTTCAAATTTCTGCTTTTTTCTTTTTCCAGTCATTTTCCATCACTTTCCTTGTTTTTCCACGTCCACTTGCCGGATATCTGCTTTTTTCTCCTCATATACTACCGTCAGAAGGAGACGAGCTTTATGAATGAAAAAAACAAAAAGATCTGTAAAAATCTATGGCGCTGTACTGTTCTTCTGCTTCTTTACACCCTGCTTCTTCTGATGATCACCCTGTTCTCTTCCTCTTCCGCTTTTTCCGCTGCCGCCACGGCAGCCGGCAGCACGGAAATGGAGGAAGAATCCACGCAGGTTCTCTCGCAAAAGGGTTCCACCGGCAGCGAGGTAACTAAAATTCAGACCAAGCTGAAGAACTGGGGGTATTATTCCGGAAGCATTGACGGGGTTTACGGAGAGGAAACGCGCAAAGCCGTGATTTCTTTCCAGCGCAAAAATGGCCTGACACCGGACGGCGTTGCGGGGACCAAAACCCTGAACGCCATGGGAATTTTCTCCTCCTCGGGTTCATCGGGGTCCTCTTCCTCGGGCGGATATGGCGGCTTTAGTCAATCCGAGGTGGATCTGTTGGCCCGGGTGATCTCGGCCGAGGCCCGCGGCGAACCATATTCCGGCCAAGTGGCGGTAGGCGCTGTGATTTTGAACCGTATCGAACACCCCAGCTTTCCCAATACCCTGTCCGGCGTAATTTATCAGAAAGGGGCCTTCTCCTGCCTGACGGACGGCGGGATCAACGCCCCGGTGGCGGATTCGGCGTATAAGGCCGCGCGGGAGGCCATCAGCGGCAGCGACCCTTCCGGGGGTGCGATCTATTATTATAACCCCGCAAAATCCACCAGCCAGTGGATTTTCAGCCGGCCCGTCATTACGGTGATCGGGGAACACCGGTTCTGCAGCTGAGGCAGGCAGCCCTTTGTCCCTGTTCTTCCGGCCAAAAAACAAAAGGGATCTGCGGAAAATCACTCCGCAGATCCCTTTTCTCTTCCCCAATCAATTTTTAAAACCGGCAAAATCCTCTTTTACCTTTTCGGCGCGCGCCGTATTCTCCTCGTTGTCAACGGTATCGGTATAAATCATCATATACTTGCCGCTGTTGCTCATCATGGCACCCGACGCCTGCATACCGGCCACGGTAAAAGTACCGTCCTTCTTCACACTCTCAATGATCGCTTGGGCCTCGTCATTGAGGTTTTCGAGATCAAACTCGTACAGCTCAATGGTGATATTGTCGGTCCCGTTCAAGCTGACCGAATATTTCAGTCCGCTTTCAGCTCCAATCATTGAAGCAGACATCTCCACACTATTTTCACTGAGATATCCCTTTGCATCCAGATAAAGAACCAAGCCCTTGAGGGAATCCTCTGCATCCTCATCCGAAATCTGCGAAACTTCTTCTTTGGAAGATTCACTTCCGCTGCTCTCCTCCGACGAAGTTTGCTCGGGATCCTCCAACGCGCAGGCAGTGAAGCTGAACATCATGGCGGCGGCACAGAACAGCGCTGCGATTTTTTTCCAGCAATTTTTCATGACAGTCATCTCCTTTGTATTGACGGGATGAAAACAAAAAAATCGAACGGTCCTGCCGAAGGATCATCCCAGAGAATAAAAAAAGAGTCTGGAACGCGATAACGTCCAGACTCACTCTGGTGGACGCAAGGGGACTCGAACCCATGACCTCTCGCGTGTGAGGCGAACGCTCTAACCAGCTGAGCTATGCGTCCACATATGGTGACCCGGACGAGATTCGAACTCGTGAACCCGCCGTGAAAGGGCGGTGTCTTAACCGCTTGACGACCGGGCCAGATGGTAGCGGCGACAGGATTCGAACCAGTGACACTTCGGGTATGAACCGAATGCTCTAGCCAACTGAGCTACGCCGCCATATCTGCGCCACACTCGGTGCGGCGCGATTGTTATTATACAATATTCCCAGCCAGTTTGTCAACAGGAAAATCCCCGTTTTTTTTAAAAACAGACGGAAAATTGAGGAAAATTCAAAAGGGTCCACCTTTATCCGGCGGACCCTTTCCCCGTTTTCGCAGATTTTATACGCCTGTCGAATAGTTAGGGGCTTCCTTGGTGATCTGAATGTCGTGGGGATGGCTCTCCCGCAGGCCGGCGCTGGTGATGCGCACAAACTGCGCCTTCTCATGCATTTCCGCGATATTGGCACAGCCCACATATCCCATACCGGAGCGCAGGCCGCCCATCATCTGATAAATAGTGTCGCTCAGCGGTCCCTTATAAGGTACACGGCCCTCGACGCCCTCGGGCACATACTTCTTGTTCTTCGACTGGAAGTAACGGTCACTGCTGCCGTTCCCCTGGTTCATGGCGCCCAGGCTGCCCATTCCGCGGTATACCTTAAACTGACGGCCCTGATACAGTTCCATCTCACCGGGGGATTCCAAACATCCGGCCACCAGCGAGCCCAGCATGACCACATTGGCGCCGGCAGCCAGCGCCTTGACAATATCGCCGCTGAACTTAATGCCGCCGTCAGCGATAATCGGAATACCGTATTTTGCCGCCATGCAGGCCGAATCGTACACAGCCGTTATCTGGGGGACACCGATACCGGCCACCACGCGGGTGGTGCAGATCGATCCAGGGCCAATACCCACCTTTACACAATCGGCACCCGCTTCGATCAGCGCACGGGTGGCTTCCGCCGTAGCCACGTTGCCGGCGATCAGCTGCAGATTGGGGTATGCCTTTTTCACGCGGCGGACCGCTTCGATAATGCCGCTGTTGTGGCCGTGGGCAGAATCCAGCACCACCACGTCCACCTGGGCCTTGACCAGCTCGGCCACGCGCTCGAGCATATTGCCGGTGGCACCAATGGCGGCGCCGCACAGCAGACGGCCGTTTTCGTCACGGGCGGAGTTGGGGTACTTTACCGCTTTCTCAATATCTTTAATGGTGATTAACCCCTTGAGATATCCCTTCTCATCCACAATCGGCAGCTT
>JALFOM010000116.1 GCA_022782265.1 Clostridiales bacterium | reverse complement strand
AAACGCGAAATTTCCCAGCGTCATGTTGCTCAGGTGATAACCGCCTCCGATGCCCTTCATAAAAGAAGTCAGGATCAATGTCAGCAGCGGCACAAAGTTAATCACAAAAATGGCGATCCACATCAGCACTTCCACAAAAATCTTCTTATGATGTAAAAAGAAACGGGGGTTCATATCCTCCAGATCCGTTTGCATCGTCTGGAACATCTTCGCCACGCGCCAGAGGACCAGGGAGCTCAAGACGCCGATGACGGCGAGAATCACGGATTTCGCCGCCGCCTCACTGAAGTTATTGCCGGAAAAAGAGATAATCGTCTGATAGATATCCGTGGAAAGCACGGTGATGCGGGCCGGGATGCCCAGGAAGGCAACCGTGCCGAAATTGTCCAGGCAGGAGATGAACACCAGCAGCAGGCCGTTGGCGATACCGGACAGTGACATCGGCAGCGTCACCTTAAAAAAGGTGCGGAGCTTGTTGCAGCCGGAAACAGCCGCCGCCAATTCCATGTCCGTGGAAATTTTCCGGAAGGTGCTCAGGGTCAGCGTGTAGATCAGAGGGTACTTCGTCACGGAGAACACAAAGATAATGCCCCAGTAGGAGTAAATGTTCGGCATGGTCACATTCGGCAAAATACCCTTGAGCACCGTGGCGATCAATCCGCCTTTTGCGAAAAACTGCATCCACGCCAGCGTAATGATATAGCCCGGGATGATCAGCGGCAGCAGCAGCGCATAATGGATCAGTTTTTTCCCGCGAATATCGGCATATGCCACAAAGTAAGCCATCGTGACGCCGATCAAGGACGCGAAAAACGACGACATCAGGTTGATGTACAGGGTATCCCGGATCACTTTCAGCATTTTCGCATCTGTCAGCAATTCGCGGAATATCGCCAAGCTGATATGTCCGTCTACCTGAAAGGCTACCACAGCCAGTTTATACATAGGCAGGAAAAACAGCCCGAAAACAGCCAACAGCCCAAACATCGCAAGAACATAAACGGATATCCGGCGGAAAACGCCCCCCTTTCCGCCGGCCGGTGAAGATAATCTCGCCATACAAATCCCACTTTCTGAAAAATATCAGCCGGGCCGCCCTCCGCCGGGAAAGGCGGCCCAGCTGTTGAATATTTCTCTTAGAAGCCGAACATCTGCGCGAACTTCTCCTTCTCTCCTTCGCGGATCTCAAACAGTACCTTCGCGTCGGAGATCAGATTCACGCGTTCTTCGACCGTCAGGCTGCCCTCCGGGACCTCCATGCCCTTGCGGATGGGCGCCTTGCCGATCAGCTCACGGCCCAGCGTCTGGATCTCCTCAGACAGCATGAAGTCCACAAACGCCTGGGCAGCCGTCAGATTATCCGTCGTGCTCGTGATGCCGATGGGGTCCGCAGTAGCAGGCACACCTTCCTCGGGATACACAAACGCGAGCGGAGAACCGCTGGCGGCACCTGCCAGTGCGTTGGAATCGCAAGCGATGCCATAAGCATTTTCGCCGGAAGCCACGGAGTTGATGACGCCGCCGTTGCCATTGACGATCATTACCTCATTGTTCAGCAGCCCCTCGTAATATTCCCAGCCGATGCCGTCCGCGCGCGTCAGCTCCAGCAGCATATTCGCCGCGGTTCCGGAGTAGAGCGGGTTGGGCATAACGGTATTGGCCTTCGCCTCATCTTTCAGCAGGTCGAACCAGCTTGTCGGCGCCTCTTTGACCAGGTCGGTATTATAGACGATGCCCATGGCCGCGGGGAATGTGCCGTAATAATAGTGTTCAGGGTCCACAAATTCCGTATAAATGTTGCCCAGCTCCGGAGAATCGTACGGCTGCAGCAGGTCATTGGCTTTCAAATTCTCAAAAGTAGCGGCATCGGACACCATGATCAGGTCCGCCTGAATGCTGTTTGTCATTTTTTCAGCCATGATCTTGCTGACCACTTCTTCTGTGCCGGAGCGGTAATACTCCGCGTTTGCCTCGGGGTATTTCGCATTGAACTTTGCACACACTTCGGAAATAAACGCATCTTCCGCGGAAGTATAAATCATCAAATCACCGGAGACAGAGGGTCCTTCGGGAGCTTCAGCAGCGGCATCCGCCGGGGCTTCAGCAGGCGCTTCTTCCTTCTTGCCTCCGCAGGCAGTCAGGCTCAGGGCCATTGCAAGGGTGAGGAACAGAGAGAACAATCGGGTAATTTTACGGTTCATAGTAGTTTCTCCTTTCATCCTTCAAATGTTCACGTTAACATTTTGAGAAGCACGTGAGCTATCTCTTACAATCAGTATACTTGGTACATTTCAGAAAAGTCAATAAAATATTTAGTTTTAAAACTGCCAATAATTTTCTGATTCTTTAGATATTTTCACAAATTTAAGGCATTTTTAATTTTTGTTTTCTCCACCAGCGTTCACTCTCGCCGCTTTTCGTAAAATGTTCACGTTAACAATCGCGCAAGCCGAGGTGACATGCCGGCGCAGCGTTTTCTATTGCAAAATCTGCCCGACGCAACACGTTCTTCTCTTTTGGAAATGATCCGATCTCTGAGATCAAAGCGAGTATAAACCCGCAGTCCGCAAATATTCCACCAAATTTTTGAAAAAAGTCGGTTAAATATTCAAGCAGCGTGTCTTCGCCAGGGAAATCGCCCAGTGTCTGTAAACGCGCTCTGCTTTTTGCCAGAATTCTTAACAACAACTGAACGGGTCTCTGTCTTTTTCCCGTGATATCATAGTCCATTATCACATTTTCAGAAAGAGGAGGTCCTATGAAACAACACCGGATTGCTTTTCGCGCCGTCCTGTCCCAGCTGCGGCCTTTGAACTTTTTGCTGCTGCTGGCCGCCGGCATCGTCAACGCCGTCGGCGTCACCATGTTCCTGGCTCCCGTCCAGCTGTATGACAGCGGCATTTCCGGCACCTCCATGCTGCTGTGGCAGGTCACGCCGGAGGAATACACCCTGTCGGTGTTTTTGCTGCTTTTGAACATTCCGCTGTTCCTGTTCGGGCTGAAAAAGCAGGGTGCCGTGTTCACCATTTATTCCGTCTGGGCGGTGTTCGTCTATTCCGCCGCCTCCTTTGTCATCACGGACATCCTGCCGGTGGATGTGTCCACCGCCTCCCCCTTCGCCGGGCAGGACCTGCTGCTGTGCGCCTTGTTCGGCGGCCTTATCTCCGGCATCGGCAGCGGCATGACCATCCGCTTCGGCGGCGCCATCGACGGCGTGGAGGTCATGGCGGTCATCTTTGCCAAACGGCTGGGGCTCACCGTGGGCACCTTCGTGATGATCTATAACGTCCTTTTGTACATCGTCATCGGCTGCGTGTTCCGCAGCTGGGTCCTGCCCCTGTACTCCATCGTTACCTACTGCGTGGCCATCAAGGCCGTGGACTTCATCGTGGAGGGCCTGGACAAGGCCAAGTCCGCCATGATCGTCACCAGCCAGGCCGACGAGATCAGCGAGGCGCTGTCCGAGGCCTTCGGCCGGGGCATCACCCACATCGGCGCCAAGGGCTACTACTCCGGCGCTGACCGGACCATCATCTATTTCGTGGTGAACCGCTTCCAGATCGGCCGCTTGAAGGCCATCGTCACGGAGCTGGACCCCGACGCCTTCCTGACCATCTCTGAGGTCTCCGACGTGCTGGGCCGCAGCGTGCAGAAATAAACGAACACCCCCGCCGCGGCAGGGGTGTTTTACGTTTCCGCATCCTCCAGGTATGTTTCCTCCGCGTCGTTCCGGGACTGGCACAGGATGTCCTTCGCCCTGCCTACGTTCAGCTCCTCCAGGGCGTCCAGCGCATCGGTGGCGGCGTTGAACAATTTTGCGTAGAGCTTTTGATACTCGGCCATTGGCGTCTCCTTTATAATAGGCTTATTTTAGATATGTTTTATATCTGTTTTTGCCATAATAGCACATATCAGCCATAAAATAAACACATAATATATCTAATTTGAGGTGTTATTATGGCCATTAAAAGTCTCTCCATCCGAATCGATGAGGAAATGCTGCACAAGCTGCATGTCGTGGCTGACTATGAGGGCCGGTCCGCAAACAGCCAGATTCTGGTCCTGATCCGGGACGCTATTGAAGCCTATGAAGAAAAGCATGGCGAGATTAAACTCTAAACTGTGTCAACAAAAAATCCCCGGAGTAAAACTCCGGGGATTTTTTACGCTTTGTATTAAAAAATTACTTCTGGCTCTCCGCAACAGCCACGGCCACAGCGACGGTGGCGCCGACCATGGGGTTGTTGCCCATGCCCAAAAAGCCCATCATTTCCACGGAAAATCCGCCTTGCGGCGGCTTTAGCGTTGG
>JALFOM010000047.1 GCA_022782265.1 Clostridiales bacterium | reverse complement strand
TGCTGGACATTGAGGTTCAGGGCGCAAGGCAGATCCGGGAAAAGAAGCCTGACGCGGTGCTGATCTTCATTATTCCGCCCTCCATGGAAGAGCTTCGGCGGCGTCTTGTGGCAAGAGGGACGGATTCGGAGCGAGCCATTGAAGCCAGACTCATCCGCGCCCGCCAGGAATACGCCGAGGCGGATTTCTATAATTACATCATCGTAAACGACGACGCGGACAAGGCCGCAAAGGAGCTTTCTGCCATCATCACCGCCGAGCGCTGCCGTGCGGAAAACAGGATCAATTTCCTGAAAGAAGTCTAAAATTTTTAAGCCGCACTTTTCGCGGCAGAATGGAGTAATAATTATGATGCTTTATCCCCCCGTGGCTGAACTTGTGGAAAAAGTGGGCAGCCGTTACCAGCTTGTCAATCTCGTGGCCAGAAGGGCCCGCGTAATCTCCGCCGATGCGGAAGAGAAGCAGATCCCTCTGGAGAAGAAGCCTGTTTCCTCCGCCATTGATGAGGTATACACCGGCAAGCTGACCATAAAAGAGTAATTCATCAAAAAGTGTCTGTTTTATTGGAAAATAGTATCAGCGGGGATTTTCCCCGCTGAATTTGAACATTAATCTGTTTTTGGGCGGTGGAGTTATGCCCGCAGAGGTAGCAAAAATCGCGGTATCCGCCGCAACATACTGGATCGACAAGCCCTATGATTACCTGATTCCCGAGGAAATGCGGGAGCAGGCCGTCCCCGGAGTAAGGGTCAGCGTACCTTTTTCCAAGGGAAACCGCCGCTGTGAAGGCATCATCCTTGCTGTTGCGGAAAACAGCGAGTATGAAAAACTGAAAGCCATCACCGAGGTGCTGGACCCCCGTCCTGTGCTGACGCCGGAGCAGATCAAGCTGGCCCTTTTCATGCGGGAGCGCTTTTTCTGCACCGTGTATGACGCGGTGAAGGCTATCCTGCCTGCCGGCCTCTGGTTCAACGAGGAGGGCAAGCGGCGGGCAAAGGACAAAACCGTGGAGGTGGCACGGCTCAGCGTCACATCAGAGGACGCTTCCGTCATCGCCGACAATAAGCGCCGCCGCTCCCCCCAGCAGGCCGCCATTCTGGACCTTCTGTGCAGCTTTGAAATGCTGCCTGTCCGGGACATTCTGAACCATACCGGCGCGTCACGGCAGAGCCTGAAAAGCCTTGTCAATCTGGAGCTGGTGGAGCTGTTTCAGCGGGAGGTGTACCGCAGGCCTGACGTGTATACGGACGAGATTCAGCCTGTCCCGGAGCTGAACGGCGAACAGGAGAAGGCCTATCAGGGCCTTTCCCGGCTGGCCGCTTCGGGAAGAGCTTCCGTTGCTTTGCTTTTCGGCGTGACCGGCAGCGGCAAAACCAGCGTATATATCCATCTGATCAATGACAGCCTGAAAAAAGGGAAGTCCGCCATCCTGCTTGTTCCGGAAATTGCTCTGACGCCCCAGATGCTCCACACCTTTTCCTCCCATTTCGGTGACGAGATCGCCGTACTGCACAGCAGCCTTTCCACAGGCGAGCGTTACGACGAGTGGAAGCGGATCAAAAGCGGCAAGGCCAGGGTGGTCATCGGCACCAGAAGCGCGATCTTTGCTCCCGTCAGCGATCTGGGCATCATTATCATCGACGAGGAGCAGGAGGAGACCTATAAATCCGAAAACGCCCCCCGCTATAACGCCCGGGATATCGCCAAATACCTGTGCAGCAAGGCCGGCTGTCTGCTGCTTTTAGGCTCTGCTACGCCGGACATCTCCAGCCGCTACAGCGCTGAGACAGGAAAATACAGCATGTTCACCCTGTCTGAGCGCTATAACGACATGCAACTGCCTGAGGTTAAAATTGTCGATATGAAGCGGGAACTCCGCCGCGGAAATGGCGGCGATATCAGCAGCTTTCTCAGGGACGAGCTGGCGGCCAATATTGAAAAAGGGGAGCAGAGTATTCTGTTCATCAACCGCCGGGGCGCCCATAAGCTCATCAGCTGCGGTGACTGCGGATATACTTATAAATGCCCCCGGTGCAGCGTCTCTCTCACCTATCACAGCGCAAACAAGCGCCTGATGTGCCACTACTGCGGCTACTCCCGCCGGGTGGATGAAGCCTGTCCCGACTGCGGCGGCACGCTGAAATATGTGGGCACCGGAACCCAGCATGTGGAGGAGCAGCTTCATGAGCTGTTTCCCGGCGTGGGTGTGCTCCGGATGGATACGGATACCGTCACGCCTGTCGGCTCCCACGAAAAGCTTTTCGACCGGTTCCGGAACGAGAATATTCCCATCATGGTGGGAACCCAGATGGTCACAAAAGGGCTGAACTTTGAAAACGTCACCCTTGTGGGCGTCATTTCCGCTGATCAGAGCCTGTATGCCGGAGACTACCGGGCAGGGGAGAGGACCTTCTCCCTGATCACCCAGGTGGTGGGCCGCAGCGGCCGGGGCGCAAAGCCCGGAAGAGCCGTGATCCAGACCTACACCCCGGAAAACCAGACCATCAAGCAGGCGGCCATGCAGGATTATGAGGCCTTTTACCAGTCGGAGATCCAGCTGAGAAGGCTGCAGAACGCGCCGCCGCTGTGTGATCTGTTCTCCGTCACCGCCTCCGGTGCGGACGAAGTGCAGGTGATCAAAACGGCCCAATATATCAGAAAATGGCTGTCTGAGCTGCTGCGTGATTCAGCTGGTACCGTGGTTCTCGGTCCTGCGCCGCTGAGCGTGGTGAAGGTAAATAACCGGTACAGGTACAGGGTGAATATCTGCTGTACCGCTTCGGGCAGCATCAGAAAGATCATTTCCCACGTGGTCACGGAGTGCTGCAAGGACAAGCGCTTTAAAGGCGTATCCGTCTATGCCGACAACGACCCCACTGAATAAAAGCCGCTTTGCGGCGGAATGGAGATAAACAGAAATGGCAACCCGTAATATTTTGACAAAGGAAGAGCCGGGACTGTACAAAAAATGCCGCACCGTCACCGACTTTAATGAGCGGCTTCATCAGCTTCTGGACGACATGAAGGAGACTCTCGGCGGCGCCCAGGGTGTGGGCCTTGCCGCGCCCCAGGTTGGCGTACTGAGAAGAGCTGTCCTTGTGATTGAAACCAATGTGCCCGAGGGCGAGGATGAATATGTGATTGAGCTTATCAACCCCGAGATCATCGAGAGCTCCGGCGAGCAGTACGGGCCGGAGGGCTGCCTCAGCGTGCCCGGTGAATTCGGTCTGGTCAAGCGCCCCATGAACGTAAAAGTGCGGGCTCAGGACCGCTTCGGCCAGTGGTTTGAGGTGGAGGGAACCGGGCTTACCGCCCGCTGCTTCTGCCATGAGATCGACCATCTGGACGGCGTGGTTTTCACCACCAAATGCGACCGCATGCTCACCGAAGAAGAGCTGCAAAGCGGAGAATACTGAACCCGGGGAGCGATTTCATGCGTATTGTTTTTATGGGCACGCCGGATTTTGCGGAGGCCTCACTGAAAAAACTGATTGACGAGGGCTTTCCCGTGGTGGGCGTATTTACTCAGCCGGACAAACCCAGGGGCCGGGGGATGGAGATGAGTTTTTCTCCCGTTAAGACCCTTGCTCTGGCCAACAATATCCCGGTTTATCAGCCGGAGAAGATGCGGGACGGTACGGCCCTTGCCCAGATCAAGGCCCTTGCCCCGGATATTCTGGTGGTTGTGGCCTACGGCCGGATTTTGCCGGACGACATTCTTGCCGTGCCCAGGTATGGCGCGGTCAATGTCCATGCCTCTCTTCTGCCAAAATACAGAGGCTCCGCCCCTATCCAGTGGGCCGTCCTCAACGGGGACAGGACCACCGGCGTGTCCACCATGTATCTGGCCAGCGAGATGGACACCGGCGATGTGATCTACACCGAGGAGACCGAGATCGGCGAACAGGAGACCTCCGGCGAGCTTTTCGACCGACTCAAAGACCTTGGTGCGGCGCTTTTGGTAAAGACGCTTCGTGACATCGAGGTCGGCTGCGCCCCCAGAACGCCCCAGGATCATGCAAAGGCCAGCTATGTCACCATGCTGGATAAGTCCATGTCGCCTATTGACTGGAACAAGAGCCCCCGGGCGGTGCTCAAGCACATCTACGGCCTGCAGCCCTGGCCGGTGGCCACCATGGAGCTGGAAGGGGCCGTCTACCGGGTCTTTGCCGCCGAATATACCGAAAACCACACGGATAAAGCGCCCGGCAGCATAGTCTCTGCCGGAAAAGGCGGGATCGAAATGGCCTGCGCCGGGGGAGAGACCCTGATGATCACCGAACTGCAGGCCCCCGGGAAAAAGCGCATGAGCGCCGCTGATTTCCTGCGGGGACACCCAATAAAGATCGAGGAGTAACGTTTGATGAACCCAAGAGAAGCCGCTCTGGCCGCGCTGGAGCGCTGCCGACGCGACGGCGCCTGGTCCGGCGCTGCCATAGATATGGCCATAAAGAGATATGCTCTGGACCGGCGGGATGGAGCCCTGGCCTCAAGGCTGTGCCTGGGCGTACTCCAAAACAGCAGGCTTCTTGATTTTTACATCAACTGTTACAGCAATACACCGGCGGACAGGCTGGAAGCCAGGGTGCGGGATATCCTGCGTCTGGGCATCTACCAGCTCGTCATGCTGGATAAAATTCCGGCCAGAGCCGCCGTCAACGAGAGCGTGGCCCTCTGCAAAAGCAGCGGCTGCGCCAGAGCCTCGGGCCTGGTAAACGCCGTGCTGAGAAAGGTCTCCAATAGCTGTGATCAATTGCCCCGGATCCCCGGAGAGGGGACGGCGGAGTATCTCGGCATCAAATACAGCCATCCCCGGTGGATAGCCGAAAAGATCATGCAGCAGAAGGGCTATGCTTTCGCGGAGGCTTTTCTTGCCGCCAACAACTGCCCGGCCCCTCTTGATTTGCAGGTCAACACCCTGAAAACCGACAGGGAGAGCATCGTGCGCAATCTGCTGCGGCTGGAGATTGCGTTTTCCGTTCCCGAATACCCGGGAAATTGCCTCAGCCTGAAGGGCGGCAATGTGTCCTCGCTCCCGGGCTTTGAGGAGGGACTGTTCTATGTGCAGGACCGGGCGGCCGCTATGGCCGTCTCCATCCTGGGGCTGAAGCCCGGTATGCAGGTGCTGGACGCCTGCGCCGCGCCAGGAGGAAAATCCTTTGCCGCGGCCATCGCCATGGAGAATCAGGGGAGCATCCTCGCCTGCGACATCCATGAAAAGAAGCTGCCGCTGATTCAAAGCGGGGCGCATCGGCTGGGCGTGGAGATTTTGTCCACCCGTCAGGCAGACGCCAGACAGCCCGTGCCGGAGCTGCAGGGCCGCTTTGACGCGGTGATCGCGGATGTGCCCTGCTCGGGCCTGGGCGTGATCCGGAAAAAGCCGGAGATCCGGGAAAAAACCGGGGAAGAGACCGCGCGTCTGCCGCAAATTCAGCGGGATATCCTTGAAAATATCTCCCGATGCGTAAGGCCGGGAGGCGTGCTGCTGTACTCCACCTGCACCGTTCTGCAGGAGGAAAACGAGGATGTAGTCGGCTGGTTTCTCCGCCGTCACAGCGAGTTTGAAGCAGAGGAGTTCTCCGTGGGCGCAAGATGCGCGGAAAAGGGCATGTATACCTTCTGGCCCAATGTGGATGGCACGGACGGATTTTTTGCAGCCAAGCTGAGAAGGAAAATTGAATGAAGAAAGACATATTATCCCTGCTCCCGGAGGAGCTTGAAGCCGATTTTGCGGCCCTTGGTGAGCCCAAATACCGGGCGGGGCAGGTGTTCCGCTGGCTGGGGCGGGGCGTCCGAGATTTTGACGGAATGAGCGACCTGCCCAAGAGCCTGAGAGAAAAGCTGAAAGAGGCGTATTTTCTCCATGAGCCCAAGGTGCTCAGCAAGCAGGTTTCCCAAATCGACGGCACAATAAAATACCTCTGGGAACTGAAAGACGGCAACGCCGTCGAAACGGTTGTGATGAGCTATCAGCATGGCAACACCGTCTGCATCTCTTCCCAGGTGGGCTGCCGCCAGGGCTGTGCCTTCTGCGCCTCTACCATAGGCGGGCTTGTCCGCTGCCTTGAGCCCTCCGAGATGCTGGATGAGGTACTGTTTTCCCAGCTGGACTCGGGAAAGCCCATCTCCAATATCGTGCTGATGGGCATCGGCGAGCCCCTGGATAACTTTGATAACGTAATGCGTTTTCTTGAGCTGGTGAACCATCCCAAGGGGATGAATATCGGCATGCGGCATATCTCTCTGTCCACCTGCGGGCTGATCGAGCGCTTCGATGAGCTGGCGGACCGGGACTTACAGCTCACCCTCTCCGTCTCTCTCCACGCACCGGATGATGAGACCCGCTCAAAGATCATGCCTGCCAACCGGGGCAGGGGCGTGGGGCCGCTGATCGAGGCCTGCAAAAAATATTACCGGCGTACCGGGAGAAGGATATCCTTTGAGTATGCCATGATCGACGGGGTAAACGACACGGAATACCACGCAAGGCTCTTGGCAAAGCACGCCAGAGCGGTCTGCGCCCATGTGAACCTTATCCCCTTAAACCACGTGGAGGAGCGGCAGTTTAAGCCCTCTACCCCCGGCCACATGAAGGCCTTTATTAAAATTCTGGAGGACGCCGTGGTGAATGTGACGGTACGCCGCAAGCTGGGCGGAGATGTTGACGCCTCCTGCGGTCAGCTTCGCCGGAAAATGCAAAAAGGCAATTAAGTACGGCATAAATCGTAAAAGGATCTGATGCAATGAAGAGCTTCGGCCTTACGGACAAGGGTAAAGTCAGAAAGGACAATCAGGACAGCTTTATCATCGAAAAATGCGACGCCAAGGACTGCCTTGTGGTGGCCCTATGCGACGGCATGGGCGGCGCAAAGGCCGGCGGGCTGGCAAGCCAGCTTTCCAATAAGGCCTTTGTCTCCTACATCTACGCAAAGCTCACGTCCCGGGTAAACCGTGCGCTGGATTTTCAGAAAATCCTCCGGGACGCCTGCACGGAGGCCAACGGCGTTGCCTACGAATATTCCCAGTTTGACGAGGAGTACAACGGCATGGGTACCACCATTGTGGGCGGTGTTGTTAAGTCCAACGGAAATGGGTATATTATCAATGTGGGCGACAGCCGGGCTTACCATATCTCCCGGCGTCTGGACTGCATCACGCAGATCACCCGGGACCACTCTCTGGTGGAGGAGCTGGTGGAGTACGGCGCCATAACCAAGGAACAGGCGAAAACCCATCCTCAGCGCAACGTGATCACCAGGGCCCTGGGCTCTGAGGCGCAGGTGGAGGCGGACTACTTTGAGTTCAGCCTTCAGGGCGGGGATTTCCTGCTGCTCTGCTCCGACGGCCTTTCCAACATCGTCTCTGACGAGGAGATCCTGGCCTACGCGAAAGAATATCCTGAACCTGAGCTGCTTTGCCGTTCTCTGATGAGCAAGGCGCTGAACAGGGGAGCCGGGGATAATGTGACCGTTCTTGCGGTAATGAAATAAGGAGAGCAAATGAACGAGAACGAAAAATACATCGGCAAAATTCTGGATGACCGATATGAGATATTAGAGTGCATCGGCGAGGGCGGAATGGCCATCGTCTATAAAGCCATGTGTCACCGCCTGAATCGCTATGTGGCGGTAAAGATCATGCGGGATGAGATGGCGGCGGACGAGGAATTCCGCCGGCGTTTCTGCGCGGAATCTCAGGCCGTAGCCATGCTTTCCCACCCGAATATCGTCGCCGTGTATGATGTAAGCCATAGTGATGACATCGAATACATAGTTATGGAACTGATCGATGGCATCACCCTCAAGCAGTATATGGACCGGCGGGGCATGCTCTCCTGGAAGGAGACGCTGCACTTTTCCAAGCAGATCGCAAAGGCCCTTTCC
>JALFOM010000106.1 GCA_022782265.1 Clostridiales bacterium | reverse complement strand
ACTATGTCCGTGGAGTTTTCGGCCTGGAAACAGGAATATACGCTCCTGCTGAAAGGCCAGATGACCCACCGGGCAAGCCTCGGCACAGACCCACGCGGCAACCTGACCCGCATTGACAATGCGCTCTCTCAAATGCCCCAGTGCCTGGAGGCGGCCAAGGCCCAGCTGGACAATCTGTACCAGCAGCAGGCCGCCGCCAAGAAGGAAGTGGGTAAGCCTTTCCCCTATGAGGATGATCTGCGGGTAAAGTCCGCCCGTCTTGTGGAACTGGACACGCTTCTGAACCTGGACGGCAGGGGCCGCTCTCAGCCGGAGCCTGTGATCGCCAAGAGCGCACGGCCCTCGGTGCTGGACAGCTTGAAGCGCCCGGTGCCGCCCCGAAGCCCCGAAAAGAAACCAAAACAGCATGAGGAGGTGCGATAACATGAAACCCAACGATCTGAATACGGCCCTCTATGAGAAGATGGCCGCCGAGCAGGACAAATTCCGGGACTGGCTGAAAAGCCAGCCCTCGGCAGAGGTCCTGAACCACGCCTATGAGTACACTGTCCGGGAGGACATCGTGATGGCGATGGAGGAACTGGAGCTGACCGATGCCCAGGCCCAGGCACTGCTGGATTCGCCCACGCCGCTGGCTGATGTGTACCACTACTTTGAGAAAGTGGAGACCGACCACATGGATGTGGTTCGGGACTGTATCGAAATCAGGGCCGATGATGTGTGCAGAACCCAGGAGGAGCTGCGGAAGGCTGCCGTCTATCCTCACTCGGCTGCCTATGCAAAAGAGCATGGGGAGCTGGAGCAGTACCGGGCCTCAAACAACGCAAATCTCCAATGCAAGGAAGCCATTGAAGCGGCGGTGCGGGAACACTTCGACGGGATGTATCTCAGTCACGATGCCGCAAAGGGCGTGATCGAGACCTATGGTATGGACCGGGTGATGCTGGTCCTGGCCAACACCGTCCAGCTCCAGGATTGGGATGGGCGCTACTCGCCCCGGAACAAGGAATGGGCCAAGACCATCCCCAACTATAACTCCGATACCGTCCGGGTTGGCTATGCAGTAAACAGCCACCCCGCCGTACTGAATGGCTTTATTGATCTGGTGCGCGAGGAACATCTGCGCCGCCAGCCCTTGACGGCAGAGGACATCCAGGCCGAGGCGGAACGGATTTTGCGGGAGCTGCGCGCACCGGATGTGCCGAACAGCCCCCACGGAACCCATTACATGGCCCGCATTTCCCCGGAGTTTTTGAACCGTGCCGGGAGCAAAGACCATGACCGGCTGATGAATCTCCTGCCGTTTCGCAGTCTGGCGTTTACCGGCATGAAAGGGATGCCCGGAACCTATGCCACCATCCTGGCCAGCGAGGATCGCTCCAAGGAGCTGCGCCAGCCCCGGCCCTCTGTCCGGGAGCATTTGAAGCAGGAACCGAAACAGGCAGCCCCCAAAGCTCCGGGCCAGAAGAAACGGGAGCCGGAGCGGTGAGCGCCCCGAAGCGCAAGCGGGATGTCCAGGTGAATTTCCGGGTCTCCCCGGAGGAGCTGGCGCTGATCGAGCAGAACATGTCCCAACTTGGGACGAAGAACCGGGAAGCCTATCTGCGGAAGATGGCCCTGGACGGTTATGTGGTGCAGCTGGACCTGCCGGAGCTGAAGGAGCTGGTGTCCTTGCTGCGCCGGAGTAGCAACAATTTGAACCAGCTCACCCGCCGGGTGCATGAGACCGGGCGTGTCTATGACGCTGACCTGGAGGATATAGCCCAGCGGCAGGAACAGCTATGGGCGGGCGTGAAGAAAATCCTGACCCAGCTCTCCAATCTATCGTGACAGGGGTATATATCCCATCTGCGGAGGGAGGAACGGCGTTCTTTTCGCCGCGCCTCC
Organism: Clostridiales bacterium; assembly: GCA_022782265.1. GTDB lineage: Bacteria > Bacillota > Clostridia > Oscillospirales > Oscillospiraceae > Limivicinus. Next base: position 1,722 of record JALFOM010000106.1, on the reverse strand, counting down.
CTCCGCCTTTTCTTTTTGTCTGTATCCTTGCCTTTTGACGGGGCTTGCCGGATAATAAAGGCAGATAGCAAAGTGTTCTCACATCTCACAAAGGAGTTGAGATACCAATGTTGACCTTTGAAAAGGTTTTAGAGATTTTCGAGGACTATCTGGTGCAGGATATGGAGCTGGAAGTCTACAAGAGCCGGTACGGATATGTCTGTGTGTCCTTCAACGGCTCGCCCCCGGACCCGCCCTATTGCGAGGGTGATGTGTGCCGGACCCCGGAGGAACTATTTGACCATCTGCTGGTCGAGTACGAATCCTTTGCCTCCATTCAGCTGACAAAGGGACGCCGGGAGGAAAACGAGGCCGACGAGGAACAGGTCCGCCGTCTGTGCCAGAAGTATTTGGATCGTCGAGAGGAGGCCATGAAATGATCGCATTGAAGCTGATTTTGAAGATTGTGATTGCGCCGGTGATCCTGCTGCTCACCCTGGCCATCTGGATTTGCGTGGGGCTGGTCTATGTGTCCGGCCTGGTGCTGGGGCTGCTCAGCACGGTGATTGCCCTGCTGGGCGTGGCCGTCCTGATAACATACTCCCCGCAGAACGGCCTTATCCTGCTGGTGATCGCGTTTCTCATAAGCCCCTTTGGGCTGCCGAAGCTGGCCTTTTGGCTGCTGGGCAAGGTGCAGGATTTGAAATATGCAATTCAGGATTTGGTTTATGGCTAAGGAGTGTTTTAATGGGAAAAAGCAATAAGGTGTGTCCTGTATGCGGCCGGAAAATGAAATGTCAATTTATCGGATTACAGCATTGTAAATGCGGAATGAGTTGGAAAAAGGATGTTGGGTTTTTTGAGCGTACCAGCGATATGGTTTTTACGCTGGAACGAGTAAAGAATGAAAAAAAGGTTAAGCAGCGCCCCGCAATTCGATCAAAACAGGAAAAGCCAAAATAACAACCATAAGACCTCCGGCGAAGCTCGTCGGAGGTCTTATGGTTCCAGATTATCTTCCTTGAAAAGCGGTGAAGCGAAAAAGGTGTCTATTCCAATTTCCAGCCCCTGGCACATCTCATGGATGATTCGCAGCTTTACGGAATCGTAAGAACAGTTGATGATATTGCCTATGGTGGACTTGGGAACGCCGCTTTTCATATACAGCTGATACTGCGTCATTTTACGCTCCTCCAGCAATTCTGAAAGGCGTCTGCTGACCGCCTGATTTAGCTTCAATCTCACTCACCGTCCCTGTCCTTGTACTAAAAGTATTATATGGGCAGGTGCGCGAAAATTAGTCCCTGTAACTGTACTAATGGCGTTATTTGCGCTATGATGGGAACAGGGGTGTTTTTATGACTGTTACCTTTTGCGGTCATGCACAAATTTCGCAGAGCGAGAAAATAGAGAAATGGTTATACGATGTTACGCAGAAACTGATTGAGCAAGGCGCGACCACCTTTTACCTGGGCGGCTATGGAGCCTTTGACAGCTTGGCAGCGTCTGTTCTGCGAGAACAGAAGAAACAATATCCGCAGATCGAGCTGGTACTTGTCTTGGCTTATCTAAACACCGGGAGAAACACTTCCGGTTACGACAGCACCGTGTATCCGCCGTTGGAAACTGTCCCGCGCCGTTTTGCTATTTCTCATAGGAACCGCTGGATGGTAGAATCCGCCGATGTGGTAGTAGCGTATGTCCTCCATGATTGGGGCGGAGCTGCCACAACGCTGCGGTGCG
>JALFOM010000043.1 GCA_022782265.1 Clostridiales bacterium | reverse complement strand
ATAGGGCGTTACTGTATAGGCAATGGTTTTGCTTGCACCGGAAATTTCGGGGATCTGTTCTTCAGCCACCGGAGTGCAGATGAGCGAAGTCAGGCCCAGGGCCCTGACAGACAAGTGACCGTCCGTGCAGGTGACAGTTTTGGTCAGGTCAAACTTATCCGTGTTTGCTGCCGCCATGTTGGTGATAAGGGTAGAAACCCTTCCAACTTCTTCCTGGTTATACTCTGCACTGGGTGTATCACACCAGAGGCAGAGCATGGCGCCGGAAGGCGCCGCGCCGCCATCGATCACCGCAGTGACCTTGTAGTTTGCAATTCCGTTCAGTGCGGTCTGATAGCCGGCCCAACCCGTTTCAGTACCAAGAACATAGTACCACTGGTAATTGGTGTTGATGATGGGGTGACCCTCGGCGGCAATGGCGCCAGAGCTGACACTTCCTCTTGTCCAATAGCACACGGCGATATCGCTGTTAAAGCCTGCGCCGGTCCAGTAATAGCCGTCATTGAACATCATGGGGGTCATGCCGCTGTTGCTGATGGCTGCGGCAATGCTGTTCACATAGCTGATAAAGCTGTCTTTCAGGCCGGGGTAGCTTCCAAAATTCTCAAAGCCGATCTTATCAAGGTCAGTGGGGTCATTGGCAAATTCATCGGCGCCGAGATTGAACATGGTGGTTTTGCCGGAAAAATAGGAGATATACTTGCCGATCAGCGCCTGCGTAAATGCCTTGACTGTTTCATTCTGAATATTGATGGTGCTGGCAGAGGAATAAGAGTCATTAACAGGATAACCGGCATTCGCAATTCCCAGTGTTCCCATGGCAGAAACGAGCGCGTTCATATGACCGGGCGAATTCAGAAGGGGAATGATGCCGATTCCCTTCTCCGCCGCATAGGTGAAAATGCTGTCCATCTCAGCCTGTGTGAGAGAAGTACTCTCTGTGCCCCTTGCAAACGCAGCATTGCCGGTGGTAATAGCACTTTTAACATTTTCGCTGCTGTAAGTCGTTTCCCCGACCGTGACGCTCATGTCATCCAGCAGAAAACGCATTCCGCCGTTGCCGAAAGCAAGCTCCAGATGGGTGTAATCATTTTCCGCAAGGAGGTCAATAATTGCCTTGATCTGATCCGCAGAGAAATACTTACGACCGCAGTCCAGATGGAAAATACGGTAGAACACGCTTGTGTCCAACGGACGCGGCGTGTAAGACGTTGTGTCCGTGACATCCGCATCATCCAAAAGCGGCGAAATGCTGTATTCCTCATCGGTCTCGTCCCCGCCGGCAGGCTCACTGTCCGCGGGCGTGTCCGAGGGAGCGGGGGACTCTTCCACCGCGGGCGTCTCTGAGGGGACAGGGCTCTCCACGGGGACGGGAGTGTCCACAGGCGTTGTCTCTTCCGGCGTCTCTGTGACGGCGGGCTCCACTGCTCCTTCGTCGGCCAGAGCCACCACAGGGAACATGCTGACCATCATGCAGAGGATCAGCAGGAGAGACAGTACTTTTGTCAGTTTCTTCAACATAATGTTCCTCCTCTTTTCGTAGTAGGATATACAATCTATAAATAATGCGAATGAAATTGTTATTCGCAGGATTGCCGGGGCGCTTTTGCCTCCCCTCAAGGGGGGCGCCTTTGACCGTGCGGCGCGGATTTAACGCGGGGCGCTTTCAGGGGTCAAGGCCGGTTTCGGCCAGCTTGCGCAGGGCCGCAACCATTTCACAGAGGTAGCGGGGGACGCCCTGAAAGGCGCCGGTCTCCGTCTGGGCCATAGCGGCGCAGGCGTGACAGAGCTGCTGGTTGGGACATTTGGCACAGACACCGGACAGGGCCACACGGCCCATTTCCTCCCGGAGCTGCTGCCAGGCATCGCCAAAGCTCTGCCCTCTCAGCTCAATTGTGGGCTGGGTCATCATGCCGCAGGGGGTGAGCCGACCGTCCCAGGTGACCCAGAAAGCGGCCCGGCCCGCACGGCAGCGGACCTTGCCGTCCACAGGGTCGATACAGGACTCGTCCAGTCCCGGCGGGGGAATGGAGCCTTTGGCAATGGCTTCAAGATAAGCCTGATACCGCTCCTCGCCGTTCTGGCGGCGGAATATATGCATCTGATACCGGGCGGATTCCTCCGGGGTGAAGCGGCGGTTGACGCCGGTCATGGAGGGGTCGCGCCGGACAGGAGGAAACAAATATGTAGTGGTCTCAAGGATCAGACCCCGGTCCTTTGCGTAGTCGATCAGGTAATCCAGATCGCAGATGTTATCCGGCGTCATGGTGCCATTGAGCTTGACCAGGATACCGGCCTTTCGCAGTGACTCGATGGCGTGGGTAACTCTGGTAAAAACGCCTTTGGTCTGGCACAACGCCTCGTAGGTCTCATCGCTTGCACCGTAGAGCGTGATATTGACTCTGCGGGGCGGCAGGCGCTTCAGCCGCTCCACCGCTTTATCGTCAATCAGAGAGCCATTGGTATTGATGGACACCAGAAAGCCCATTTTGATCAGCGCTTCGTACAGCTCCCAGAAATGGGGCCATAAGAAAGGCTCGCCGCCGGTCAGAAGCAGGTACAGCATGCCCTGCTCCCGGGCCTCATGGGCAATTCTCAGCCAATCGTCCAGCGTCAGGATGGGTCGCCGGCTCTCCGCAACCTCTTTGGCCGTCTTGCGCACATAGCACATACGGCAGGCAAAGTTGCAGACCGGAGACAGCTCAAAGGTGCCCCCTATGGGTACGCCCATTCTTCCGGCCTTGGTGTACATGTACTCCGTCAGGCGGGTGGGGCTAATGGTAGGATTCTCAGTCATGTTTACGCCTTTCCCTCCAATTCGGCCCGGAGCAGCTCCACCGCCGCCCGGTCAGGCGTGCAGGACAGTTCGTACACCGGCAACGCGGAGACCAGCCGTTCCGTCAGCTCGCAGACGTGCAGAACGGAGGACTTATTCCAGCTGTTCACCGTTGTTCCGGCGAACACCCGGCGGAAAGCATCCGCACCGCTGAGACGGCGGAGGGTGCAGCTTTTTGCCTGCTTCAGCAGGACGACGGCACGGAGAACACAGCTCTCGTTCACAAAGTGGCGGGAGGAACCGGCGTAAGGGGAACCCCAGGCGCGCCAGCCCTGTTCATCCCGGCTGAGGATGGGCCGGTCGCCGTTGATCAGCACTGCGCCCGCGTACTGCCGCCACAGCTCTGCCTGGGTGCTTTTCCCGATGCCTGAGGGGCCGGAGAACAGCAGACCGCCCAAAGGGGTGTCCACACAGGAGGCGTGAAGCAGCAATCTCCCCTTTTGGAGGAGCAGCATTTCCCAGCCGCTGAAAGCAAAGCAGTTGCCCATGTCGGAGACCAGCTCACGCCCAATGGGGGAATAGTCCACCAGGACGCGGTCGGCCCCGGCCTGCCGGGCGCGGGCAAAGAAAGCATTGTCCTGCATCCCGTCAAAGTACCAGCGGGAAAAACCACCATCCCCATCCGGCCAGACCCAGAAGCGCTCTCCTTTATACACCGGTTCGCCGCAGGGGACAGCAAGAGCGGGGACTTCGCGGCATTCCACAAGAAAGTCCGTCCCGCGCTCCTCCGTGAGGAAAGGGGCAAAGCGCTCCGTCACCGGCAAGGGCCGGGGTGAAGCGATGGTGATCCCTACACCGGAAATGCTCAGGCGGTAAAGCCGCCGCTCAGCCATCAGGAGTTGAAGGTCCTGCCTGCCTCGCTGGTACCGACGGTGTAGCAGTAGACGTCAATGGCGTCAGGCGTCATGTCGCAGCTTCGGTCCGCATTGAAGACTGTGAGCTCCAACCCTCCCCAGAATTTAGGGTCAAGACTGGGGTTGCAGTTGCTTGTGTCCCCATGGTGCACATCGATCCCGCAGGCTGCGATGCTCTGGCTAAGCTCAAAGCTTTCGAAAAAGAGCTCAGGCTTCACATATTTCTTCATTCTCGTTCTCCTTCCCGTATCTGAACACGGCTTTATCGGATGGAGACGGCCTGGGCCGTTCCCATGAAGCATTCCGCAGCGGTGATTTCCGCCGCAGCGCCGTTTGCCAAATTATCAATAGTATATTCAACGGATTTCCCGCCGAAATAAACGTTTTCAAAGAGACAGTGGATCCGCAGGGTCAAAACAGCGATATCCGCGCCGGTCTGATTCGTTACGGTCAGATTGGCATCGTTTGCCTCCGTACTTATGCCGCTCATCAGCGGCTGGGCGTCCAAAAACTGCGCTGCGCAGTCGATGGTTTCGCATTTTGCGTCGTCCGCAATGCTTTGATTTCCGGTCTCAAAGGCCCATACAGTCATTCCCGCGGGCAGATCCTGTACAAGAAATTCCAGCGCCGTATCATCAGACAGAACGATGGTCAGCCGGGCTTCCTCCAGATACTTGTCTGAAAGGTTCACCAGCTCCACCGAGGCCAGATCGACGCCCTCCGCGTTATCGCAGTCCGGGTTCAGCGCGTCGGTCTGAAACAGGGAAATGATGCGCAGATCGCCGCCCTCCAGATCATAGGGCAGCTCCACATTGAAGCGAAGCTTATCCTGCACATTGGCTGGCGATACCTGCGGCGTTTCCGCGGCGCTGACCGGCCCGGGGCTTGCTTCTCCGGTTTTTTCGCCCGGGCTGTATGAGGCGCCGCCCCAGCTCAGCAGAAGCAGCATCAGAACACACAGCAGCACCAGCAGCGCCAGACCCAGCTTGTGCGCCCCTCGTTTTTTTGCTCTCATCAAATCATCCTTCCAATATGCCGACCTGCCGCATCTGGCCCAGGAAAGCCCCTACATCCCGCAGAGCCTCGTCCCGGCCCACCTCGTATTCGGCGGTGAGCACATCCACCAGATCTTCTTCGGTACACTCGCTTTGCAGCTTTTCATAGAGCAAAAGCGCGCTCTCGCTCAGCGTGACCATTCCGTGAACACGGAGCGCCGCTTCGCCCACAGGGATCAGAATGTGCTCTCCGGCGATCTCGCGCAGAATAAAGTTGTCTTTGATTTTCATATGCCCATCCTTCCGGCCCGGACGCCAAATCACAGGAGGTATACCCCTATGAAAAAACACTGATCCCAGTTTCTATCAGAGAATTATAGTTAAATTTTGTAATTTTGTCAATAAAAATAAGAGAAAAATTTGCAACAAAATCGCACGTTGTCTTCCACATTTTGCGGTGGTAATTTCGGCAACCACAAGATATATGATCAGTTTACATAAAATGAGATAATCGGGAAAAATGTAACCCTCACAGGCCTGAACAGGAGAAAGGAAAAATTAATCCTTGATTTATACAGCCGCCGGATATAAAATACCCTTATTATGGAATGGCATGCAAACAGCTGCACCCAACAGAGAAAACACTGCGCCGCCCCGGCCGGACCGGCCGGTTCTCCGGCGGCGCCCAAGGAGAATGACAGGTGAGGGAAAAGAGAAAAAAGAGCGTTCTGCTTTTTACAGCACTGTGCTGCGTTGCTTTCGCGGTCTATTTTATCCTCTCCAGACAGGCGGTCGATCACACGGCTCCTGAGATTTCTTTCCTGAATGAGGAAATCGAAGTCTCCGTGGGCGCGACAGAGACGGAGCTTCTGAGCGGCGTCACGGCCCGGGACGCCCGGGACGGAGATGTGACGGGCAGCCTTGTGGTGGAGGGGGTTTCCGCACTGGAACCGGATCATACCGCTGAGGTCACCTACGCCGCCTTTGACAAGGCCGGGAACGTGGCAAAGGCCCGGCGCACTCTGCGCTATACAGACTATCAAAGTCCCCGGTTCACCCTGTCCGCCCCTCTGGTGTTCCGCAGCGGAACCTCCTTCAACGTGCTCAACTATATCGGGGCCGAGGATGTGATCGACGGCGCGCTGGACGGCCGGATCAAGGCTACGCTGGTCAGCCGGGAGAGCTCCATCACGGCGGAGGGGATTCACGAGGTGGAATTTCGGGCGACAAACAGCATGGGCGAAACCATCTATCTGACCATCCCGGTGGAGGTGTATTCTTCCGCCGCCTACAACGCCACCGTGGAGCTCAGCGAAAACCTGGTCTATCTGGAAAAGGGCGCCCGGTTTGACCCCAATTCTTATTTGAAGACCCTGCGCGTCAGCGGTGATCTGATTGATCTGAGAAGCTATTCGGACAGAGTTTCTGTTTCCACCAGCTCTGACGTCAGCACCAATACGCCGGGGACCTACAGTGTGGCTTATACGGTAAAGTACGGCAATTATACCGGATATACACGGCTGATCGTGGTGGTGGAGGAGTAAGCGTCTATGCAGGAAAAGACAGAAAATCGAAACGAGCAGCTCTCTCTGCTCTCCTTCAGCCCGCTGACCGTTGCGCAGGATGTTCTGAAGCGCTGGTACCTTATTCTGATTGCTGCCCTGCTTATCGGAATGGCGGCTTATGTGCTGTCGGACTTCCTTTATACCCCGGCCTATACCACGACCACCACCTTTGTGGTCTCGGCGAAGGGCAGCTCCACAACGGTTTACCAGAATTTGTCTGCTGCGACCAATCTGGCCACCGTGTTTTCCGAGGTGCTCAACAGCTCTATTCTGCGCAAGACCATCCTTGAAACACTGGGAATGAACGCCTTTGACGGGACCATCAGCGCCACGGCCATCGCGGAGACAAACCTCCTCACCCTGCGGGTGACAGCCTCTGATCCGCGCACCGCGTTTCTGGTGACCCGGGCAATCATTGAAAATCATTCCGTCGTCTCCTACCAGGTGCTGGGCGACACCATCCTGGAGGTTCTGCAGGACCCTGTGGTTCCGGTTGCGCCGGTCAACCCGGCCGATCCTTTTTCCGCGATGAAGAAAGCGGCGTTTCTGGCCGCCGCGGCCATGTGCGTGCTTCTGGGTATGCTCTCCTGCCGGCGGGATACCGTTCGCAGCAGGCAGGAGGCGGAAAAGAAGCTGAATTGCCAGGTGCTGGGAGAGATCCAGCATGAGCGGAAATATAAGACCCTGGGCGCTTTGCTCAGGCGGCGCAAGACCGGCATTCTGATCACCAAGCCCACCACCAGCTTCCTCTTTACGGAAACCATGCGGAAGCTGCGACGCAGAGTTGAGATGCAGATGCCCAAGGACGGACAGATCCTCATGATTACCAGCGTGATGGAAAATGAGGGGAAGTCCACCATCGCGGTGAACCTGGCCCTTGCCATGGCGAAAAAATCCAAGCGTGTGCTGCTGATGGACTGCGATTTCCGCAAGCCCGCCTGCTATAAGATCCTTGAATGTCCCTGGAGGGGATTTGGCACGGTGGATGTGGCGACGGGACGGGCAGAGATGCAGGACGTCATTGTCCGCATGAAAGAAACGGAGCTGTATTTGCTGCTGGAGCGCAAGGGCATGCGCGGCAATACGGAGATTGCCGGCTCCCAGGGCATGGCAGAGCTGATGAAAGAGGTGCGGAAGTACTTCGATTATGTGATCGTAGACACCCCGCCCATGTCGGTGGCGTCGGATGCAGAGCTGTTTATGGAGCTTGTGGATGCGTCGCTGCTGGTAGTACGGCAGAATTATGTGACGGCGGAGGGCCTGAACCGTGCGGTCGCTTCGCTGAACAGCGCCAGGTCCAGGCTGCTGGGCTGTGTGGTCAACAATGTCTATTCCCTGCCACAGGGTGATGGCTACGGCTACGGTTACGGATACGGGCGTTACGGACGCTACGGACGCTACGGAAAGTATGGCAAGTACAGTGAACAGTAAAGCGCTGCAAAACCGGAGGAACAGAGCAAATCATGGGCAATGATTTTACAGAAAAAAATAACGACGCCAGGATTGATCTGGGTATTCTGATCTCAGATTTCCGGCGTGGCGCGAAACGCCTTCTGATACCGGGGATCCTGCTGCTTATCCTGCTCTCCGCATTTTTCTGCTGGAGAACCTACCGATCCTATACGCCTCAGTATCAGGCCAGCGCCTCCTTTACGGTTTATGTGACCAACCCCCTTCAGGCGGAGGTCCGGACCTATAACACCGCCACGGCGGAGCAGATGCAGAAAACCTTTCCCTATATTCTCACCAGCGGCGCGCTGAGCAGCAAGGTGATGAAGGAACTGGGGATATCCTCTATGCCCAAGGTGACAGCCAGTGTGCTGAGCAATACCAACATCTTTACCCTGACCGTCACCTCCGGAGAAGCGCAGCTGGCCTATGACGTGCTCAACGCCGTCATTGCTTATTATCCCAGTATAGCGGAATTTGTTGTAGGGCCCACCGACATGTATCTTCTGGACGAAAGCGGCCTGCCCACGGCCCCCGTCAACAGCCGGGACTACACGTCCGCTGTAAAAAAAGGCCTTGTCCTCGGCGTGGTTCTGTGGATCGGCGCGGTGCTGTTTTTGTCCTTTGCCCGCTCAACGGTCCACAATGAAGAGGAGCTGCGGCACCTGGTCAATCTGAGCTGTCTGGGGATGCTGCCCATGGTCAAGGCCTACCAGAAAGGAAAGACCTATCCCGGGCTGGCCGGGCAGGGAGATCAGTTCGGCTTTTTGGAGTCCATGCGGCTGCTGCGCCTCCGGGTTGAAAAAGAGATGCAGAAGGAGAACAGGAAGGTACTGCTGGTGTCCAGCGCTGTCCCCGGGGAAGGAAAGACCACGGTGGCAGCCAATCTGGCTCTGGCTCTGGCCCAGAAGGGCAGCAGGACCCTGCTGGTGGACTGCGACCTGCGAAACCCCTCAATCGCCGCCGTCCTCGGGGAAAAAGGCAGCCGGGGCCTGTCTGACTACCTGAGAGGGAGCCATGCGGAAAAAGACTATATCCGCGAAACCAGAACGGAAAACCTCTTTGTGGTATACGGCGGAAGGCCGGTGTCCAATGCGGCAGAGCTTCTGGCGTCGGAGAGAACGCAGGCGTTTATCGGCGCGGTCAGGGATATGTTTGACTACATCATTCTGGACACGCCGCCCTGCTCACTGCTGGCGGACGCGGCGGAAATTTCCGGTCTGGCTGACTGCGCCCTGCTCACCATCCGCCAGGACTATGCGTCGAAGAGTCAGATTCTGGAAGGAATCCAGCTCCTTTCCGACGATGATCTGCCCCTGATCGGCTGCGTGATGAACTGCGTCAGTCACGGCGCTATGGGCAAGTCCTACGGATACTACGGCTACGGGGAGTATTACCGCAGCTATAAGAATTACACCGCAAAGAAATGAACGGAACGCGGGATTTGCTGCCGGGTACGCCTCCGCCCCGGAGGGGAAAACGAATATAAAGGAGAAGCAACATGCAATTTATCTGTTATCCCAGATGCAGCACCTGCCAGAAGGCAAAAAAGTGGCTGGAGGAAAAGGGCCTTGACGTTGAGGAAAGGCACATCAAGGACGACAGGCCCACACGGGAAGAGCTGAGAGCATGGCACCGGCAGAGCGGGCTGCCCCTGAAGAAATTTTTCAATACCAGCGGACTGCTGTACAAGGAATTGCAGCTGAAAGACAGGCTCCCCGCCATGGGTGAGGAGGAGCAGCTGGCCCTGCTGGCCTCGGATGGTATGCTGGTAAAGCGCCCGCTGCTGATCGGCGACGGCTTTGTGCTGCTGGGCTTCAAGGAAGCAGACTGGGCTTCCACCCTGGGGGTGTAAATACGCAAAAAAGTCCGTTTTTCGCGGCTGCCGCGAAAAACGGACTTTTTTGCCCCATCAGAAGCGGGAATATAAGACCTGAAAAGGCGGAAACAAAACCGGGCTTGCAACGTAATTTACCGGCCAGCCTTGATTTTGACGGTGGGATATTATAAAATACTGGCAAACAGAGGCAAGGGTGAGAAAAGAATGCAGGCAAAGGACAGCAAAAATCGCAAAGCGGAGTTCATCCACCTGATGCAGGCCAAAATTCTGTCCGGGGAGCTGAAGCCGGGGGACCGGCTGCCGCCGGAGCGGGAGCTTGCGCTGCAGGTGGGGATAAGCCGCGGCTCCGTCAACCAGGGAATCCTGGATCTGGAGCGGATGGGCTTTTTGCGTATCGTTCCCCGCAAGGGAACATATGTGGCCGAGTATGTGCGCAACGCCACGCCGGAGACCCTGACGGCCATCATGAGCTATAATTCCGCCTACATCGACCCTGCCCTTTTCCGCGATCTGATGGAGCTGCGTATTCTGATCGAGCGGGAGTGTACCCGCCTGGCCTGCGCCAATCTGACCGGGGACGCGCTCCGGCAGCTTCAGGCCTGCACGGACGCGATCTATGCGGCGCCGGAAGAGCTGCTGGATGAGGCGGTGTACCGCTATCACAAGTGCCTTACCGTAATATCCGGCAACGCGGCCTGCGCCATGGTGTTTCAGAGCTTTGAGAAGATGATACGCAGTCTGATCCGGGAACACTACTGCAACCGCAGTGAGCGGACAAAAAGCCTGCCCAAATTTGAACTGCTGACGGCGGCCATCGCCCGCAGAGACCCTGATGAGGCGGACAGATGTATTCTCTCCATTCTGGGCCAGGCCTCGGACTATTTGAACGACCATTTAAAGTCGGAAAAAGACCCCCGTTCTGAACGGTGATCTCCCTATAAAGAAAAGGAGTATGCCCCATGCTGTTTCATTCAAAAACAAAGAACACAGCGGCTGAAGTCGATGTATTGTCCCCGGCAGACCGCCCGATCCCTATGCGCCGCCAGCTGGCCTATGCGCTCAATGAGCTGGCCTCAAACCCTATCTACACCATCTCCCTGTCTTTTCTGACCTTCTTCTATACCGATGTGCTGGGAATGGAGGTCGGACTTGTGGGCCTGATCATTCTGGTCAGCAAAATTTTCGACGGTATCAGCGACCTTTGGGCAGGGAACCTGATCGACCATACCCACACCAAAAGCGGCTCGGCCAGGCCCTGGGTCCTGCGCAGCGCGGTTTTGATGGCGGCGGCCTATGTACTGCTCTTTGCCGTGCCGGACTGCGGAACGCTGGGCAAGGCGGTCTATATATTCGTGACCTATAACTTCGCCATGACCATCGCCTTCACCATCCTCAACTGTGCCATCAACGCCCTGCCGGTTTACATGTCCAACCACTCGGCCAGCCGCGCATCGGCCTATTCCATCCGCATGATCTTCGCCGGTCTGGTGCAGATGATCTTCTCCATGCTCTGCCTGAACATTGTGGACGCCCTGGGCGGCGGACAGCGGGGCTGGGTCCTGATGGCGGCGATCTTTGCCACGATTTCTTTTGTGGTCTGCGTGCTTGTGTATTTCGGCACCCGGGAGACGGTGACCGAGGTGCAGAAGACGGAGGAGAAGATCCCCTTTAAGGACGCGATCCTCTCCGTCATGAAGAATAAATACTGGTTTTTGATTCTGGGCATGATCCTGATCATTGTCCTGCATCAGGTGGCAACCCTCACTGTGGGCGTTTATTATGCCAAGTACATCCTCTTTGACGAGAAGCTTGCCGGCAGCCTTGTGACCTATCACCATCTGGGCGCTGCCGTGGGCATGCTGTCCATGCCCTTCATTCTGAAGGGGAACATCTCCAAGAAAAAAGCGGTAGTCGCCGCAGCCTGGTGTATGCTGGCCGGGGCGCTGGTGGCCTTTATCCGCAGCGACGGCATTTTCCTGATCGTCTCGCTGGCACTGCGCGGAGGCGGCTTCGGCGTGGTCAACAGCCTGTATTACGGTATGCTGGCAGACTCCGTGGATTACGGCGAGTGGAAAACCGGCATCCGCGCCGCCGCCGTCACTACCAGCGCGGGCAGCGTGGGCCAGAAGCTGGGCTCCGGCGTAGGCGCCGCGCTGATCGGCCTGGCTCTGTCCGCCTGCGGCTACTCCGGCCTTGCCGCCGTGCAGACGGAGGCAGCCCTTTCCTGCATCCGTTTTCTCTTTATCCAGTTCCCGGTGATTCTTTATGCGGCCCTTCTGGTGCTGATGCATTTTTACGATCTGGACGGGAAGCTTTCTGAAATCAAGCGTCAGCTGGGGCAGAAAACGGCCGGGACTGCGGAGGCGTGAGATGGAGACACAGGAGAGCCGGGGGAGCATCCGGCGCATGGGGGAGTACTGCGTGGAGCAGATTTGCCCCTCGGTCTATGCCATCGACGACGACCAGGATGAGTCCATGTATCTGGTCTGCGGCAGTGAGCGGGCATTGATGATCGACACGGGCAGCAATGCCGCGCCGCTAATGCCGCTGATCCGCTCGCTGTACACAGGGCCGGTGGAGCTGGCCCTGACCCACGCGCATTTTGACCATATGTACCACTGTGACGAGTTTTCCGCCGTCAGCCTTCATCAGGAGGATGTGGCCGCCTGGAAGAAGCTGCTGCGCCCGGTGGTCTGGATCAGCACCGTGGGCAGCGGGAGAAAGGCGAAACACTATCCTGTGGAACGCTGGCAGCCCCTGAAGGAGGGGGATCTGCTGCCCCTGGGCGGCAGGGAGCTGCGGGTGATCCATGCCAGGGGCCACACCCCCGGCTCCGTGATTTTTGCGGATGAGGCTGACCGGCTGCTGTTTACCGGGGACGCCTTTGGCTCCGGCAGCTATGCCTGGATGTGGATGCCCGGATGCTCCTGCCTGAGCGAATACCGGCAGAGTCTTCGCGCTTTGCGGGAAAAGCTCCGGCCCTATCAGGACTATATCATGCTCGGCGGACACCGGCGGCAGGGCCTGCTGCCCAACGCCGACCCCAACGCCCATCCTTTGACTTTTGCGGTGGTGGAGGATATGGAAAAGCTCTGCGAAAAGATTCTGGACGGCAGCTGCCCCTGCCAGACGAAGGAGCGGAATTTCGGACTGATGACCTATACCTACCGCTACGGACAGGCGGCCATCGTTCTGCGGAAGAACAAACTGCGCTGAATCTGCCATCACTCTGCATGGATTTTTTAAGGAGGAACAAAGATGAATCAAGGCGTGATCTGGTTTCTGCCCTTTGAGGAGCAGCTGATTGTCTGGCTCCAGCATCTGGGCGAGGGGACTATATTGCAGACGATCCTTTTCTACCTGAATAACTTTTTCTCTTTCCTGGGGGAAGAAATAATCTGCATCGCGGTCATGGGCTTTGTCTACTGGGGCCTGGACAAAAAGCGGGGTGAACGGATCGGCGCGGCCATCATGCTGACCAATGTGTCCATCGGCCTGCTGAAAAACATCTTTTCCCGTGTCCGGCCCTGGGCGGCAAGCGGCTCCATTGAACTGCTGCGGGATGTGGACGGGTTCTCCTTCCCCAGCGGACACAGCGCCAACTGCACGGCCCTCTACCCCACAACGGCTTATGAGTTTAAAGAGCGGAAATGGCTCAGATGGGCGGCCGTTTTCGTGCCCCTTCTCTGCGGCATCAGCCGCTGCTATGTGGGCGCTCACTGGCCTACCGATGTGATCGTGGGCCTTGCCGCGGGCCTTTTGCTCTTTCTGCTGGTGGAAGCGGTGTTGCGCTCAGGCTTCAACAAGTTTATCTTTTATTTTATTGTCATCGCAGTGAGCAGCGTGGGTCTGCTGTACTGCACGACCAACGATTACTATAATTCTTACGGGATGCTCATCGGCTTCGTGTTCGGGCTGCTGTTTGAGCAGCGCTTCACCCGTTTTGAAAACACCGGGAATCTCTGGCTGGCTCTTTTGCGCACAGTGGTGGGCGGCGCGCTGTATTTTGTCCTGAGCAGTCTCATCAAGCTGCTCATCGGAAACCTTTTCCCGGCGGGCAGTATGGGCTATCTGCTGATGCGCTCAGTCCGCTACGGTCTGGTGGTATTCCTGCTGGTGGGCGTTTATCCCCTGGCCTTCCGGCTGGAGAAGAAGCTCTTTCCGCAGGCAAAAAAATAAAGACAAGAGAACGTGAAAAAGCTCCGGCTGTTTTGGCCGGAGCTTTCATTATAAGATAGATGATTACAGCATGGACGAACCGCCGGTGACGATCCAGCAGGCCAGAGAGGCCACGGTCAGCGCGCCGGTGTAGACGCTGCCGGTGCGGCGGTAGATATAGGTGCAGAGAACGCTGAACACCAGCACCTGGGGCGCGAAGAGGATCAGCAGGGACATGAAGGGGCCGCCGAAGGTGGGACTGAACAGCAGGTCCGCACCGGGGCCGATGCCCATGAAGAAGGGGATGTACTCGATCAGCACGATGATCAGAATGCCGCCCACCATCATCAGGGCGTTTCTCCACCAGCAGCCCATGAAGCCGGCAAAGCCGGGCCTGTAGCTGGCCTCGCAGCGGGCGGAGGCCATAATCTTGCTGTTATTGAGGATGAAGAACAGGGCAAAGACCGGGATATATACCCAGAACTGGCCGAAGCGGCCCAGATCAAAGGTCTTGAAGAAGGGCCAGATAAAGCGGAAGTCCAGCATAAAGGCGGCTTCACAGATGGCCACAAGGACATACAGGAAAGCCAGCATGCACAAAACCAGCGCCGCGCTGCGCCCCAGTAGGCCCCAGCCCATTTTGTCCGGCGCCTCACTGCTGCCCAGACCCATGCTGTACCAGCCGTCCAGGGCGCCTTTCTTTTTGTTCTTCCGGTAACCGATGACGCCGGTCACGACCATGATGAGGATCAGCAGCAGATACCAGCTGAGAAAGCCGTTTCCAATGGTCATGCGGAAGATGTTTTCCGGCAGGGGCAGAAGCCCGTGGCCCAGTTGGGTCATAAAGGGATAGGTGAAGGCGGCGATCAGCATGGTGATAATCGCGCCTTTCCACCACTTGCCCCCGGATTTGACCCCCTCACGGGAGGGCAGGGGCTGTGCGATTTTTGCGAAGAAGGGCAGGGCCAGCAGAAGCTCCATCAGGGGCAGCAGGGCGGCCACGGCGCAGAGCATGGCGATGAGGACCAGCACTTCCTTGGTCATGGCCACCTGATCGGTGGGGGCCAGGCTGCTGTCCAGACCGATGCTGTTTTCCAGCCAGGTGATGGCGGCGGCAAGGCCCTGGGAATTGTGAGTGGTGAGCCGGTGGTTGGTATTGAGCAGCTCAATACGCCTGGCGGAGCCGTCGGCAAAATCGCCGTAGGTGGTGTCCCAGGCGGCCTCATCCGCGGTGCAGCCCAAAAACTCAGTCCGCAGGTCACTGCGCAGAAGCTCGTCGGTCACCATGTTCTGGTAATCCCGGAAGTAGCTGAACTCATCGTATTTTGCCTGAAGCAAAAGCACGTTGTTGAAGGAGATGTTTTCCGCATCGTAGGCACTGTCCCGGAAAAGCTCGCCGCACTGCAATACGATGGCCTGGGGCGCGATTTCCGTACCGGAAAAGTCCGCCGCTACGGACCAGGAGGACCAGGTGCCCATGGAGTGACCGCTGACGGCCAGACGGGAGGCGTCCACGTTGTCCATGGCGGCCAGCAGGGCATAGGCGTAGCTGCCGCCGCAGGAGCTGTCGGTCAGGGTGTTGCCGTCGTCGTCCGTGGTGTAATGCGCGTCAAAAAAGCTCAGATTGGAGAAGTTCATCATGACCTTGTAGCGGACCGGGCCGCTGATGGCCTTGAAGCTGCCGTCAGCCTCGCTGTCCTCACCGTAGTTGACGGTGACTTTGTGGTTTACATAACCACGGTTCACCAGACCTGCGGTGCTGGAGCCGTGGCCATATTCATCCAGCGCCAGGACCACCGCGCCCCGCCGGGCCAGCTCAATGGCATAGGCCGCGCAGGTCTCATGGTCGTTCTGGTAGCCGTGCAGCAGCAGCACGCCCGGGGCTTTGTTTTCCGCCGTGGCGGTTTCGGGGGTGTACAGCTTGTACATCAGATTTCCTACGTCGGTCACGATCCAGCCCTCGGTCACGGCAATGCTGCCGCCTCCCCGCTGGATATTGTCGGCGGCAAACATGCAGCCGAACAGAATCACCAGCAGCACAGCCAGAACGGCCGCTGCCTTTTTTCGGTTTCCTCTCATCGTTTTCCTCCTTTGGTATAAGATAAACACCGTTTCTGTGGTATAGCCACAGCTTGCTTTTATCATAACACAAAGCGGCGACGATGACAAGGGCTTTAACGATCGGGGATAAGTCCCGAGAATAACAATCTGGGCCTGTTTCCCAAATAATGCAAAAAAGGCTGACGTCGGGACTGGCCGGTTGCTTGTCAAAAATGTCCTGTAAGAATTATTGTGATCGCTTCACCCTTTTTGAAGGATTCAAAACGCTGCTTTGCCCAAAAGGCCTGAAGAGCAAGCTTTTTGGCGGCGGGTTATTGGACTGCGGGAATTGCGCTTCCCTGTTTCCCGCGTTTCTGTTGTCGGCTGAAGCATGTTTATAATAATCACACCAGCCAGCCCGTTTCGGGGCTGGCTGGTGCTTTTGCGTTGATATAAAAATTTAAGGAGGGGAAAGTGTACAGAATAAAAGATTACTTTTTGACCACTTCGGACTGGTACAGAGCGTCGATCTGCTCCTGGCTGTAGCCCAGCTCGGAGAGGATGTCATCGTTGTCAGCGCCGTAGATGGGGCCGCCGCGGAAGATCTGGCTGGGGTTATTTTTGAAGAAGGGGATGCAGTTGACGCCCATGATGTCCTTGTCCTTGTTGTCGTCATGCCAGGTGGTGAAGGTGCCGCGGGCCTGGTAGTGGGGGTTCTCCTTCATCAGCTCGTAGGTCATAATGACGCTGCAGGGCAGCTTGAGAGCGTTCAGCTCGTCGTTGACCTGAATGGCGGTGCGGGCCATGCAGAACTCGTTCATCGCGGCAACGATCTTCTCAGCGCGGGGGCCGTCGGACTTGTTGATGACAGCATGGGGCTCGGCAAAGTCGGGATCTCCCTCCAGACCCAGCAGCTTCTCCAGTGTCCGGAAGGTGCTGACGCCGCCGATGGCGGTCATGACGTAGTTGCCGTCGCCGCAGATCTGCACGTTGGGCAGGGCGCAGACGGAGTTGCCGTAGATGCCCATACGGGGGGCCTGAATGCCGTAGTTCAGGCCGTTGGTCAGGTAGTCGGCCTGGACGCGGACCATGACCTCGTACTGGGCCACGTCCACGCTCTCACCCTTACCGGTCTGGCGTGCGCGGAACAGGGCCACAGCGGCGGACCAGGAGGCAAACAGAGCGGTGAAATAGTCACAGGTGTAGGGCTTGACCGGTACGGGAGGGCGGGGAGCAGGCTCGCCCTGGACAACCATGAAGCCGGAGAAGGCCTGACCGATGGGGTCATAGGAAGCGCGGCTGACGTAGTCGGGGTCGCCGGTCTGGCCGTAGCCGGAGATGTGGACGATGACCAGGGCGGGGTTGATCTGCCACAGCACTTCGTCGCTCAGGCCCCACTTGTCCCAAGTGCCGCCCTTGGAGCCTTCAATCAGAATGTCGCTCTCGGCCAGCAGCTTTTTCAGAATTTCTTCGCCCTCGGCGGAACGGATGTTCAGGGCGATGGTGCGGTTGTTGCGGTGCTCAGCGGTCCAGATATCGCCGATAGAACGGACCATGTCCTTGGCCTTGGTGCTCTCAATCTGGATCACATCAGCGCCCTGCTCAGCAAAGAGGCTGCAGGCCACAGGGCCGGCGATGCTGGTGCCGGTGCCGATGACACGGACGCCCTGCATGTTGCCGAATACGGGCATTTCATTGTGTTTCATGGTTTATTTCTCCTTTTTTATACAAAATTGGATCAATTCAGGGTTCAAAGTATTCCTTCCGGTCCAGAAGACCAGCCTGGTACATGGCCTGGATCTCCCCGGGCGCATAGCCAAGCTCCGAGAGAATATCCTCGTTGTCCATACCGATGTTGGGGGCGCCGCGCCAGACCTTGCCGGGGTTATTTTTCAGCTTGGGCATGACGTTCACACCGGGGATCCGGGTCTTGCCGTCGGCGGCGGTCCAGGTGGTGAATACTTCTCGGGCAATGTACTGGGGGTTGTTTTTGGCCTGCTCATAGTCCATCAGACGGGAGCAGGGAACGCGGGCAGCGCAGAAGGCGGATTCCACCTCTTCTGCGGTGTGGGTGGACACATAGGCTTCAAGAGCCGCTTCCAGCTTATCCCCTGCGGGGGTGTTGATGGGCACCAGGGAGGAGCCGGCGGGGAAGTCCTCGCTGCCGTATTCCAGACCCAGGATGCCCAGACCGCGCTTCACAGCGCCAGAGCCCAGAAACAGGGTGTAGATCTCCTCACCGTCCATGCATTTGTAAGTGCCGTAGCCTGCGCAGATGCGGCTGTGAGGGCCTTCCTTGATGTAGTCAAGGCCATAGCGCAGATAATCGGTAGGATAGTTGGATTGGATGCGCATCATCAGCTCAAACTGAGCGATATCAATGCTTTCACCTTTGCCGGTCTGCTGCCGCTTGTACAGCGCTGCAAGGCTCATGCCGAAGGCGTAGAAAGCAGCGGTATAGTCACCGGGGAAGGGCATGGCGGGAATGGAGGGGATGCCGTCCACGCCGTTCATGCGCATGGCACAGCCAAAGGCCTGAGCAATGGGATCAAAGCTTGCCCGGTGAACATATTCGGGTAAGCCGGTCTGCCCATAGCCGGAGATGTGGGCAATGATCAATCCGGGATTGCGCTCCCAGAGAATCCGGTCGGAATAACCGGCCTTTTCAAAACTGCCGCCCACGGAGGCCTCGATGAGTACATCGGTCTTTTCCAGCAGGCGGAGGAAAGCCTCCCGTCCTTCGGCCGTCCGGTAGTTCATGGCCAGACTGCGCATATTGCGCCGGTCCTGCTGCCAGGCACCTCCCTTGCGGGAGGTGCGGGCAGAGTCCACTACCTTGGGGTTTTCTATCCAGATCACGTCCGCGCCGTGCTCGGCGTAAAGCTCACCGGCGAAGGGGGCGGCTACGGACAGACCGATCATGACCACTCTCAGCCCGGAGAGCAGGCCGAAGGCGGGAATGTCATTGTGCTTCATACCGTTAAACTGCTATTGTAATCAGCCGAAGAGATTGAAGAAGGTGTTGCCGAAGACCAGCCATACGATCACGCACAGCAGCCACACGGAGATGACCAGAGGAATGGCGTACTTGTAGATATCCTTGGAGGTGATCCAGTCGGACATGCCGTGCATAACACCGGCGATGGGGTTGGCGGAGGGCAGGATGATGGAGGCGTTGGCGCAGATGGTGATCATGCAGGCCAGCATGCCCGGGTTCACATTGAGGGTGGCACAGTAGGCGCTGGCGATGGGGAAGATAACCATACCGGGAATCTGGTTGAGCAAGAACTGGGTGGAGACAGCGGTGAGCAGGGTGATGAAGATGACGAACACGAAGAAACCGGAGACGCCGCCGCCCAGAATGCTGTCAAACACGCCGGAGAGCATGGCCTGAATACCCAGAGTCTCATCGGTCATGGCAAAGGCCAGGGGCATACCGATGGTCAGCAGGTAGAACACAGGCCAGGGAACGCCGTTCTTGGTGCCGTCCAGCAGGTCGGCAAAGAAGCTGCCGTCCTTGCGCTTGATAAAGCCCATGATGATAAGAAATACCACCACGATGCCGGAGGAACCCAGCTTGGTCAAAAACTGGCCAACGACAGTGGAAGAGAACATGCTCTGAATAATGAAGACCACAATGAGCGCAACGGTGAGGCCGAGAAGCTGCTTCTGGTAGGAGGTCATCTTCTCGCCGCTGTCAAAGTCATAACCGCCCTTGATGCGCTCTACATCGGGACGGACGATGAACTTGCCGATCAGAGTATAGACGATCAGTGCGCCGTAGCCCACGATAAAGGCGGTAACAGAGTAGCCCACGAAGCTGACATGACCGCCGGCGCTTTCAATGTAGCCGATAAGGATGCTGCCGGGAACACGGAAGTTAAAGAGGGTGAAGCCCATCAGACCCGCAAGGGCGATGCCCACGATCATGAAGGAGACGTATTTGTCGCCCTTCTTGTAATTCATCTCGGAGGCGAACTTCTGGAAGAATGCCCAGACAATCAGGCAGGCGGGGGTCATGCTGACCAGAGCGCCCACGGCGTAGGCGGCAGTGAGGAACAGGAAGGACACGACCCAGGGGCGGCCCTTGGCGATCTTCAGGGACATGATGCCGCGCACGATGTTGTCGGAGACGCCGGACTTGGTAATGAAGTAAGCGAACAGGCAGATCAGCCAGATGTAGATGACAGTGCCGTCACCCCAGCCTGCGGAGAGCAGGCCGCTGACAGACTTGTAGCCGGAAAAGCCGGTG
Organism: Clostridiales bacterium; assembly: GCA_022782265.1. Classification (GTDB taxonomy): domain Bacteria; phylum Bacillota; class Clostridia; order Oscillospirales; family Oscillospiraceae; genus Limivicinus. Next base: position 6,855 of record JALFOM010000043.1, on the reverse strand, counting down.
ACAACGATACCCAGAAGGCTGGGCCAGATCAGGTCAACCGTGGACCAGAGGTACAGCAGGCCAATGTAAATGCCCAGAATTTTCATGCCCATGGGGGTCACGGTGGAGAAGGTGGGCAGGTAGCCGAAAAACAGCATGATGCATACGCCGATGACGGAGTTGATGTAATACGCAGTGTTTTTGGGGCGGCTCGTAGTCTTTAATGTGTCACTCATGTTCAATTTCTCTCTCTTTCTCTATTATTGGGGTATATCAGCCCATGCGGAAGGAGACACCGTAACCGTCGTTGGGATAATTCCACTCGGTTACGATTTTGCCCAGGCTCAGCGCCCGGCAGGTGCCGCACTCAAGGCAACCAAGATAGCTGAACTGGAGGTTGCCCTGCTCGTCCAGCTTGTAAAGCCCGGCGGGGCAGACGTTGCAGAGGCGCTGGGCCTCTTCCTTGTCCAGATAATCCTTGTCCACGGTGATGTGGCTGTGGCTTTCGTCCACGACAAACTTGGTCTTGCCCAGTTTGTCCTCGACTGTCATTCTTTTCATGGAAAGCACTCCTTATCTCTGCGTTTTGGCCTCGGGAGCGGGGTCGGCGTTGCCTGCGTAGCACTGTACGAAAGAGGCATAGCGGCGGGCCTCGTCGCCAACTACTTCCAGATTGGTGTCCATCCAGTTGCGGCGGCGCACAGAGACCATGGCCCATTCCTTGGCGGAGCCTTTGATATAGTTTTCGGCCTCGGGATCGCCCTTGGCCCAGATTTCGCCGGAGGGCAGAGTCAGCTCAAGGTAAACGGGGGTCTCGGGCAGCTGCACGCCGTTGATGGCGTAGGCAAAGGGTCTTGCCTGCCAGGACAGGAACAGAACGCTCTTGATGCGCTCGCAGACGACCACGTCCATGCCCAGGGCGTCATAGATGTCCACGGAGTGGGCCCACAGCTCCATCAGACGGGCAGAGCACAGGCTCTTTGCGCTCATGGGCATTCCGGGCGCCCAGGGGATGCGCTCCTTGGGGTCCTTGTTCATGAACTTGAACACCATCTTGGTGCGCTCCTCGCGCCACCACTGCAGCGTCTCTGCGCCGGTGTAGTGACGGAAGGCGTGGGGGATATAGTCCTCATCCTGCTCGGCCTCTGCGTCCAGACCGTCCAGCAGATCCTTGAACTCGTGGTCCATCAGGCGGTTGGCGGCGTAGTCGAAGAAGGCGATGTGGTTCACAGCGTCCTGGAGAATCCAGGGCTTGCAGCCCTCCAGAGGCAGCTTCCACTGCTCTTCGGTCAGACCGTCCAGCAGGGTGTCCACCAGGGACTGCTCGGCAATAAGGTCGTTAATAATGTCCTTCATGCTTTTTCCTCCTTACTTGTACTGCTTCTGGATGGCACGGCCGGCGATGTGGATCATGATCTCATCGGTGCCTGCGCCGATGCGGTAGACGCGCTGGTCACGCCACAGACGGGAGATGCGGCAGTCCTTGGTGTAGCCGATGCCGCCCATGACCTGCATGGCGGTGTCGCAGACCTCGAAGGCTGCCCGGCCGCAGTAGAGCTTGGCCACGGCGGAGTCGATCTGAACAGGCTCGCCGTTGTCGATCTTCCATGCGGTCCGGTAGACCCAGTTGCGCATGTTCTCGATCTTCATGTACATCTCGGTGATGTGCTCCTGAATCAGCTGGTTTGCGCCGATGGGGCGTCCGAACTGGATGCGCTGGGTGGCATAGCGGACGGCGTCCTCATAAGCGCACTCGGCAGCGCCCAGAGACTGGGCGCAGGCGATCAGGCGCTCTACCTCGAAGTTGACCATGGCCTGCATGAAGCCGTTGCCCTCAACGCCCACCAGGTCCTTCTCTTCCAGCTCCACATCCTGAAGATGCAGCTCGCAGGTGTTGCCCATGTTCCAGCCGATCTTCTCCAGCGGCTCCATGGAGATGCCGGGCATCAGGTTTCCGTCGTCATCGTGGAGCTGAACCCACCACATGGAGAACCTGGAGCGGTTTTCGGGGAGAGTGGCGTCGTCGTCCGCGTTGCGGGCCACGCAGAGCATGTATTTGCAGTTGATGGCGTTGGTCATAAAGGACTTGTTGCCGTTGAGGTAGACCTTACCGTTGCGGCGCTGGTAGGTGGTGGCCAGAGAGGAGCTGTCGGAGCCCGCTCCCGGCTCGGTGAAGCCCAGAACAAAGCCGGGATTTCCGGCCATAACCTCGGCAAAGCACTGCTCCTGCTGCTCGGGAGAGCCGTACTCGGTCATATCCTTCAGTGCGCACAGGTTGCCGTAGATATAGATGGGAGCGCCGTTTTTGCAGATGCGCTCAGATACCAGCATCAGCGTCTGAACGTCCACGGGGGTGCCGCCGAACTTCTCGTCCACACCCAGCATCTGGAAACCATTCTCCAGCAGCGCATCGGTGAACTCCTTGGGCCAGCGGTGAGCTTCGTCACATTCTTTGAAGTACTGCTCGGTGCCGTAACGCTCCATCAGGTCGTCAACGCTCTCAAGCAGCAGTTCCTGTTCCTCGGTAAGTCTGAAATCCATGGTGCATTTCTCCTTTATCTTTTATTGTTTATTTGCATATTTACTGCCCAGCTGCTCGCGCAGCCGGTCCTTGCGGATTTTGCCGGCGTCGTCCATGTCAAAGCTTTCCACGATCTCCATGTACAGCGGCTTTTTATAGCTGGAGAGGTATTTCTTGCAGTGCTCCTGAAGCTCCGGCAGGCTCAGGGTGCAGCCTTCGCGGAGCTGAACCACCGCCATCACGGCCTCGCCCAGCCGCTCGTCGGGAACACCCACAATCACACACTCCAGAACGGAGGGGTGCATCTTCACCACGTTTTCCACGTCGGCGCAGAATACATTCTCCCCGCCGGATTTGATGATGTTTTTCTTCCGGGAGAGCATGTAGAAGTAGCCGTCCCTGTCCCGGTACATCACATCTCCGGTGCGCATCCAGCCATCGGGGAGCATCAGCTTTTCCGTCAGCTCCGGGTGCTTGTAGTAGCCCTTCATGCAGGCGGGGGAGCGGACCACGGCCTCGCCGGGCGTTCCGTCAGGCAGCTCGTTCCCGTCCTCGTCCACGATCTTCATCTCCACAAAGGGCATGGGCCGTCCCACGCTGCAGGCGTGGCCGTCCCGGCCGCCGCCGGAGGGGGAGTTGAGGACGATGGTGCTGCCCAGACCGCTCTCGGTCTGGCCCCAGCCGTAGTAGATCTCCGCATTGGGGAAGACCCGTTCCATCAGACTGATGATCTCGGGGGTGGTGCCGCCCGCCGCGGACTGGGCCACACGGACGCTGGCGGTGTTCCGCCCGGCGGAGCCGGGGTATTCGCACAGCCGCAGGTAGGTGGTGGGAGGCAGGAGCAGGGTGTGGGTTACCTGCTCTTTTTCAATGTAATTGAGAATCTTTTCCGGATCGTAGGCCGCGCAGATGATCAGCGTGCCGCCGGCGGAGAGCGCAGCGGTAAACCAGCTGTGTCCGCCGTGGTGCTCCAGCGGACACTGGATCAGCACCACCGGCGCCTCGCCGCCGCAGCCCATTTTGCAGTACATCATTTCTCCCAGAATCTCGCAGATGTCCTGACCATGGGTGCGCATGACGCCTTTGGGCACGCCCGTGCTGCCGCCGGTAAACTGGATGCGGGAGACGGCGTTTTCGTCCAGGAAAAGCGCAGGCTCCTCATCGGTGCTCTCCGCTTCCAGCTCCTCCAGACTCAGGGAAAAGCCTTCGCTCCTGCTCAGCGGGAGCAGGCGCATCCCCTGGGGCAGGGGGGCTTCCTTTACCTTTTCCGCGTACTCAGCGGCAAAGATCAGGGTGCCGCTGTCGCTGTTTTCCGCCAGAAAGCCGATCTCTCTGGGAATGAGCCGGAAGTTTAAGGGCACGGCCACTGCGCCGATCTTCTGGATGGCATAGTAGATCAGCACGATCTCGCAGCAGTTGGGGAAGAGAAAGGCCACCTTGTCCCCGCTCTTCACGCCAAGCTGCAAAAGGCTGTTGGCAATACGGTTTATTCTTTTGTTTGCTTCTTCATATGTATAGCGCTGCTCACCGAAGACCAGGGCGGTCCTTTTCGGGCTGCGTCTTACCGACAGCAGAAAGCATTCGCTGACATTCCGATAAAACATTAGAACACCTGATTACTTTTTCTGGAATTTTGCGGAGATGGCTTTGAACTCCTCACCCTGAGAGCAGAAGGGGGAACCGATGCTCTCGGCCTCCATGACGGCGGCCATCTGGGTGTCCAGGGTGCTGTTCATGATCCCTTTGGTGATGCGCAGGGACAGGTTGGGAAGCTCCGCCACGCTGAGCGCGAAGGCTTTTGCCTCCTCCTCAAAGCTCTCCTCCGGGAATACCCGGTTGGCAAGGCCCAGACGCAGGCAGTCCGCCGCGCTGAGGCGCTGGCCGAAGAACAAAATCTCCTTGGCCTTCTGGGGGCCGACCACAGCGGGCAGGGTGGACATCAGGCCCATCTCAGGGATCAGGCCGATCTTGCAGAAGTTGGGGATGATCCTTGCATTTTCGGAGATGCACACCAGGTCGCTGGCCAGCATCAGGCTGACGGCGCCGCCTACGGCATAGCCTCTCACGCAGGCGATTACGGGCTTGCTGGTGGAGCGGATCTCCTTGGTGGCGCGAATGTAGCGGCGCAGGCTCTGGCGGGAGAACTCCGCGGTCATGGGGCGGGGACCGGGCTGGTCCAGATCGCCTCCGGCGCAGAAGGTCTCGCCTTCGCCCCGCAGAACGATGACCTTGATCTCATCGTCCTGTTCAAACTGGTGGAGGGATTCCACCAGCTTGTCCATCATCACGGCGCTGATCGCGTTTTTCTTGGCGGGCTGGTTGAGCACGATGCTGCCCACAGGCCCGTCTTTCAGGGTGTATACCACATCAAGCATTTCTTCCATGGCCGTTACCTCAGAGCTTGCAGCCGGCAATGTATCCAGCCTTGGTGGCGTCTGCCATGCGGGCGGGGTTGGCGCAGTCGCCCACAACGTACATCTCAGGCACCAGGCGCTTGATCTCGGCGGCCAGGGCCATGTTCTTCTTGAAGCCCTTGGTCACGGTGACGGTGTTGGCCCTGACGAACTTCTCCTCACCGGCGGCGTTTTTCACGAGAACGCCCTTGCTGTTGATCTCTTCAACCTCGGTCAGGGGGTCAAGCTGCACGTTGGGGGCCTTCTTGAAGGCGCTGGTGTAGTGGAAGCGGTAACTGCCGCCCACGTCGAAGCCCACCTTCTTCTGCTGCTCGATGATGTCCAGCTCTCTGTGCTTGTCCATCAGCAGGTGGCTGAGCTCGCAGCCGGGCAGGCCGCCGCCGATGACGGCGATCTTGTGCCCCATGGGCCAGGGGCTGATGCCGGTGACGGCGCGGCCCATGGCGGGGGTGTAGATGTATTTCAAAAATTCGGAGCCGCAGTTCCAGAGCACCTTGTTGATCAGACCGGGCTTCTTGGGGGCGCGGCCGTTGAGCATCTCCAGGAAGTCGTGGGAGGTGACCACGTTGCCGCCCTCGGCGCCGGGGACATTGATGCCCACGGGCTCACCGCCGATGGCGACCACCACGGCGTCGGGCTTGACCTTTTTCACCAGCTCCGGGGTGACTTCGGTGTGGAGCTTCACTTTGATCTGGGGGTGCTTCTGCAGCTGGCGTTTGTAGTACTTCAGCAGGTTTTCATAGCTGGGGCTGAAGATGGAACTCATGGTCAGGCAGCCGCCGATGCGGTAGCCCCGCTCGTAGATGGTCACGTCGTGGCCGCGGATAGCGGCGGTGAGAGCAGCAGCCAGTCCTCCCGGGCCGCTGCCGGCCACCATGACCCGCTTGGGGGACTTGGTGCGGATGTACATGGGCTTGCGCAGCTCTGCGCCCAGATGGGGGTTGACGCTGCAGTAATTCAGGGGCTTGCCGCTGCTTACCACGTCGTCCATGCAGCGGCAGCAGCCGATGCAGCGGTTGATGTCTTCAATCCGGTCCTCCATGACCTTTTTGGGGAAGTTGGGGTCGGCGATGTCGTAGCGCAGACCGGCCACCATGTCCATCTTGCCGGCCCGCAGATTCTTCTCCATCACCAGAGGATCGGTGTTGCGGTAGCCCATGGCCACAGGCTTTTCCGCCACGGTCTTGATCCGCTCGGAAATCCAGGTCCAGTAGCCGTCGGGGATGTCCTTGGTGGTCAGGGCGATGCTGGTCTCATGCCAGCCCACAGCCAGGTTGTGCAGGTCGATGCCCGCATCCTCCAGGTAGTGGACCATAAGCAGGGCGTCATCTATGGTGTTGCCCGGCTTGATGCCGGTGACATATTCCACGGGAGACCAGCGGCAGGTGATGAGGAAGTCCTCGCCCACAGCCTCGCGGACGGCACGGATGGTTTCCACGGTGAAGCGCATACGGTTTTTCAGATTTCCGCCGTACTCGTCGGTACGGTTGTTGGTGGCGGGGGACATAAAGCGGTTGAGTATGCCGCCCACACCTGCCATGATCTCCACACCGTCCCAGCCGGCCTTCTGCAGCAGCAGGGCGCAGTTGACCATCTGGCGCTTGAACATCTCAATGTGCCGCTTCTCCATCACGTTCCACTGGGTGCGGCCCACGTTCACATTGATGTTGGAGGGGGCCCAGGGGCGCTCCACATTCTCATCGTCGGGCTTCCAGTCGTGGACGAACCAGGGCTGGCCGACCAGCACGCAGTCGTGACGGTGAACGACCTCGGCCATGGCGGTCAGGCCGGGGAGGCTGTCCTCGTCATAGGCGGCGGGCAGGGGGTGCACAGGAGGCAGACCCTCGGGTCTGTCCTTGCGGGTAAAGGGGAGAACGGTCTGGCACATCAGGGCAAGTCCGCCCTTGGCCCGTTCTTCCATGTAATTGAGCATCTGTATGG
>JALFOM010000103.1 GCA_022782265.1 Clostridiales bacterium | reverse complement strand
GAAAAAACAATATCCCCCGGCCGGTAAAATTCCTTATAGAAATCTCCCTTGGAGTCAAAAATGACAACAACATCCTCGTCCGTCAGACCTGCACGGATATTCCGCAGCAGCAAGTTAAAGGTGTTGGTCTTTCCCGAGCCGATCCCGCCCAGCAAAAGAATGTGGTGAGACAGCAGATCATCCGTAATCGGGATCATGTCCGGATTTCCGTTTGCTGACTGCCCCATCAACATATACTTTGGATCGGGAACACTGTATGTACAGCGATCATAAAGCTGATTTCCGCTAAAAACAGTTTGTGTATTCGGCATTTTTCTCTCTCCTCACCAAGCTTGTGAATTGCCATTTTCATGACTCTGTTCTTCCGATTTATTTTCGCCCTGAGCTGATTCTGAGCCGCCGTACAGCGCGCTCATGTCCTCTCCGGCGCTCTCGTTCAGATCCTCCATGACGCTTTCGCCTTCTGACGGCGCGGTCTCACCGTACAGTGCGCTCATGTCTTCTACGGCGCTCTCGCTCAGATCCTCCATGACGCTTTCGCCTTCTGACGGTGCGGTCTCACCGTACAGCGCGCTCATGTCCTCTCCGGCGCTCTCGTTCAGATTCTCCATGACATCTTCGCCTTCTGACGGCGCGGCCTCGCCGTACAGCGCCCCCATGTCCTCTCCGGCGCTCTCGCTCAGATTCTCCATGACGCTTTCGCCTTCTGACGTGTGCTGCACCTGCTCCGCTGCGGCGCTCTCGCCCTCTTCAGGCGCGGTGCTCTCGTCAGGCGCATGTGCGGCATTCTCGCCAAATTCCTCTGTGTTCAGCGTCTGCGGTTCATAATTGTAGTAACCGAGAGAATCCCGGACCGCCGTATCATAATTGGCAATCTGGTCCCGGTATTGCTTCAGGGCTCCCAAATCATTGTTCTGCTCCGCTTCAAGGACTCCCGGCCCAATGCTTTCCACACCCGCTTTCATTTGATCCTCATAGATGTCCTGCATTCGTGTGTCAAATTCCGGGTAATAGCCCAGCTGATCCTGAAGACCGCGGAGTTCCTCCATATAGGCCGAGCGAATCTCTGGTGATTCATTTCTGTCAAAATACTGCTCGTTTATTCCCTTTACGCCGTCAAGATACTGCTCCTGCAATGAAGGGACATACTGGGTGCCGCTTCTGCCGGGCCCGGCGCCCAACACATGGACATAGTAGCCCTCATCCTGTGCGTAGGGCGCGTCCATCGTCTTGACGTAATCATACTGCGAAAAAGCTCTCTGCCGCTCTGTTTCTTCCGCAGCCGCCTCAGACAGCCTGTTATTGCAGGACAGGCCATTATCCCACATCATCTGTCTTTGCTGCATTTCTTTTTCCATATTCTGCAGCACCTGAGGGTCCTGCGCCTGCGCGCTGGCCAGAGCATTCTCATAAGAATGAAGCTGGCAGGTATTTTTATAGTCCGCGTAGCCTTCTACCGGGCCGTATTTTTTCTCAATGGCGTCAAAGGCTTCCCGGGTTTTCGCCTCACCATAGTTGTAGGCGTCCCGCTCCAGGGGCTGAATACGGTATTTGTCCCGGTCGTTGTCAAAAGCATAGTAATTGGATTCAAAGTGTCCGTCGATGAATTTTCCGGAATCATTCAGCGACCATTGGCGAAGCTGCTCCTTGTCTGCATGTACCTCCGGATGGCTGATGGCGTAGCTCTGATAGGCATGGTAGCCTTCGTGGGCAACAGTGTCGTAGATCTGAATGGGCGCGTCCGCCATCTCCCCGGACAAAATACCCTTATAGGCAAAACAGCCCTCAGACACGAGGGTATCATTGAGTACGATTCTGTCCTGCGCTTCGCTCCAATAGCCGTAGCAGGAACCCTCCAACGGCAAAAAGCCAATGTCTTTCGGCTCCCGCCCCTGCTCCGCTGCAAAACTGCACTCCAGCGCACGGATCGTCTCATACCGGTCTGATACGGACAATTTTGACCAGTTTTCAGGGGCAAACTGCAGATTCAGCTCCTGCCTGCTCAATGCGTAAGGATCATATTCCCGTTCGGTTTCCGTACGGTTAAAAAAAATACCCATACTTACCTCATTACACGATCATGCGCGCCCAGGCGGAACAGCAGGTCACGCCCGGCTTTGCTGTCCACGCTGATAATGCGGAGCAGCTCCAGCGCGTCAAACTTTCCTGCGCCGGAAATCTCCATCACGGCCGGGAGCGTTATCCTCCGCTCCACGCAGATCTCAGGCATTTCTCCCTTTGCCAGCTGAAGGGCGGCGGCGCGAAAATCCGCAGGGTATTCGTTCAGGATGCGCCAGGCCAAAGCGGCGGCTTTATAGCGGTCGCCCCCTTCCTTCAAAATAATTCCTGTCAGTGTTAAAACATCCATATTGATCTCCCTTCTGCCGCAGACTCAGCCGCACAGACCGAAACAAAACCTCCCGCTGCGGCAAAACGGAGATTTTTGTCTGTTTTATGGGAAATAGTATTCGTTCATGGGGGTTCTCTAAAGGATACTCCTGAAAAAAGCCGCAGGAGCCGGGGATAGGCTCCGGGCTCCGCGGCAGTGGTTTCACCGTATGCTAATTACTTTTTCCATTTTTCTATGGCGTGATCGCCGAGAGTCTGCAGATCGCTGATCAAAGCGCCCAGCTCCATGACCATTGCCGTGGTCTCGTTGGTGGCACGGCAGCGGAGGGTATAGAGGGATTCGTTCCCCGCCAGGCTTCGTACACCGGCGCCCAGGGAGATGGGGGAATTGTTTGCCTTGGACGAAAACACCTTCAAAAAATAGGTTTTCTGAACGCTCAGAAAGGCAATTCCCGCCGCAATCAAAATTCCGATGATCAAATATTTTCCGCCGCCTCTGACCTCATTTGCCAAAGCAATGCTGCCTACAAACACTGCAAGGGCAACAAGAATTCCGAAAAAGTTGATATTTGTTCCCGTGTAGCAGTCAAGTCCGCTGACCGATTCCAGCTGAACCTCTTTGTTGATATTGCTCGTTGCCGCGCTGGCGTGAAAAATGACCCGCTTGTTGGTGACCGTGAGATAGCCGTTGCAGCGCGGAAAACGCACATTCGCGCAATTATAGCTTTTCACAACCTGTTCGCCTTCCGACAGGACAGGCATACTTTCTGAACGGTTGTCCCGCGTATAGGTGGACATGTATTCTTCCCGTCTTTTGTTCAGCTCGTTTTCGATGCTTCCGCCTATGGGGCGGCGATACTGACTGTTCCGTGCCCCGCACGCAGGGCAAAACTCCGTTTGCTCCGATATCTTGTTTCCACAACTTCCGCAATACATTTTTTCTCCAGCCTCTCTTTTTTATTTTACAGGGAAAGATTCTACTCCCCTGAACAATTGCGCAATCACCGGGTTTTGCTGTTTTCGCCCTTTTTTATCAAGGTTTTAACGGGCCCCCAGGGCGTATACATAGGAAAACTCCTGCGCGACGGCTTCAAATATGGGATGCCCTGCCATGTGGAGGTCACTGTCGCTGGCCCGGTAGTCACGGCAGCCGATCAGTTGGTCGCCCCAAAAATACAGCTTCACTTTGGTCTCTGTCTTCTCCAATGTACGCACTTCCACAAAATAAAGCAGATCATCGCCGTAGTAGAAGCCGAAGTCATAGCCGTAACTGTTGTCTCTGTTTCTGCCCGAAGAATAGCCTTCCCTATAATCCCCATTGGCATCTTTGCGGCCGTAATAGGTCTCTTTGATCAGGCTGAACACTTCCTCGGATGAATAAGCCGCGCCATTTATGGCATAGTTCCTGTAACCCTGACCGTAAGGCGTGAGCGGATTTTCCGGAGCCGCAACATTTACTGCAGGTGTGGGTGCAGGTGTGGGCGTCGGCTCAGGGGCGGCCGAAGGAGCCGGAGCGGAAGTCGGCCATGGATCCTCAACGGTTTCGCTGTCCGGTTTCTGAATAACGATTACTGTGCTGTTATCGTCACTCCCTCCATTGGTGACGGCGTCATCGCTTTTTTTCGTAAAAAGGAAAACCAGCAGGAAGATGATAACAGCGAGCAGGACGCCGATAATCACGAAAAAGACAATATTTTTATCCCCTCTTCCCGTCGAATCCTGGGGCCTGGGCTGTCCGCAGGAAACACAGTATTGTGATTTTTCGTTGTTGTCAAATCCGCATTTATCGCACTTCCAGCCCATCGGAAGCGGCGTGCCCTCCTGGACCGGATCAGAAGCAGACGGATCGTATTCTATTCTTTGTACTCGCTTTTTACTTCCGCACTCTGTGCAGAAAGCATTTTCGTCCGGGTTCTCTGTTTTGCATACATCACATCTCCACATCGTTTTTCCCTTTCCTCTGCAAAGTTGAATTCAGTATACCATTTGACTGGAAAAATTACAATATATTTCCTATTTCTTTTTTATGAGGACGATTTATCCTCCGGGAAATTTAGCTTTCCAGGGAAAATGTAATGTCACACGTTTTCATTTTGCCTGCTGGGCGAAGACGGCGGAGCCGGAGGACAGCAGCATTTCCACCCCGTGGCGGATGGGGTCGATGACGGCGGCCAGATTTTCTCTGGCGGCCTTCCCGCTGCCGGGCAGGTTGACAATGAGCGTACGGCCCAGAATCCCCGCCGCGCCGCGGGACAGGCAGGCCCTGGGCGTGATCTGCAGGCCGGCGTAGCGCATGGCCTCGGGGATGCCCCGGGTCTCCCGCTCCACCACGGCCAAGGTGGCCTCCGGGGTCACGTCCCGGGGAGAGAAGCCGGTGCCGCCGGTGGTCAGCACCAGATTGACGTTCAACTCGCTGGCGCAGCTGATCAATTCATTTTTGATCCGCTCAATCTCGTCGGGCACAATGCTCTTGCAGATCACCTTC
>JALFOM010000016.1 GCA_022782265.1 Clostridiales bacterium | reverse complement strand
GCCTGTCAGTATGGAAGCGTTTCTTGCCCGCTGCAAGGCGGTTCTGAAAACAAAGGGCCTGCGATATTATAGCGCCGGACGGCCGGTACAGAAGCTGGCAGTGATGGGCGGCTCCGGCGGCGACAGCGTTGAGCGTGCCTTTTCGCTGGGCTGCGACACCTATGTGACGGCAGATATCAAATACCACCAGTTTCTGCTGGCCGCGGAGCTTGGCCTGAACCTGATCGACGCCGACCATTTCTGCACGGAAAACCCGGTCATGACCGTTTTACAAAAATTACTGCAAAAACCTTTCCCCCAGGTGGAATTTGTGCTCTCCGAAACCCACGGACAGATTGTGGATTTCCTCTGAAGGCCTGTCATAAGCTGCCTCCGCTGCTCATAAACTCGTACAAACGAGAACATGAGAGCGGAGGCATTCATTATGACGGATACAGGAATCTATCGTGACATAGCTGCAAGGACAGACGGGGCTTTCATGCTTGGCGTTGTGGGTCCTGTCAGAACCGGGAAATCCACCTTTATCAAGCGCTTTATGGAATCCATGGTGATCCCGCGCATTGACAACACCTACATGCGGGAGAGAGCGAGAGACGAACTGCCGCAAAGCGGCTCCGGCAGGACGATCATGACGGCGGAGCCAAAATTTGTGCCGGAGGACGCGGTGGCGGTAAAGCTGGATGAGAACACACAGATGTCTGTAAGGCTCATTGACTGTGTGGGATATATGGTGGAGGGCGCGTCCGGCCAGTTTGAGGACGGCGAAGAGCGGCTTGTGACTACGCCCTGGTTTGACCATGAGGTCACCATGACCGAAGCGGCGGAAAAAGGGACCCATAAGGTGATCGCGGAACACTCCACCATCGGCATTGTCATCACCACTGACGGGACCATCTGCGATATCCCCAGGGAGAAATATCTTGTGCCTGAGGAACGGGTTATCCGGGAGCTGAAGAGCATCGGCAAGCCCTTTGTGGTGCTGCTCAACAGCGCGGCGCCCCAGTCGGAGGAGGCTGCTGCCACTGCGGCGGAGATCGCGGAAAAGTATGATGTAAAGTGCCTGTGTATTGACTGCCTGAATACCGGCGAGGAGGAATTGACCCAGGTGCTCCGGGCCGTGCTGGAGGAATTTCCGCTGAAATCCGTGGGGATCTTCATGCCCGAATGGCTGGACGCCCTGCCGGACGGCAACGAACTGAAAGCCGGTCTGTTTTCCAGTATCCTGGAGGCAGCGGAGGACACCGTAAAGATCAAGGACGGCTATGCGCTGATCTCCGCCCTGGGGCAGAATGAAAATATCAGCAGTGTGAAGCTGGAGAAAAACGACCTGGGCCGGGGGGCCATGAATATCTCCATGCTGCTTCCCAGAGCCCTGTATTATCGGACCATCAGCGAGCAGACCGGGATCACCGTGAATAATGACGCCGACCTGATCTCCACCCTGACAGAGATGAGCGCCGTGAAGGCCGATTACGACAAGCTGCGTACCGCCCTTGAAGATGTGCGCACAAAAGGCTACGGCGTTGTGATGCCGGACTCTGCCCAAATGCAGCTGGAGGAGCCGCAGATCGTCCGCCAGGGCGGCAGGTACAGCGTCAGACTGAAAGCCAGCGCACCGGCGATCCATATGCTCATGACCAATATCGAAACCGAGGTGACGCCCGCTATTGGCGGAGAGACCGCCTCAGAGGACATCATCAACTTCCTTCTGCAGGGCTTTGACGGAGACGTGAACCGGATATGGCAGTCCAATATCTTCGGAAAATCCCTGAACGATATCGCGGAGGAGGGACTGAACGCCAAAATCGAGGCATTGCCGGAAAGCGCCAAGCAGAAGCTGAAGGAAACGCTGCAAAGAATCATCAACGAGGGCAGCGGCGGGCTGATCTGTATCCTGTTATAAAAGCAATAAATTTGACTTGAGGCAGAGAAGCATATATAATGTTATCTGCCTCTTTATTATGGGAGCGGTTTTGTGCATCACAATATGAAGCTTGTAAGCCCAAGAAACATTTTTATTTTGATCCTGTGCGTCTGTGTGATCTTCGCTGTGATCTCCGTATACCTGGATTCTGTGGCGATTCAGACAGAGAAGCGCACGGGTACTGCCAACACCCTGGTGATCGACCCGGGCCACGGCGGGATTGACGGCGGGGCCATATCCACGGACGGCACAAAAGAGAGCGATATCAATCTGGCCATCGCCCTGAAGCTGCGCGCCCTTGCCGAGTTCATCGGCCAAAAAACGGTAATGACCCGGGAGGATGACAGCTGGAGGACCGACGCCGCCTCATACAGCGAGCATGAGGATCTGGTACACCGCACGGAGATCATCAACGCGGCCCCAAACGCCATTCTTTTCAGCATCCACCAAAACTGTTTTCCCACGGCCCAGCCCAGCGGAGCCCAGGTGCTGTACGCGAAAAACGAAGGCAGCGATGTTCTGGGAAGACTCACCCACAACAACCTGATCTCCTGCCTTGATCCGGAAAACAGGCGGGTAGCGGAACCGGCTTCGGAGAAGCTGTACATTACCGCCAACGTCAAATGTCCCGCAATTTTGGTGGAGTGCGGCTTTATGTCCAATAACTTTGACGTCCTGAAGCTCAAGGATAACAGTTATCAGCTTTCCCTGGCGCTGGTGCTTATGTGCTCTTTTCTTCAATATACCGGCGCTGAGGCGCAGGCATAAAGTTCGGTCAGCTTTCAATCAAGCGAAAAACACAGGAGAGAAAAACATGCCACCCAAACAAAAGACCATATACTGCTGCAGCGAATGCGGCAATGAAACAGCAAACTGGGCAGGGAAGTGCCCCTCATGCGGCGCCTGGAATACCCTGACAGAGCTGAAAATCGACTCCCGCGCAGGCAGGAGCAACGCTTATGCAAAAACGCGGAGCATGTCAAAGCCAAAAAAAATCTCTGAGCTGGATATGTCCGCCGAGATCCGTTTTTCCACCGGTATAGCCGAGCTGGACCGGGTGCTGGGCGGCGGCGCTGTCGTGGGCTCTCTGGTGCTGGTGGGCGGCGCGCCGGGAATCGGCAAATCCACACTGCTGCTGCAGATGTGCGGCTGTGTGGACAGCGGGCGCAAAATTCTCTATGTCACCGGCGAGGAGAGCGAGCGGCAGCTCAAGCTTCGGGCTGTCCGGCTGGGTGTGGACAATGCGGAAATCTATGTTCTGGCCGAGACGGATATCAACAGCATTGCCTCATGTATTGACGAGCTGGAACCGGAGATCGTCATCATCGATTCTATTCAGACCGTTTCCGACGCAAATGTGGACTCCGCACCGGGCAGCATAAGCCAGGTGCGGGAGTGTACCATGCGCATTATGCGTCTGACCAAGGAAAAGGGTCTGACCGTTTTCGTGGTTGGTCATATCAATAAAGAGGGCAGCATTGCCGGGCCGAAAGTGCTTGAACACATGGTGGACTGCGTGCTGTATTTTGAGGGCGAGCGCAGCACCAGCTTCCGACTTCTTCGCGCGGTAAAAAACCGTTTTGGCTCCACCAATGAGATCGGCGTTTTCGAGATGGACGAGGACGGCTTAAACGGCGTGGAAAACCCATCGGAAGCGCTGCTGGCCGGCAGGCCGGAAAACGCCCCGGGGACCTGTGTGGCCTGTGTCGTGGAGGGCACACGGCCTATTCTGGCGGAGGTGCAGGCCCTTGTCAGCCCCTCCGGCTACAACGCCTCACGGCGCAGCAACGGCATTGACTATAACCGGGCCGCCATGCTCCTGGCCGTACTGGAAAAAAGGGGAGGGCTTCAGGTCTCCGGCTGTGATACCTATATTAATGTCATCGGCGGTCTGAGCCTGGATGAGCCGGCGGCGGATCTGGCCACCGTGCTTGCCATCGCCTCCAGCTTCCTGGACCGGCCCCTGGGCGCAGATCTTGCCGCCATCGGAGAGGTAGGCCTTTCCGGAGAGATCCGCAGCGTCAGCGTCATCAACCAGCGTCTTTCGGAAATTTCCCGTCTCGGTTTTCGGCGCTGTGTTATTCCCGCCCATGTAAAGGACGAATTAAAACAAATTGAGGGCCTGAAGCTTATCCCCGTAAGAAACATTGCCGAGGCTCTGGCCGCTGTTCTGAGAAGAAATGGCTGAATTTGTGTCATTGCCGAACCTGCCGTTAAGGGCGGGAGAAGTAATTATAGGCGAAAAATATTTTGATATCCTGGCAAATCCGCTGAAAAAGCTGGGGGTTGATGCAATAAAAGTTCCCGATAATCCCTGCGTGGATGAACGGCTATCCGGCCATGCTGATCTGTCGGTATTGCACAGGGGAGGGAAGGACCTGCTTCTGGCTCCGTACCTGAAGGGGAGCAAATTTGCAGAATCCATGCAGAAAAGGGGATTCGAGGTATCTTTCGCAGATATTGTCCAGCAGGCGGAATACCCCTTGGACGCACAGTTGAATTGCTGTTTTGCCGGTAAAAATATCATTGCCGCGCCCACTGTGAGTTACACAGAAATAGTGAATTATTTCACAATCAAAAAGGGATACCGGATGATCTCCTGTAAACAGGGCTATGCCCGCTGTTCGGTCTGCGTTGTGGATGAAAACGCCATTATCACAGCGGACAGGGGAATAGCGGCCGCCGCAAGGGAAAACGGACTTGAAACTCTTGTAATCAGCCCGGGGTTCATTGCGCTGGATGGTTTTCCATATGGGTTTATTGGCGGCGCGGCTTTCAAAATGGCAAACGATACGCTGGCTTTTACCGGCACACTGGATCAGCATCCCGATAAAGAGGCCATAGAAGACTTTTTAGCGGTAAGAAAGATAAAACCGGTTTACATAACACATTATCCTATATTTGATGTCGGCGGCGCGCTGCCGGTAACGGAAAAATGAGCGAGTGCATTTCACTCGCTCATTTAAATATAGGCATTATTCTTCAATTTCAGATTTATGCTTTCGGCCGATGGGGTTGGCCATGGCGGCCTCATGGAGTGAAGCATTGTCCAGGTGGGTATAGATCTGCGTGGTGTTCAGATTGCTGTGCCCCAGCACTTCCTGCAGGGCTCTGGTGTCCACGCCGTTTTTCAGCATCAATGTGGCGGCGGTGTGGCGCAGCTTATGGGGCGAATAACGGCTGGCGTCCAGTCCGGCCAGCTTCAGCTTTTTATCCACCATTTTCTGAACGCCCCGGACACTGATCCGCCGGTGATCCCGGCTGATAAATAAGGCGTTTTTATCCTCCGGCGGCAGATTATCGACCTCGCGCACACAGAGATAGTCGTCGATGGCCTCCCGGCAGCCTTCGGCAAAGTACACCACACGTTCTTTATTGCCTTTGCCCAGAACGCGGACATGATCTTCATAGATGTCCGTGGTGTTGAGAGAAACCAATTCGGAGACCCGAAGGCCGCAGGACATGAACAGCATCAGGATGCAGTAATCTCTCAGCGCAAAGGGGCCTTCACAGGCGGCCAGAAGCCGTTCACATTCCGATTCCTCAAGGTATCTGGGCAAAGACGCCTGGCGCTTGGGCATGTCAAGTTCTTGACAAACATTGAAATCCAAAAGATGGCGCTTTACGGTCAGATAATTGAAAAAGGATTTGACCGAGGAGGTCCGGCGGCAGCGGCTGGCGGCGGACAGCGACTGAGAAGTTCCCAGATACTCAGGTGAAAAAGACTGATAGCGGTACAGCTCTTCAATTTTAATGGTTTTAATAAAATCAAGATCAATATCTGTGAT
>JALFOM010000107.1 GCA_022782265.1 Clostridiales bacterium | reverse complement strand
GAGAAGGAAGGCCGCATGACCTTCTACAACATGATGGTCCTGGAGGGCTTTATCGCCATGGTGTGGGCTGCCGGGGCCAAGGGCGTGTATAATCTGGGCTTGCAGACCGCCGATCCCTCTCTGGCCACCCAGACCATCGGGATCATTTCCCGGGATATTCTGGGCAATGTGGGCGGCATCATCGCCCTGCTGGGCGTTATCGTGCTGCCCATCACCTCCGGGGACACCGCCCTGCGGGGCCTGCGGCTCATCATCGCGGACACCTTCCATATTGACCAGAGCTCCAACACCAGGCGTCTGGCCCTGTCCTCGGTCATCTTCGCCCTGGTGGCCGTGATCCTGGTCTTTGCCAAGATGTCCCCCTCCGGCTTCAATACCCTGTGGAGATACTTCGCCTGGTCCAATCAAACCCTGTCCCTGTTCGCCTTTGCCGCCATCGTGGTCTGGATGTTTGAAAACAACAAAGGCAAATGGAGCTGGGTCCCGCTGATCCCCGCCGCATTTTATGTGTTCGTCACCGTGACCTATATCACCAACGCCCGGATCGGCTTCAACATCCCCTGGAGCATTGCCTATATCATCGGCGCTGTGAGCTCGGTGATCTACGTCGGTCTCCTTCTCTGGTACGGCAGGAAGAGAAAGAGCCGGGTGCTGCATATCATTTAACGGAAAACCCGGAGCAAACTGGCTCCGGGTTTTCAGATCATGAGGAAGGAGGTATCAGGCATGGCGGTTTTCCGCATGGAAAAGGCCCGTGATTACACGGTCATGTCAAACCACCGTCTGCAAAACACAGGCCCTTCCACGAAGGCGAAGGGTCTGCTCTCTTGTCTCTAAAGAGCCAAAAGAAACGTCCTGAAATTGCAAGATTTCAGGACGTTTGTGGTGCCGGTGGCGGGACTCGAACCCGCACACCATCGCTGGTAATGGATTTTGAGTTATTCAAGCCATTCGGAACCTAATGGCCTGAACCGGAATAAAACGGTCTTTTCCGTCACATTTCAAAGCATCAAAAGCCCGAAAAAGCCTTATAAAATCAGCATTTTCGACGCAAAGCCCCAAAAACACAAGCAATTCGTCCCCTCCTCGATTATCGGCAGCCAGATACCCAATTTGAGGCGCTGGAGGGATGTTGGAGGGATGTAAGCAGGATATACCTCCTGCAAACTCGTACAGGGGACATACACACTAATAGGAATTGTAACAGCTTCATCCGTTGTTGACAATACATAAATTGGAGCTGATACAATGAAAACCCGAAAATACTATGAGCAACTTTTTAACAAGTATCCCGATGTGGTGACGCTATCGCAGTTCAGAAATATGCTGGGTGGTATCGGTGACGGGACTGCAAGAAAGCTCATGCGCGAGAATCGCGTTAAGCACTATTACATCCGTTCTACCTATCTAATTCCCAAAGCCTGGGTCATTGACTATGTTCTCAGCGACCACTATGCGGAATACAAAGATCAACTGAAAGCGCAGGTTTAGACTGTGCTTGGCTAATGTAGGCGTTCAGAAATGAGCGCCTATTTTTTTATCCAATTTTGAGGAGGTGACGCAAAACATGAACACGCAAATTATCGCCATCGCCAACCAGAAAGGCGGCGTTGGCAAGACAACCACCTGCGCGAACCTGGGGATCGGGCTGGCCCAGGCCGGAAAGAAAGTGCTGCTGATCGACGGAGACCCGCAAGGCAGCCTGACCATCAGCTTGGGCCACCCCCAGCCGGACAAGCTGCCCTTTACACTGTCCGACGCTATGGGCCGTATTCTGATGGACGAGCCGCTGCGCCCTGGCGAGGGTATCTTGCACCACCCGGAGGGGGTTGACCTGATGCCCGCCGACATCCAGCTCTCCGGTATGGAGGTCTCCCTGGTGAATGCCATGAGCCGTGAGACCATCCTGCGGCAGTATCTGGACACGCTCAAGGGACAGTATTCCCATATCCTGATTGACTGTCAGCCATCCCTGGGTATGCTCACGGTCAACGCCCTGGCCGCCGCCAACAGGGTCATAATCCCCGTTCAGGCGGAGTATCTGCCCGCCAAGGGCCTGGAACAGCTGCTCCAGACCGTAAATAAGGTGAAGCGGCAAATCAACCCCAAGCTCCAGATCGACGGCATATTGCTGACGATGGTGGACAACCGCACCAACTTTGCCAAGGAGATCGCTGCCCTGCTGCGGGAGACCTATGGCAGCAAAATCAAGGTGTTCGGCACCGAGATTCCCCATTCTGTCCGGGCAAAGGAGATCAGCGCCGAGGGCAAAAGCATTTTTGCCCATGACCCTAATGGCAAGGTGGCCGAGGGCTAC
>JALFOM010000089.1 GCA_022782265.1 Clostridiales bacterium | reverse complement strand
GCAGCACGCCCACAGAATAGATGTCCGCGCGCTGGTCGGTCTGGGCGATGCCGTACTGCTCCGGCGCCGCATAGCCGGTGGTCCCTAAAATCTGGGTGTCGCCGCCGCTCTCGTTTTTGAAGATGCGGGAGGCGTCAAAGTCGATGAGCACCGCCTCACTGCCCCTGATGATCACGTTTTCAGGCTTGATATCCCGGTGTACCGCGCCCAGGGAATGAAGCACCCACAGCGCGCTGCAAAGCTGCAGGGTGATACGGCGGGCTTCCTCCGGGGTAAACTGCGCCCCCTCCAAAAGAAAGGCCAGAGAATCGCCCTGAACATATTCCTCCAGCACCGCCACCATTCCCCCGCTCTCCGCCGCCTCCATGATCTGCGGCAGGTTGGGGCAGGAAACATGCAGGAGCTTTCGGTAGACCTCCCCGTTGCCCCGGTAATGGCGAAAAATAAGGCGCGTTCCGTTCTGTCTGTTCTGCAGAAGCGAAACACAGCCGCGTTCACTGTTTTTGAGCGTTTTCAGCGTGATATATTCCTTTTCGATGCTGGACAGCAAATACGAATAAATGATTCTCACCTCTCCGGGGTATGCAGGGCGCATATTGATTTTTCTTGACGAAAACGTTAATATTATATAAAATTTCAGCGAGCTTGTAAAGGCGGGAAGACCATGAAAGACACGAATAATTTACAGCAGGAGCTGATGACGGCCCCTGATCTGGACCGGTTCCTGTCCGAAAACCAGGACAACTTCCTCAGCGGAAACATCCTTGAACTGCTGAACGCTCTGTTTCAGAAGCGGAACATCTCCAAAGCGGCGCTGGCTAAGCAGTCCGGCATGAGTGAAGTTTATCTGCATCAGGTTTTCGCCGGTCGCCGCAATCCCTCCCGCAGCCGGCTGATCTGCCTGTGTTTTGGTCTGTCCGCCACGCTGGATGAAACCCAGGAGCTGTTAAAACAGGGCGGTTTTGCCCAGCTCTTCCCCAAGAACCGGCGGGACGCCATCATCATTTACGGACTGGTAAATGGCGCCTGCCTGTTTGAGGTCAACGACAAGCTGTTTTCAGAGGGCGAAGAGACTTTATATTAAAGCGCATAAAAGGCAAAAATCCGGTGGATGTATTGCGCATCCACCGGATTGAATTCTTTATTCAGCGTCTTCCCAGTTGTGCCAGACGTTCTGGACGTCGTCGTTGTCCTCGAACATATCCAGCATCTTCTGCATGTTCTTGATGTCGTCCTCGTTGGTCAGCTTGATATAGCCGTTCTGGGGCAGCATCTCCACCTGGGCGGAGAGCAGCTTATAGCCCTTTGCGGTCAGCGCGTCGGACACGGCGGCCACATCGTCCACACCGGTGTAGACGGTCATCACATCGTCGTCAGACTCAAAGTCAGCGGCGCCCGCGTCCAGAGCGTCCATCATCACGGTATCCTCGTCAAGCTCCTCGTCCTCGTTGTCGATGACGATAACGCCCTTCTTGTCGAAGGACCAGGACACGCAGTTGGCAGCGCCCATGTTTCCGCCGTACTTATCGAAGTAGTGGCGCATCTCACCGGCGGTGCGGTTGCGGTTGTCGGTCATGGTCTCCACGATGACGGCCACGCCGCAGGGGCCGTAGCCTTCATAGACGATCTTCTCGTAGTTCTCGGTATTGCCGGCGCCCATGGCCTTGTCGATGGTGCGCTTGATATTGTCGTTGGGCATATTGGCGGCCTTGGCCTTGGCGATGACCGCTGCCAGCTTGGAATTGCTGCGGGGATCTCCGCCGCCGCCTTCCTTCACGGCGACGATCATTTCACGGGCGATCTTGGTAAAAGCCTGTGCGCGCTTGGCGTCTGCCGCTCCCTTGGTTTTCTGTATGTTGTGCCACTTGGAATGTCCGGACATAGTAACAGCTCCTCTTATCTAAAGAAAAATAAAGTGTACATTAACGGCAGATATTTTAGCACATTATGAGGCTTATGACAAGTGGCAATTGAATATTCGGCTCAATTCGATTTGGGAATCATCAGCATGCAGCCCCGCACATCCGCTTCAAAGCAGTTGACGGCGGTGATCCTTTCCGGGCAGGAGTGATATTTTTTCGCAAGCTCCCAGACGCTCTCCTCCTCCGCCCGGACCAGAGTGACCGAGGGGAAGAGTGACAGGTCAAAGGGCTTTTCCTCGTCAAGCTCCATGCTCTCCACCATGCTTAGCTCCCGCACGCTGCTGCTGCGGTAGGAAAGCTCTATACTGATCCTTCCGCTCAATGAACTGCCCTCGCTGCGCAGATCCGCCGAGACCAATTTTGCGCCGGTCAAACGGACATCGGCAAGTGCGCACTCCTGCTCCAGCATGATGCTGCGGTGGACAGCAGACAAGCTGCCGCTCTGGGTCTGATACAGGATATCCACGGCAAGACCGGCCTCCGCCCGGCTGCGGCTCAGGGAGACTGCGGTCAGCGCGGAATGAACACTGAGCACGTCTGCGCAGTCCTCGGCGATGCTGATCTGTTCGTCCGCACTGAGCAGCATGCGCTGCACATCGGAAAGGCCGCAGAGCCGTTCCGGCTGCATTTTGCAGGAGAGGGGCAGACAGTTGCAATAGGCGTCGGAAATGTAGCTGAGGTCCTGATGAAAATAGCTCAGCAGCTGCATGACGGCGTGAATCTCGGCATCCAGGGCCTTTTCACCGCTGATGGTGTCCACAAGCGCAAAATAGGATGAGCTGATCTCTATCCGCACCGCGGACAGGTCCATTTTTTCCTGGCCGATGTCCAGAAGCTGGGAAAAGGGCGCGCTGAAGCTCCACTGTATGGGGTACTCCCCACTGTCGGACAGGTAGAGAACCGTGACACGGAAGCTGCCTTTCACCAGAGCTTTCGTGCCCACAAGCTGGGTCTCGCTGATCTCAAAGACCGGCTCCTGCCAGATGAGCCTCTGGGGCACAGGCTTTGCGGAGGGGAAAGTGAACTGCTCGTTATAGGCAAAGGTCTTTTCACAGGCCGAATTAATCAAAACGGCGCTCTCTGTCTCCGTCTTTGTATGTATGGTGAAGTCTGATCCGGGAAGCATGGACTGGACTATTGCGTTTTCCTGCTTAAAGCAGCTCATCTCGCCGCTGATCTCCACAGTGACGGACACCTTGCGGGGATTGAGCACCCGGGTCTCGGCGTTCGTAACAGAAAGGGCGATCTGGGCCACCGTGTCGTTATCCGCGCCGTCCACATCGTATTCCATAGTGAAGGCCTTTGTGGTCCGTAAAAAGGATACCGTGCTCTCCCCTTCGGTGATGTACAGTACGCTGATCTCCGCCTCGCCGCCGATCAGCACTCCCCTGCCGCTGACCTCCTTGCTTTTCAGGAAAAGCGCTGTGTTGGTGGAAACGATCTTGCCGATGTCGTCATTGATATCCGGCACCACCGTCTCCGCCGTCTCCTGTATCTTTTTGATCTGTCTGCTGATCTCACGAAAAGACTTTATGGTTTTATTTTCAATTTTGATCTCCATATCAAACGCTCCTTGATGCACACTTTGTACACGATATGAGCGTTTGGCCCGGATTATAACCTGTCTGCTCTGCGGCGCAGCAGCCGGGATAAAAAGCGGGGAAGCTTAAAAACAAAAATTCTCATAATCCTTTACTCCCATCTCAGCAGCGCAGAGCCCAGATCCCCAGGGCGATCAGCGCCGCCGCAAAAATAAACCACCAGAATTCACCGGGCAGCACCAGCGAAAAGATGATGACCAGTCCAGCCACGATCGCAACACAGCCCCACAGGCCGCGGTGTCCTTTACGCACAACAGACCGCCTCCCGCAAATGGTTTCTCTACATTATACGCGGAAAACGGTCTGTTGAGACTTCAAGTCTGATTATTCTGTTTGATTTCCCAGGGTTTATGCTGGGCAGTCAGCTCATAGAGCTTCACATAGGAGCTGTACCGGCTCTCGCCGATCCTGCCTTCCTTCAGGGCGGCAGTGACGGCACAGCCCGGCTCCTTCAGGTGGGCGCAGTCGTTAAAGCGGCAGCTTCCCAGATAAGGGGCAAACTCGATAAAATCATATTGAAGCTGCTCTTTGTCAATGGTCTGCATCATCTCAATATCAAAGGAGGCAAAGCCCGGCGTATCGGCGATATAGGTGTCCTCCCCCAGCTCATAGAGCTCCACATGCCTTGTGGTGTGGCGGCCCCGGCCCAGCTTCTCGCTGACTTCCCCCGTCTCGATATGACTGCCCGGCAGAAGCACATTGAGAATACTGGACTTGCCCACGCCGGAGTTGCCGGTAAAGGCACAGACCTTGCCGCGAAGGACATCCAGCAGGGCGCTTACGCCCTCACCTGTGGCAGCGCTGGTGCGGATGACGGGAAAACCGGCCTTGGAAAAGATATCATACAGCAGGTCTCCGCTGTCGATATCCACCTTATTGATGCAGATCACGAGCTCACAGCCGGCCTCCGCCGCGATGACGGAGACCCGGTCGATCAGGAAAGGGTCTGTCACCGGGTTGGTATTGGCGGCAATAAATACCAGCGTGTCAATATTGGCCACCGCAGGGCGGACAAACCAGTTCTTTCTCTCTTCCACCTTGTCGATGCGGCCTTTGCCGTTGGCGTCCAGGCTGCACTGCACCCGGTCCCCTACCAGCGGGGAGGTGCCGTCCAGCCGGAAGCGGCCCCTGGCCTTACATTCCAGTATGCCGTTTTCAGTTTTCACATAGTAAAAGCCGCTGAGCGCTTTAATGATTATCCCTGATACCATGCGATACCTGCCTTAAGGATTTGGCCCGGAGGAGATCTGAAGATAGACCTTGGTGTGCTCCTCCACCTGGGAAAAAGCGTCCAGGCTCTGTCCAACCACCGTACCCACGGCAAGGTCGCTGTTGACCCGCTCGGCGCCGCCGTAGCTGAGGTTGGCGCTCTCCAACTTAGCCCTGGCGGCGTCCTCTGTGCTGCCGATCAGATTCGGTACCTCCACATACAGGATCTCGGAGCCGCTGCTGACCAGCAGATAGACCGTGGAGCCGCTGCTGAGGCTCTCCCCTGGGGCCGGGCTGCTGCTAATGACATTGTTGCGGGCAACGCTGTCTGAGGTGGCGTTCTCGATCTCCGCCACAAAGCCCGCGTTTTGGATGGCGGCCACGGCGTCGGCATAGCCCATGTTCAAAACATCGGGGACCACATTCTGATCTGCGCCGGAGCTTACCGTAAGCTCTACTTCAATCCCACCGGGCGTCACCATCATACTGCGCCCCGGCTCCGGGGACTGGTCAAGTACCATACCGGAGGGGTTTTCCGTGTCGATCACATACACCACATTGAAGCTGTAGGTGTTCATCAGCTCCGCATTGTTTTCAATGGCCTGAAATTCCGTGCCCACGAAGTTTGGCAGTTCAATGCGCTCGGCCGGAGAGAAAACATCTTCAAGCCAGAAATTCCACAGGAAGCTGAACAGCCATATGGCCAGAAGCAGCAGGCCCAAAGTGCCGGAGAGAAAGCTCACCCTTGAAGCTCTCCTGCGGCGGCGCTTGTATTTTTCCCTGGACAGCTCACTTACGGAGCGCACGGGCTTTACGCCGGGGGCTTCCGGCTCCGCAGTTTTTTCTTCCTCTTCCGCCTTTACCTGGCTCTGGGTCAAGGCTTCCAGATCCTCTAAAAGCTCCTTGGCCGACTGATAGCGGTCCTCCAGCTTGGGGGCCATGGCCTTCAGTGTGATCTCCTCCAGCTCGTGGGGAATATCGGGGTTGATCTCGTGGGGAAGGACCGGGTCCGCGTTCATGTGCTTTACCACGATCTCGCCCAGGGTCTCTCCGGTGTAGGGCAGCTGGCCGGTCAGCATCTCATACATCACCACGCCCAGAGAATAGACGTCGCTTCTGGCGTCCGGGCAGTTTCCTCTGGCCT
>JALFOM010000087.1 GCA_022782265.1 Clostridiales bacterium | reverse complement strand
GTTTCATTTGCCCCACCTTTTTCTCCATTTATAGTGAAGGGGCATTTGCCCACAAATCCATTTTTTTGAAGGAGCAAATTACGATGGAACTGTTTAACCGAAGAGAGACGGCAGCCATTCTTGGAGTATCGCTAACTACCTTGGATAAAATGCGTGAGAACAAGAAAATCGGATACTATCAGTCCTGCCCAGGCGGTAAGGTTCAGTTTACCAGAAAACACATTGAACAATACTGGGAGCGGATTGAGAGTGAGCCGCGAGAGAAGTATGCGAGGAAGCCTAAGAAGGCAAAACTGATTTTTTAATGGAGTGGGCCGTTGCAGAATGCCAAATTCTGCAACGGCCCATTTTCTGCGCTCAAATTCTGTTTTCAGATGGGGGACGATCATTCGAGATTCAGAGCGAAGAACAAACCATTGCTCATTATCCATAGAACGCAGGATGAAGAAAAACAGAGTCGTGATTAGATGTGCGGATACCAATTTCTGGGCGGTTTTCCCACCGCAAATTTAACCTCAAACCCTCAAAAAAAGGCTTCCCACCGCAAATTTAACCTCAAAAATTGTGCTATAAAAGGTTACGCACCACAATATATTGTGGTGTGCTTTTTGAAAAAATAGACCCCTTAGATTTAGGTATCGTAACTTTTGACATAAGAAAACCCCGGAAAACCGAAGTTTTCCGGGGTAACTGATAACAAAATCAGCGCTTGGAGAACTGGGGAGCACGACGGGCGGCTTTCAGGCCGTACTTCTTGCGCTCCTTCATACGAGGATCGCGGGTCAGGAAACCGGCCTTCTTCAGGATGGCGCGGTTGTCCTCGCTGGCCAGCAGCAGGGCGCGGGAGATGCCGTGACGCAGGGCGCCGGCCTGGCCGGACACGCCGCCGCCGGACACGGTGGCAACGATATCCATCTTGCCGGTGTTGCCGGTCAGCTCCAGGGGCTGACGGACGACCATCTTCAGGGTATCCAGGCCGAAGTAATCGTCGATGTCACGGCCGTTGATGGTAATGGAGCCGGTGCCGTTGGGGAACAGATGGACGCGGGCCACGGAGGACTTCCGGCGGCCGGTGCCATACAGGTAAGGCTTCTTAGACTGATACATTCTCTTAATCCTCCTTATTAAACTTCCAGAGCCACGGGCTTCTGAGCCTGCTGCTCGTAGTTCGCGTCAGCATAGATGTGCAGACGCTTCAGAGAATCCTTGGAGACGGTGTTCTTGGGCATCATGCCGCGGATAGCCACCCGCATGGCGACTTCAGGCTTCTCCTGCATCAGGATGCGGTAGGGAGTCTCCTTCAGGCCGCCGACCCAGCCGGAGTGCGTCCGGTAGATCTTCTGAGTGCCCTTGTTGCCGGTCAGGACAGCCTTGCCGGCGTTGATGATGATGACGTTGTCGCCGCAGTCGGCGTGGGGAGTGTAGGTGGGCTTGGTCTTGCCGCGCAGCAGGTCGGCAGCCCGGACAGCGGTCTTGCCCAGGGGCTTACCGGCGGCGTCCAGGATGTACCACTTACGCTCGATGTTGGCCTTGTTTGCCATAAAAGTGGACATGGTGTTTCCTCCGTACATATATATTTGCATCGCTTTACAAATCAAGAGCTCCGGGGTAAAATCGGAGCAAGGATATTTATAGCACAGGGGACGGAGCATGTCAACAGAAAAATGATTTAACACATGAAAAACTCTTGTTTTCTTTGATTTTCTCTTGATATCTCTCAAAATCTCACATTCGATTTTCAAAAAGAAAATGCGGAGGGCATTGCCCTCCGCGTATGTAGCTACAATACCCACTGGACCAGCAGCAAAAGCACCAGCCCCGGCACCCCCAAAATGCCCACCACCAGGGCGTTCCAGAGGTTCAGCCCCAGGGTGAGGCCGGTGATGCCGGAGGTGGCGCGGATGGCCCAGAGGGCCGCGAAGCCCAGCAGCGTGTTCACCAGCAGCCGCGCCGCCAGCCGCAAAGGCGTGCGGAACACCCGCAGCAGGGCGATGAGGAGAAAGCCGCCCACCAGGACGGCGATGATCTTCTGGTTCAGGTCCACAGGGCTTCCTCCTCTGCCGAAAGGGCGGACTGGGGACTGCGTTCCTTGATGACGCGGATCAGATAGTTGCAGCGGGCCTTGGCGGCGCTGATCTGATAGATGCAGCACTCCACCAGCTCCGGCGCCAGGGCCTGGTCAAACTGCTGGTAGGCGAAGGCCAGCTCTCCCTGGGCGGCCAGCAGCTCCGCCTTCAATGCCGGCAATTCCGGGTCCGGCAGGGGCTTTTTGGAAGTGAGAACGGTTTTCATGGCATTGTCCCTCCTGCTTTATACTACGGAGAGTTTGGACAAATATGCCAGTTTTCATGCGGACAAGGAGGAAAAACATGCCACAGCGGGAATATTATATGGAGGAGGCTCTGACCCTGGCCCGGGAGGCGGCCGCCGCCGGGGAGGTGCCGGTGGGCTGCGTCATCGTGCGGAACGGGCAGATCGTGGGCCGGGGCCGCAACCGCCGGGAGGAAAAACACGCCACCGCCTCCCACGCGGAGATGGAGGCCATTGCCCAAGCCAATGAGACCCTTGGCACCTGGCGGCTGGACGAGTGCGAACTGTACGTGACGCTGGAGCCCTGTCCCATGTGTGCCGGCGCCATTTTGAACGCCCGCATCCGCCGGGTGTGGTACGGCGCCCGGGACGCGGCCATGGGGGCCTGCGGCGGCGTGGTGAACCTGTTCATGGAGGAATTCCCCAACCGGCCGGCCCTGGTGGGCGGCATTCTGGAGGAGGAGTGCCGGCAGGTGCTGGCGGACTTCTTCGCCGCCCTGCGGGAGCAAAAGAGTTGACATAAAAATACCGGAGGATTTAAGACTTTTGTAACAATTGATGCTGGTTTGGTTAACAACTCTTTTGTAAAGTAATACTTGCAAGAGACAAAACTTCTTTTCATCCAATCTTCCAAACTATACGGAACAGGACCAGCC
>JALFOM010000141.1 GCA_022782265.1 Clostridiales bacterium | reverse complement strand
GTGCCGTTGAGCTCCGCTCCCATAATGAGCACCGTGGCACTCATATACAGCCAGATCATCAGCACGATGACCGTGCCGATGGAGCCGTACAGCAGGGAATAGTCCGCGAAATTCTCCACATACAGGGAGTACAGCACAGACAGCGTCATCCACGCCGCCAGGGAGAACAGTGTCCCCGGCCACAGGTTCCGCCAGGGCTGCCGCTGGTCCTGGGCCAGGGCATACAGGAAGAACAGCGCGAAATACCCTGCCACACCCGCGGCGGGGTACCGGAGCCGCACCCAAAGCTCCGCCAGAAACGCCGGCAGATGGAAGTGGCTCACGGCGTAGGCCAGCATCCGTTCCCCCACCGTCATGGCCGCCAGCGTCAGCACGATGGTCAGGATGAGCACCACCGTGTAGATCAATGTCTTCAGCCGGTGCAGCAGCGGATTCCGGGGCGGGCCCAGGTGATAGGCTGTCCGCACGGAACGCATCAGGGCGTTGGTGGCCCGCATGGGAAAGTAAATGGAAAACACCAGGCCGAATACCAGCAGCCGCATACTGGGATTGGCCCGCACATACCGCAGATACACGCCGGCGATCTCCACCACCTCCCGGGGCAGGATCTCGCCCAGGGCCCCCAGGATGGCCGCCACATCCAGCTGCAAAAGGCCCAGCAAGGCACTGATGAAGATCAAAAACGGAAAGAGCATAAACAGCAGGTAAAAGGCCAAGGCGGCACTCTGGATGCCCACGTTGTGGCTGAGATAGCGCCGGACCATCAGGTAGATCCCCCGCAGGAAGCGGTTCTCCGGCATTCGTATCCGCTCCATAGCCTCTCTCCTTTCCCCCGTTTACTGTGCACGCTTATTTTAGTATGCGCGGTTCTTCCCCGTTACTCCCACTTGGCCCATACCTCCGGGCAGTAGCCCACGGTGGCCTCTTTGCCGTTGCGGACGATGGGCGTTTGAAACAGCTCGGGATGCTCCAGGAGCTTTTCCTCCTGGGCGTCCGGGGTGATATAGGCCATGAACAGGTCCTCGTAGGCCCGGCATTTCGTATTCACCAGGGCGGAAAAACCAACTTTTTGCTTGACGGACTGGTATTCCCGGGGGGATAATCCTTTTGAGGGAACATCAATATACTGGTATTTGATGCGGCGCTCCTTGAACCATCGCTCCGCCTTTTTGGTATCAATGGATTTGGAAGAACCAAAAATCTGAATGTTCATACACACACTCCTTATGACTGTTCAAAACTGGAGGGATTTCCATGACAGAAAGTGCGAAAAAACTGAAGGAGCTGGTGGACAGCTCCGACAATATCGTGTTTTTCGGCGGGGCCGGCGTCTCCACCGAGTCCGGCATCCCGGATTTTCGCAGCACCGGCGGACTGTACCACCAGGAGTGGAAATACCCGCCTGAAGTGATTTTAAGCCATACCTTCTACGAAAGCAACCCCGAAGAATTTTTCCGCTTTTACCGGGCCAAGCTCCTGGCCCCCGACGCGAAGCCCAACGCCGCCCACTATAAGCTGGCGGAGTGGGAGGCCGCCGGCAAGCTGAAGGCCGTCATCACCCAGAACATCGACGGCCTCCACCAGGCCGCCGGCAGCAAGCGTGTTTTGGAGCTCCACGGCAGCGTCCACCGGAACTACTGCGAGAAATGCGGCAAATTCCACGATCTGGACTTCATCCTCCACAGCCAGGGCGTCCCCCGCTGCCAGTGCGGCGGCAGGGTGAAGCCCGACGTGGTACTGTACGAGGAGGGGCTGGACCAGAAAACGCTGGACGATTCCGTCCGTTTCATCGCCCAGGCGGATATGCTCATCATCGGCGGCACCTCTTTGAACGTCTGGCCTGCCGCCGGCCTCATCAATTACTACCGGGGCCGCAAGCTGGTGCTCATCAACAAATCCGCGGTGAGCCGGGACTTGTCCGCGGACCTGGTCATCACCGACCCCATCGGCGAAACGCTGGCACAGCTGTAAGTGCCTGTCTTTGTACAAAATGACAAATGTCCGTCTCAAAACGACGCCATCCCAGTGGGGATGGCGTCATTTTTACCAAATTGCTTCTTAAAAAATGCAGGACAATCGTATCATTCATGCAAAATCAGAAAAAATTTTTAAAATTTTCAGTTATTTTTCCGTTGAAAATGAAAGTTTTACGTGTTAGCATTGCAAAAAGAACGTGCTACGCGCGCCGAAAGGAGCCCCGCCCCATGATCTGGAAAGAAAATCGCGAAAACGCCTACTGCGAGATCACCCCTGCCATCTTATCCCTGAAAGAGCAATGGGAAAAGAAGAACTATATCGACCCCAAGCTGTATAAAGAATACAACGTCAAGCGGGGCCTGCGGAATGAGGATGGCCGCGGCGTCCTGACCGGACTGACCCGCGTAGCGGAGATCCAGTCCTACAACGTGTATATGGACGCCGCTGACCGGGAGCACATCGCCCCTTCCGACGGTATTTTGTACTACCGGGGCATCGACTGCCGGGAGATCGTCAAAGGGTCCACTAAGCGGGGCCGCTTTGCCTTTGAGGAGGCGGCTTACCTGCTGCTGTTCGGCGAGCTGCCCACAATGGAGCAGTTGCAGGATTTCTGCGTCCAGCTGGCCTCCTACCGCACCTTGCCCACCAACTTCTTCCGGGACGTCATTTTGAAAAATCCGCCCCAGGATCTGATGAATACCATGCAGCGGGCCATTTTGACCCTGTTCTGCTATGATGACAAGCCCAACGACATCGGCCTGGAGAACGTGCTGCGCCAGTGCCTGCAGCTGATGAGCAATATGCCGGTGC
>JALFOM010000130.1 GCA_022782265.1 Clostridiales bacterium | reverse complement strand
CCGATGCCGCCGGGCAGCACGATAAAGGCCTGGGCCGCGTCCTCCATGGCGGCCTTGCGCTGTCCCATGGTCTCGGTGAAAATAAACTCCGTGCAGTGAGGGTAGAGGACCCCCGGCTCGTCGAAAAAGCGGGGGGCGATGCCGGTGATCTGGCCCTTTTCCCGGGAAACACCCCGGGCGCAGGCCCCCATCAGTCCGCTCTGGCCGCCGCCGAAGATCAGACTGTGCCCGCCTTTGCCGATGAGCTCACCCAGCTTTTCCGCCGCGTCAAAATATTCCCGGGCCAGCTTGTCGCCCGAGGCGCCGTATACGCAGATTTTCATTACGCTTCCCTCACAACAATGTTTTGCCCATTATATTGAACTCTGCCCCGCCTGTCAACCGCGGCGGAGCGCATTTTCCTTTGACTGTGAAATGCGAAAGTGCTATGATGAAAAAGAGGAGGGATGTACGTATGGAAGAGAAGGAAAAGACAGGCAGAGCCAAAGCCTATTTCCGTGAGCTGCTGGATATCCGGGGCGATATGATGGGCTATGAGGAGATCGACGCCATGATGCTGGAGAACACCGCCATTCACGGCTCCAACATGTGGATTCTGATGCTGGCCATTTTCATTGCCTCCATCGGCCTGAACGTAAACTCCACCGCCGTCATTATCGGCGCCATGCTCATTTCCCCGCTGATGAGCGGCATACTCACCCTGGGCTATTCCCTTGCGGTGAAGGACCTGGCCCTTATGCGCCGGTCCCTGGCCAGCTTCGGCACCCAGGTGGCCATCAGCCTGATCGCTTCCACCCTCTACTTTCTGCTGACGCCCCTGCAGGAACCCACGGCGGAGATGATCGCCCGCACAAGCCCCACCATATGGGATGTGCTCATCGCCCTCTTCGGCGGCATTGCCGGCATGATCGGCAACACCCGGCAAAAAAAGGGGAATGTGATCCCCGGCGTGGCCATCGCCACGGCGCTGATGCCCCCGCTCTGTACCGCGGGCTACGGCCTTGCCACTTTGCAGCCTCGCTTCCTGCTGGGCGCTTTCTATCTGTTTGCCATCAACACCCTGTTCATCGCCCTGTCCGCCGCTCTGGTAACGGTACTGCTGAGAGTACCGGCCCACAGGGAGATCAGCCCCCGGCGGCAGAAAAAAATCAACCGCATTATTGTCTCCATCACCGTCATCACGGTGATCCCCAGCATCCTCATCGGCGGCATGACGGTGTATAATTCCGTTATGGACAGCAACATAGAGCGTTACCTGAAAAGCGAATTTGTCTTTTCCGACACACAGCTGGTCCAGAGCAGCACGGACAAGATGGAGAAGAAGATCTCCGTCTCCCTTGTGGGCCAGCCGGTGTCTCAGGAGGCCATTGCCATGCTCCAAAAGGAGCTGGCCAACTACGGGCTGGAGGGCTATACCCTCCATGTGACCCAAAACTCTGTCAGCGCCGATCCGGAGAATTCCGATCGGGTGACCATCGCCCTGCAGGAGAACGCCATCTCCGCCCTGCAGGAAAAGCTGGAGGAAAAGGAGCGGGAGCTGGACGCGGCAAACCGGCAGCTTGAGGAGATGAGGAGCAGCCCGGACCCGGCGGACAAGCTCCAGGCTCTCAGCGCCGCCGCCCCCCGGATCTTTACCAAGCTGGAAACTTGCAGCGTGGGCTATATGAGCGACAGCGAAGGGGAATTTATTCTCCTCACCGCCTCTGCCTCGGAGCCAATGAGCGCCGGGGAGATCGAGACGTTGGAAAACTGGCTCCGGACCGAAACCGGCCTGGACCGGGTGACAGTATATATTGATTGATTAGGATGCCAAAAAACGGTCCGTAAGCACAAACGCTTACAGACCGTTTTCTTTCAATAGGATTCTTTTTCCACAACGCAGTGGCTTTTGATCTCGCCCACAAGAAACTGGAGGGCGTCCACCACATGGGGGCGGATGTCGCCGCCGATGAGAACGACCATGATGTCGTCCCCCAGACTGAGCTGCCCCTCGTTCAGCCAGACCCGGATGATATGGATGCCGGGCAGGGTATAGGCCCGGTCGATGGCGGCGGCAAGCTTTTCCCTGTCATAGGAAAAGTCCATGCCCTTGACGGGCAGGGTGTCCGCCGCGCCCTGGCGCACCAGGGCCCTGGCTGTCTGCCGGACAGTGCCGTTATGGACCAGGAACATACCGCAGTCTTTGGCGGCGGGGTCGGCCTTGGCCTCTCTGAGCCACTGGTCTATGGAGGGAGGGGCTTTTTTCATGGTTCAGTCATCCTTTCCCCCAAAGCGGGCGGAGACCTGCTTCAGCAGCGCCCGTATTTCCAGGTGCTGGGGGCAGGCGGCCTCGCACTGTCCGCAGCTGACGCAGTCGGAAGGGCTGCCGCCCTTTTCCACGTTGTTTTTATAGCTTGCCCGGCCGTTTTCCCCGCCAAACATGGTGTTGGCGTTCAGGGCGGAGAACAGGGAGGGAATGTTGATCTTCATGGGACAGCCGTCGGTGCAGTAGCGGCAGGCGGTGCAGGGGATCAGATCCATGCGGTCAAACACGCCCCGCACCTGCTCTATGGCAGCGTATTCCTTTTCGTCAAGGGGCCGGAAATCTGCCATGAAGCTGAGATTGTCCTCCATCTGCTCCAAATTGCTCATGCCGGAGAGCACCATCATCACGCTCTCCTGGGAGGCGGCGTAGCGGATGGCGTAGGAGGCGTAGCTGCCGCCCTTCAGCCCGTCCAGCAGAGCTTTGGCCTCGCCGGGCAGATTCATCAGGTTCCCGCCCTTCACCGGCTCCATGATGATAACCGGCTTATTGTGCTTGCGGCATACCTCCAGACATTCCATGCCCCTAACCACCGGGCTGTATGCGTCCAGATAGTTAAACTGAATCTGCACCGCCTCAATGCAGGGCTGCTCGGTGAGGATCCGGTCCAGCACCTGGGGCGTGTCGTGGAAGGACATGCCGATGTGCCGGATCTTTCCCTCTGCCTTCAGCTCCTGGGCGATTGCAAAGGCCCGGCAGCGGAGATACTTATCATATCTTGCGCCGCTTATGGCGTGCATCAGGTAGAAGTCAAAATACTCTACCCCGCAGGCCTCCAGCTGGGAGGCAAAAAGGGGGCGGATGTCCTCCTCCTGCTCGAAAAAGGTGAAGGACAGCTTGTCCGTCAGCACAAAGCTCTCCCGGGGATAGCGGGAGGTGAGGCACTGGCGCAGCGCGGTCTCGCTCTGGCCGCCCAGGTAGGGCCGGGCCGTGTCGAAATAATTGAAGCCCCGCTCCATAAACATGTCCACCATCCGGCTAAACTGGGGCAGATCCACCTTGTCCTCCAGCATCGGCAGCCGCATGCAGCCGAAACCGAAATTTTTCTTGATTTCCGGGAAAAAGTCGCTCAAAGCAAAACCCTCCAACTGTCTTGACAGTAAAGATAAAAGTGTGTATACTCAAAAAGCTTCAAATTATTCAAGTAATTTTCCGAACCATCATCATTATATCTCCGCCCGGCCTTCCCGTCAAGGCGGACAGCACTGCGCATTTTTTGAAAGGAATCACTATGCAGAAGATAAAAATCAGCACCGACTCCACCGCAGATATTCCCCGGGAAATGTGGGAAGAGCTGGACATCAAGGTCGTCCCGCTCACCATTGTCAACGGGGACAGGCAGTATAAGGACGGCTACGACCTGACGCCCCAGGAGTTTTATAAAATTCTGGACGAATCCGCCGTTCTGCCCAGCTCCTCACAGGCCACGCCTGTGCAGTTCATGGAGCTTTTCGAGGAGACCTGGAAACAGGGCTACACCCACCTGATCCACACCAGCATCAATTCCAAGGGCTCCTCCACCTTCCAGAGCGCGGTGCAGGCCAGAACCTTCTTCTTTGAGGAACACCCTGAGGCGGAAAAGGATTTCAGCATCACCCTGATCGACTCTCTGACCTACAGCATGTGCTACGGCTGGCCCGTCATCGCCGCCGCCCGCATGGTGAAGGAGGGGAAGAGCGCGGAGGAGATCACCGAATATATTCAGGAGTGGGTGGCCCACACCCGGCCCATGTTCGTCCCTCTGAACCTGCGCTGCGTGAAAAAGTCCGGGCGGATCACCCCGGCTGCCGCCTTTATGGGCGACGCCCTGGGGCTCAAGCCCATGATTACCTTTGAAAACGGCGAGGCAAAGATCATCTCCAAGGTCAGGGGCGAGGCCAAGGCCATCAAGGCCCTGGTGGAGACCTGCCTGAAGGAGCGCAAGCCCGGCAGCCCCTATCAGCTCGTCTACGGCAGCAACCAGCTCCAGCGGGAAAAGCTCCGGGAGGAACTGCGCAAGGTCATGGATCAGCCCCCTGAGTTTGAATACCCTGTGGGCTGCATCATCGGCATCAACACCGGGCCGGATATGATCGGCATCATCTACCGGACCTGAGCAAAAGCCCATGCGTATCAAAACCGTGATGTTTGATCTGGACGGCACCCTGCTGCCCATGGATCAGGACCAATTTACCCAATACTATTTCGGCCTGCTGGCCAAAAAACTTGCGCCCCACGGCTATAACGCGGAGCAGCTGATCAGCGGCATCTGGGCCGGTACCGCCGCCATGGTGAAAAACGACGGCTCCTGCACCAATGAAGAGGCCTTCTGGAAAACATTCTGCGCGGTCATGGGGGAGAGGGTCCTTGAGGACAAGCCCCTGTTCGAGGAGTTTTACCGGGTGGAATTTCAGGGGGCCAGAGCAAGCTGCGGCTATGCCCCTCAGGCTGCCGGACTGGTGGCAAGGCTGAAAGCCGCCGGGTACCGGGTGATTCTGGCTACAAACCCCATCTTCCCGGCCATCGCCACGGAAAGCCGTATCCGCTGGGCCGGGCTGGCGCCGGAGGACTTTGAACTGTACACCACCTATGAATACGCCTGCCGCTGCAAGCCCAACCCGGACTACTACCGGGATATCCTCAGCAGCATGGCGCTGGACCCGTCTGAATGCCTGATGGTGGGCAACGACGCCACCGAGGACACGGCGGCGGAGCTTGCGGGAATACAGGTGTTCCTGCTCACCGATTGTCTGATCAACAGGGAGAATAAAGACCTCTCCCACTGGCCCCACGGCGGCTTTGACGAGCTGGAAAAGTTCATATTCGGATAAGAAAAAGGACTGTCTCACGCCGAGACAGTCCTTTCAATTTTTGTCCGGAATTTCCAGCACATAGCGCCCGGAGGCGTTGATGATGGTGGTGTCCCCGTAGTGGAGCACCCGCTCCATTTTGCTGCTGTACCGCTTGTGTACATGGCCGTGAATCAGATACTGGGGCCGGTACTTGTCCAGCAGGGGGAAAAAGGCCTCGAAGCCCCGATGGGCCGGGTCCTCCTGATCGCCGTACCCCCTTGCCGGGGCATGGGTGAGGATAATGTCCACACCTCCGGCCCGCCTGAGCTTCAGCCTCATGCGCCGGATGCGCCGCTCCATCTGCTGTTCGGTATACTGGTGGGGGCCTCCGCTGTACATCAGGCTGCCGCCCAGACCCATGATCCGAAGCCCCTTTACGGTCACCAGATTGCCGTCGATACAGTCGCAGCCCTCGGGAGGATGGTTAACATAATTCAGATCATGGTTCCCGTGAACGTAGAGCAGGGGAGCCCGGCCCATGGTCACAAGGAAGCTGAGATAATCCGCCTTCAGGTCGCCGCAGGACAGGATCAGGTCGATTCCGTCCAGCGTGCCCGGCTGGAAATAGTCCCAGAGAAAGGCGCTCTCCTCATCGGAGACCAGCAGAAGCTTCATGGCGTTTCCTCCTCCGTTTCCGGAGGGATTTTGTCCCGGTACACGCCCAGCAGCCGGACCATTTCCTGGGAACTGGGCAGAAGCTCGTCAAAGGCTGGGATAGTGCCCTCCACATTGTCGCAGAGCCAATCCATGAACATGATCTCCTTGGGCGACAGATCCCGGTCGCCCTCACTGCGGACCTGGCCGCTTTGGTCCACTATACGGCATTTGAAGGGGTCGATGGCCCCGCTGATAATGCCGTTTTTCAAAATCCCGGCCAGACTGCGCACCCCGTCGGGGATGGAGTCGCTGAGCTGCACGTCGATGACGCCGCTGTTCATGCCCCACCAGTAGTTGATGGCCTGGCCCGGGGCCTTGTTGTCATACTCGCCGCTCATGATGCAGAGCATGACCTTTTCATAGAAGGGCCCCCAGTTCCAGCAGGGCACGGCCAGAGGCAGCATGGACCCGTCCGGCTGGAGCTTGTAGGTGCCCCACTCCATGGCCCAGTGCTCGTTTTCCGGGTTGGTGGCCTCCTTGTTGGAGATCACACTGATGCCCTGGTCCGTAAGCTCTTTGAGGGGGTCGCCTTTGGTGCAGGACCAGACCAGCTTGATTTTTGCCCGGGGATTGGTGAGCTTTGCCCCCAAAGCAAAGGCGTTTATCCCGGCAGGGACACCGTAGATGGGGTAGTTTGCCACAAAGCCGATGGTGTTCTGCTCCGCCATGGCCCCGGCGATGGCGCCGGTGATGAATTTGCACTCGTATATGCGGCTGTAATAGCTGCGCACGCCGGTATAGGGCAGGGAGAGGGAGCAGTTCATCACTCGCAGGCCGCTGTGCAGCGCGGCCATACGGCGGCAGGCGCCGACCATCAGCGGTGTGGTGGCGAAAATGATGTCCGCCCCGTCGCTGACGGCCTTCTCCATGGCCTCGGTATAATTCCGGCCGTTGGCGTAATAGACATGGGTGTCCACCCGGTCGGACATGTGCTTTTCCAGGTACTCCCGCCCGTGCTCATGGGCCCGGGTCCAGGCGCTTTTCGCCGGGTCAAAGCCGTAGATGAAGGCAGCATTCAGCCGCCCGGGGTGGACGCTGAACAGCTTGGAGATCAGCTTCCGTGTCTGCCCCTGGGGACAGACGCTGACGGAGATGGGCTGCCCCTGGGCCATGATTTCGATATCGGGCCACACGGTGTTCAGATTTTTCTGCAGCTCCTGGGGCCCCTGATTTTTGATGTCGCTGAAGGTAAAGACCTGGAGCCAGACTAAGAGCGCGTCCGCCGCCGTCACGCTCAGCTTGTTCACATTCAGTTTGTCAAAGGCAGCTTTGAAATGGTAATACCCTGCCAGAAAGCTGCGCCGCTCCTCATCGGTCCAGACGTGCTCCGGCTCGAAGCCCAGCGCCGCCTGAAGTTTGGCAAAGCTGCCGGAGCGGGTGAAGTTCAGCTGGTACAGCCCGGCCAGCCGGTAAAAATGCATGAATTCATAGTAGATCTGCACCGCCGGGTCCTCCGAATACTCGGGGATGATCCGGGTGACCATGCCGGGGATGGTGGGCGCGCCGTAGCTTTTCAGCACGCTGACCCGCTTGTTTCCCTCCTGCACATAGAAGCGGCCCATGTACTCACAGCACTTCACCGGGTCGCGGATGCCCTCGTCGCTCAGGTGGGCGTCGCAGAGGGTGATCCACTTGGAGGCAAACTCCGAATCGGTGCCCAGCAGAGGCATGAAATTTCCCGCCAGGGCGGTGCGCCGCCCCACGCTCTGCACACCCACGATCTGGTCTGCCGGGATGTTCACCAGACCCATCTCCACCCGGCCCGCGACCATGGATTCATCCAAGATCTCATCCAAGGCCGGCAGGTAGGGATATCCGCCCCGGATGATGGCGGCTTTATAATATTTCTGGCCCAGCTTCAGCGCGTAATTATATTGTTCAAGAGCTTCCTGTCTGCTCATAACGGCCTCCTTCGACAAAAGAGTCAGTGTATATTATACTATAGCAAAAAAAATAGCAATATATAAAGTGTAAAAAAGATTGTAGTCATACAAAATAATCAGATTGTCTAAGTAAATTTTTAATGTTTTGTTGTAT
The DNA here is from genome assembly GCA_022782265.1 of Clostridiales bacterium. Taxonomy (GTDB): domain Bacteria; phylum Bacillota; class Clostridia; order Oscillospirales; family Oscillospiraceae; genus Limivicinus. Next base: position 26,557 of record JALFOM010000130.1, on the reverse strand, counting down.
AATTGAGCAATAATGGATAGGTGGTGCTTATGGAGAAAAAGAAACAGATGAGCCTGATGGAGAAGATTGCCTCCGTCATTGTGGACAAGAGAAATGTCCTCTTTCTGGCCTTTCTCGCTGCGGCAATCTTCTGTGCCTTTTCAAGAAACTGGGTGCAGGTCAACGACAGTCTGACGGACTATCTGCCGGAGGACACCGAGACCCGTCAGGGCCTTGAGCTGATGGAGCAGGAATTTGTCACCTTCGGCACGGCCGAAATCATGGTGCAGAACATCACCTACGAACAGGCTCAGGCGCTCTGCGAACAAATTGAACATACCGACGGGGTCAAGTCTGTGGAGTTTGACGACAGCCGGGACCACTATGCGGCGGCCTCGGCCCTGTTTTCCGTCACCTTCGACGGGGAGGAGAACGACCAGGTGAGCATCGACGCCCTTGACGAGATCAGGGAAAAGCTCTCCGCTTACGATCTCTACGTCAGCAGCACCGTGGGCAACCCCCTGAAAGCCGTCATCAACAGTGAAATGCTGGTGGTGGATATCATTGCCGTGGTCATCATCGTACTGGTGCTGCTGCTGACCTCCAAAACCTACGCGGAGATCCCCGTGCTGCTCATCACCTTCGGCGCGGCGGCTATATTGAACATGGGCACCAACTACCTGATGGGGGAGATTTCCTTTGTCACCAACTCCATCGCCATTGTGCTCCAGCTGGCCCTGGCCATCGACTATGCCATTATCCTCTGCCACCGCTACATGGAGGAGCATGAGAACAAGCCTGCCAGAGAGGCGGCCATTATCGCCCTGAGCAAGGCCATTCCTGAGATCTCCGCCAGCAGCCTGACCACCGTGTCCGGCCTTCTGGCCCTGAGCTTTATGCAGTACAAGCTGGGCTACGATATCGGCGTGGTGCTCATCAAGGCCATTCTGCTCAGCCTGTGCTCCGTATTTCTGCTGATGCCGGGCCTGCTGGTGACCTTCTCCAAGCTGATCGACAAGACCCATCATAAAAATTTCGTGCCCAGGATCTCTTTCCTGGGCAAGGCGGCCTATGCCACCCGCTATGTGATCCCGCCGGTGTTTGCCTGCGTGATCGTTGCGGCCTTTATTTTCTCCGGCAGGGCAAACTATGTGTACTCCCAGTACTCCGTGTCCTCCATCCGGCATAATGACACCCAGATCGCCGACATGCTGATCGAAGAACAGTTCGGCAGCACAAACCAGATGGCCGTCATTGTCCCCTGCGGGGACTATGAGCGGGAGGCCAGAATGATCGAAAATATTGAGGACCTGCCCCGCACCGTGTCGGTCACGGGCCTTGCCAATATTGAGGCGGTGGACGGCTATACTCTTGTCTCTGAACTGACACCCAGGCAATTTGCCGAGCTGACCGACCTGGATTTTGAGGTGGCAAAGGTCCTCTATTCCGGCTATGCCATGGAGCAGGACGACTACGGGCAGATTGCCACCAACCTGGACAATTACAGCGTCCCCCTGCTGGATATGTACGACTATCTCTGCACCCAGAAGGATCAGGTGTCCATCACTCTCCCGGAGGAGACGGAGGAGAGCATGGAGGATCTGGAGCAGCAGCTCAACGACGCCAAGCTCCAGCTGAAAAGCGAGAACTGGAGCCGCATCGTGCTGGAAATGGACCTGCCCACCGAGGGGGACGAGAGCTTTGAATATCTGGACATCCTCCATGGTATCATTGCCAGATACTACAATGATTATTACCTTGTGGGCGATACCACCAGCTGCAGCGATCTGAAGGCCTCTTTTGAAAAAGACAACCTGCTGATCAGCATCCTGTCCATTCTGTTCGTGATTATCGTTCTGATCTTCACCTTCCATTCCGCCGGTCTGCCTGTGCTGCTGATCTTGATTATCCAGGGCAGTATCTGGTGCAATTTCTCCTTCCCTTATCTGAAGGGAAACAACCTGTTCTTCCTGACCTATCTGATCATCAGCGCCATCCAGATGGGCGCGAATATCGACTATGCCATCGTCATTTCCAGCCGCTATATGGAGCTGAAGGAGCAGATGCCTCTGCGGGAGGCCATGGTGGAGACCTTGAACCAGGCCTTTCCCACCATCATCACCTCCGGTACCATGCTGGCCTCGGCCGGTATTGTCATCGGCTTTATGACCTCCAATGAGACCATCTCCGCCATCGGCATGTATCTGGGCACCGGCACGCTGATCTCTATCTTTCTGGTCATGTGCGTGCTGCCGCAGATTTTGCTGCTGGGCGATACCATTATCCGCAAGACCAGTTTTTCCATCAACAAAGGCGCTTCTGTCACCCATAAGATCGGTCTTATCCGTGTCAACGGCAGGGTGAGAGGCCATCTGGACGGCCTGATTGACGCGGAAATCCACGGCGTTTTCCGGGGTACCCTTAACGCAGTAATTGATGTGGGCAGCGTGGAGGAGATATCTGAGCAGCTCCTGCCAGAGCCCGAACCCGAACAGGACGGAGGAGAAAAGCAATGAAAGGAAAAAGAAGCCTGGCCTGCCTGCTGGCGGTTCTTCTGCTGGCAGCCATGGCGGTCCCCACGGTATTTGCTGAGGACAGCACCGTACATATTTCGGACGTCAAGGATCTGAAGCAGCTGGCGAAAAACTGCACCCTGGACACCTGGTCCGAGGGGCTGACCGTGATCCTGGACAACGACATCGACCTGGAAGGGGAGCCTTTAAGCCCCATCCCCATCTTCCGGGGCAGCTTTCAGGGCGGTGGACACAGCATATCCAATTTTGTCCTGGCCACAGACGGCTCCAATCAGGGCTTCTTCCGCTATGTTGAGGAGGGAGGCTCGGTGACGGACCTGAATCTTCAGGGTACCATAGCCCCTGATGGCAGCGGGGCCTATGTGGGCGGCATTGTGGGCACCAACAGGGGCCTGGTGAAAAACTGCCGCTTTGACGGCTCCGTCACCGGCGTCTATAACGTGGGCGGCATTGCCGGTGAAAACTACGGCACTATCCGGAACTGCACTTCCTCCGGATTGATCAGCGGGAAAAACTACACCGGCGGCATCGCCGGTTTCAACAGCGGCATGGTCTTAAGCTGCAAAAACCTCGCCCAGGTGAACACCAGCATTTCCGAGAGCCAGCTCAATCTGGAGAACCTGAATCTGGTTGACATAACATCAACAGAGCTGACCGCGGCCCAGGATTCCGACACCGTTTCCGACAGCGGCGGCATTGTGGGCGGCAGCACCGGCTCGGTGATCGACTGCCAGAACAGCGGCACCATCGGCTATCAGCATTACGGCTACAATGTGGGCGGCATAGCGGGCCGCCAGTCCGGCTTTATCAATAACTGCCGCAACCACGGCCAGGTATATGGCCGCAAGGACGTGGGCGGCATTGTGGGGCAGATGGAGCCCTACATGGAGCTTCAGCTGTCTGAAAATCTGGAACAGGAGCTGAATGAATTGAATCAGCTTGTCTGCGTCGCCCTGGCCAACAGCAACGATCAGACCGGCGAGCTGACCGCAGCGCTGAACCAGATATCCGGCAGCGCAAGTTCTGCTGCAGGAAGCGCCTCCGACCTGGCCAATGCCCTGGGCAACGCGGCGGACAACACGGTGGACACCACAAATGAGCTGCTGTCCCGCCTGGACTACGCCATCAAGGCCATGCAGCCTGTGACCCACAACTTCAATATGGCGACGCAGAACTTCTCCCAGGGTATGGTGCACCTGGACGCGGCCATGGACAATCTTGCCATGGACGACGCTACCTATCAGGAGTTCAGACAGAGTGTGCATGATCTGTCGGCAGCGATGAAACGCATCGGTGTGGAGCTGGACTATCTGGCCTATCTGTCGGCCCTCTATTTCAACAAGAAGGGCGACGGCACCACCGATACCGAGGCCATGAAGCCGGACAACTGGCAGGAGATCGAAGAGGAGTACGGCTATGATTACAACATGGAGGACGCCTCTGCCGCAAAGCTGAGAGACGCCATGCTGCGTGTGGCCTCCGACCTGGCCACTGACGGGGCGAAGGCGGCCAAGGCCAACAGCAAGATCGTGGAGATCCTTGACGCCTACTATCTGACGCCCATATACGATACGGACGGCGACGGCGTCCCCGACCAGAGCCGTCTGGAGTACGCCCGGGACGAGGGCAGCATTGCCAGGGACAACTTCACCGCGGCCTCCGAATACCTGGCCGCCGCCACCGACGGGCTTGACGAGCTGAATTCTTATCTTGCTTCCCTTGACGAGGTGCAGTTTTCCGGTGTGGGCAGCGGGTATTACGACGCTTCTGACCGGCTCTTCTCCGACCTGGGCAGCATGGCGGGCGGTATGGGCGCGCTGAACGAGGCGGTGGACGACTCCAGCTACGTGCTGAGCCGGGACCTGATCAACGTCAGCAACCAGTTCACCAAGGTGGTGACCATGCTGGCCAACGCCATTACCGGTGAGCTGGATGTGACCATCCTGAACGACATCTCCGATGAAGACCTGGAAAACAACCGGGAGGGCAAGGTGGCCAACTGCGTGAACTACGGCAGCATTGACGCCGACATCGATGTGGGCGGCATTGCGGGCGCTATGGGCATTGAGTATGAGTTTGACGCGGAGAGCGATGTGACCGCCGGCCTGGGCGCCGGGGGCATCCTCTCCAAGACCTATGAGACCAAGTGCGTTGTCCGCCAGAGCGTGAACCACGGCAATGTGGCGGCGAAGAAAGACAACGTGGGCGGTATTGCCGGCCTGACAGAGATCGGCGTCATCATCTCCAGCGAGGGCTACGGCAGCGTGAAAAGCACAAACGGCGGCTACGCAGGCGGCATTGTGGGCTACTCCCACACCCTGGTGCGGGACAGCTATGCCATGTGCAGTCTGGAGGGCGGAGAGTATGTAGGCGGCATCGCGGGCTACGGCACGCGTATCACCGGCTGCAAGACCCTTATCGGCCTTGCGGAGGAGGTCTCCGCCTGCGCCGGTGCCATTGCCGGATGGGCGGACATGACTGTGGAGGACAACATCAGCGGCAACAGCTTTGTCCACGAGAGCCTGGGCGCGGTGGACGGCATAAGCTACAGCGGAAAGGCAGAGCCGGTGAGCTATGACAGTCTGCTGGAAACCGAGGGCCTGCCGGAGGCCTTCAGCCAGCTCAAACTTAGCTTCATGGCCGACGGCCAGGTAGTCAAGGAGATCGGCTTTACCTACGGCGGCGCGGTGGACCCGGAAGATATCCCTGCTGTGCCCGAAAAAAAGGACTTCAGCGGCAGCTGGCCCGAATACGATTACAGCGCCCTGTATTTTAGCGACACCATCGAGGCGGTCTACTCCCCCAAACAGGCCGCTATGGCTGTGGATAAGCAGCGGGATGGCTCGCCCATGTCCATGGTCTTAGTGGAGGGCACCTTCCCAGACGGCGCGACTGTGCTCCTGAATGAGTACAGCGGCAGCGGTCCGGAGCTGCAGGATACGCAGGTCCTGGAAAAATGGGTACTGCGCATCAACGACAGCGAGGAAGAGATCGGCAGCTATGCTGTCCACTATCTGCCACCCACGCTGGAGAAGAGCAGCCACAAGGTGGACATCTACACCTATGACGGCAGCGGCTGGACGAAGGCCAATGTGCGCTCCAACGGCAGCTACACCGTCTTTGACGGCAGCGGCGACACCTTAGTGTTCTGCGCGGTGGAGAGCAGCGGCGGAAGCCTGACGGTGGTCCTCATCGCCGGGGCCTGCGCCCTGGCTGCGGCGGGCATTGTCACCGCTGTGCTGATCGTGAAGCGGAAAAAAGCCAGAGCACACAGTGCCCATAGCAAATAAATCAAATGAACAATAAAACGGCATGGCCGGAAGGCCATGCCGTCATTTTTTTGAGAAAAATTACTTTTTGCTGGTGTTTCTGGCTGCTGCTGCCACCAGGGAGGACAGGGCCACAAGGGCGATGGCGTTGGGGATGACCATCAGCTGGTTAAACATGTCCGCCAGCTCCCAGACCAGATCGTTGGACAGGCAGGAGCCCAGGAAAATGAAGGCCAGGGCCAGCACGGAATAGACCGTGACCGCCTTCTTGCCGAAGAGGTAGTTCACGTTGATCTTGCCGAAGAAGTTCCAGCTGAGAATGGTGGAAAAGGCAAAGAACAGCAGGCAGACGGCCACAAAGGCGGAGCCCAGGCCGCTGCCAAAGCAGCTGGAGAAGGCCAGCTGGGCCATGTTGGCCTTGCTGACGCCCTCGGCCGCGCCGGCGGAGAGGATGCCGTCACCGGCGTAAAGGGTGGAGATGACCACCAGAGCGGTCATGGTGAGGACCACAAAGGTGTCGATAAATACGCCGATCATAGCCACAACACCCTGCTCGTGGGGATTTTTCACATCGGCCATGGCGTGAGCGTGGGGCGTGGAGCCCATACCGGCCTCGTTGGAGAACAGGCCCCGCTTTACGCCCTGGCTGATGGCGGTTTTCAGGGCATAGCCCAGGCCGCCGCCGATGATGGCGTTGGGCACAAAGGCATATTTGAAGATCATACCGAAGGTCTCGGGAATATATTTGATGCGCATACACAGCACCACAAGGCCGCCCACAATGTAGAGCACGGCCATCACCGGCACCAGCTTTTCCGTGACGGAAGCAATGCGCTGAATACCGCCGATGAAAATGACTGCCGCGATCAGGGTGATAATTGCGCCGATAACCCAGGAGGGGAGGCCGAAGGCGGTGCTGCAGGTCTCGCCGATGGAGTTGGACTGCACCATGCAGCCCATGAAGCCCAGGGCCAGGATAATGGCCACGGCAAAGAAGCCGGCAAGGAAGCTGCCGAAGCGGTTGGGGAAGGCTTTCTTAATGTAATATACCGGGCCGCCGTGTACATTGCCCTCGTTGTCTCTTACCTTGGTCTCCTGAGCCAGAACAGCCTCGGCGTAGATGGTGGCCATGCCGAAAAAGGCAATGATCCACATCCAGAAGATGGCCCCCGGGCCGCCGATCAGGATGGCGCCGCAGGCGCCCACAATATTGCCTGTGCCCACCTGGGCGGCAATGGCGGTGGCAAGGGCCTGGAGGGAGCTGAGTCCGCTCTCCCGCTTTCCGCCGCGCATGGTGAATTTGCCAAAGGTGCGGCGCATGCCCTCACCGAAGCAGCGGACCTGTACAAAGCGGGTCTTGACGGTGAAAAAGATGCCGGTGCCTACCAGGAGCAGCACAAGAATGTAGTCTGACAGGTAGAAGTTGATTTTCTGAACGATGGATAGGATGGTCTGCATGTTGGTTTTCCCCCTTAATAAAATAAAAAAGCTGCCGGTAAAATACCAGCGGCTCCGGAAATAGACCTGTGCAGACAGACCAAAAAAATCCTGCTGCCTGCTCTGTCCTTTTGCCTGAGAGATTCGGCCTTGCGGCCTTGCACCTTCGGCACCCGTTTGAACGGGATTCTCCAGAGTCTCCTCCGCTTCCAGTCTCTTGACGATTCTGAAAGCATCATTGGGTTTTGCACATTAAATTGTAAAATGATTGTAGCATAGTCTTTGCCCTAATGCAAGGTTTTTTTTCAAGAGAAGATATAATACTGGATTTTTCGGCAAAAGGGGAGTATATTCATTCCGTTGAACAGGGAGTGAGAGCGTTGAAAGAGAAAATAATACCCTATATACGGAGCGCCGGGGTCTTTATCGGCGCATTCGGCAAGTGGGTCGGCATTGCGGCGGTGGTGGGCCTGATCGGCGGGCTGATCGGCAGCGCCTTCCACCTCAGCGTGGATTACGCCACCGGACTGAGGAATCAGAATACCTGGCTGCTGTGGCTGCTGCCTCTGGCGGGCCTGCTGATTGTCTGGGCCTATAAGTTCACGGGGACGGAGGGCAAGGGGACCAACGCCGTCATCGGCTCCATCCATTTCGGCAAGGATGTGCCCATATTGCTGGTGCCGGTGATTTTCATCTCCACGGTGCTGACCCACCTCTGCGGCGGCAGCGCGGGCCGCGAAGGGGCCGCCCTGCAGATCGGCGGGGGACTGGGCTGCAACATCGGCAGACTGCTGAAGCTCAGCGCAAAGGATGAGCCTCTGGCCACCATCTGCGGCATGAGCGCGGTGTTTTCCGCCCTGTTCGGCACGCCGGTGACTGCCACGGTTTTTGCTTTGGAGGTCAGCAGCGTGGGCCTGTTCCACTATTCCGGGTTGGTGCCCTGCGGCACGGCGGCCCTGGTGGCCTACGGGATTACCCGGCTTTTCGGCATCGCCCCGGCCCGCTTCGCCGTGGAGATCATCGCGGCGGAGCCGGGGATGTTTGTCCGGGTGGCCCTGCTGGCCGCCGCCTGCGCCATTGTCAGCGTCATCTTCTGCGAGACCATGCACCTGTCTGAACGGGCGGCGGAGAAGCTGCTGCCCAACGCCTATCTGCGCGTTCTGGCCGGAGGCGCCCTCATCATTGCCATGACCTTTGCCGTGGGCAGCATGGAGTATAACGGCGCGGGCATGGATATGATCACCCGGGCGGTGGAGCAGGGGCAGGCCAGACCCTTTGCCTTTCTGCTGAAGATTCTCTTTACCGCCGTCACCCTGGCCTGCGGCTTCAAGGGCGGCGAGGTGGTGCCCACCTTCTTCATCGGCGCGACCCTGGGCTGCGTGGTGGGGCCGCTGCTGGGCCTTCCGGCGGGCTTTTCCGCCGCCATCGGCCTTTCCGCCATGTTCTGCGGCGCGGTGAACTGCCCTCTTGCCACAGTGCTGCTGTCCGTGGAGCTTTTCGGCGCGGCGGGCCTTACTTACTTTGCCGCCGCCAGTTTCATCGCCTACATGCTCTCCGGCTATTCCAGTCTGTATGTGGAGCAGAAGATCATGTATTCCAAGCTGAAAGCCGAGTATATCAATATCCACGCAAAATAAGGTGCGGCAATTTGCATTTTCGTAAAGAAAAAACCCGGCGTGAAAAACCGGGTTTTTCTATACAATTAAACGCCCTGGCCCCAGCGGACGATCTCATCCACATTCCAGTCAGCAGGCTGGCCGGAGCCGGTGGAGGCCATGGTGTAGAGGGCCTTTTCCTGCTCGTTGAGGGTGCCTTTCGCCTCCAGACGGGAGACGATATCCTTGCACTTGATCTTCATAATGAGCTTGAAGGGCAGGGGAAGCTTGTTCAGGTCAAAAGCGCCCTGAAGGCAAAACACCTGTACAGAGGCAGGTATGCCGTTTTTCTCCCGGACAAAGCCTGCGCTCCCTTCGCTGACCGCGCCCATGCCCACAAGGACAGCGGCGGCCACATCATATTTTTCTGCGGCCTTCCTGTAGCCCTTGATGGTCCCGGCAAAGGCCCAGCCGATAAAGATGATTTTTCCGCCTTCCTTGACGTGTTCTTTGCCCAAGGGGAAAGCGGGAATGTGCAGCGCGGCGGACAGCAGCTCCGCGTATTTTTTGCAGGAACCGGTGAGAGAATGATAGACGATGGCAGACAGCATTTTTGTATCCTCCTGTTTGAATTTTCCGTGTTGATAGCACTATTTTATTTGCTTCTTCCGTCCTTGTCAACTTACAAACAAACGGCCTTGTCCAAAAAAGGACAAGGCCGTAAGCATTTTAACTTACAAGCTCCACGCCCTGGTCTGTTCCGTAGACGGTGACGGTGAGCTTGTTCGGCAGGCAGGTGATGCACTGGCCGGCATAGCGTACCTTTCCCTGACTGACGCAGATATGGTCGGGACAGTCGGCCTCCAGCATACAGGCCGCGCCATCCTCAATCACAAGGATGTTGGTGCCGCCGTTCAGTTCATATCTGCCGCTGTCGGACAGGGAATACCTGGCGATTTCCACGCCGTCCACCCGGACGATCACCCCGGCGCCCTCCTGGCCTTTGTTGAAGTACAGGAAAAGCAGTACCCCGGCCAGGATGAGCAAGCCCGCGATAATGCCGATGTCGGCAAGGCGCTTTTTGTTTGCGGGACCTTTCTTCATCAGAAAGCAAACAGGGCCAGAGAGATGATGCAGGCGGCCAGCAGACTGACAGGCAGACCGCGGAAGGCTTTGGGCACGTCCTTCTCATTGATCCGGCTCTGCACACCGGCAAACAGGAACATGGCCAGCATAAAGCCCAGACCCACGCCAAGCGCGGCGACAAGGGACTCCACGAAGTTGTAGCCCGCACCGATATTGTTCACCGCAAGGCCCAGCACGGCGCTGTTCAGGGCGATCAGGGGGAAGTAGACGCCCAGACTCTTGTGCATCAGCTTCTTCACCACCAGATCCACCAGGTAGACCAGGATGAGGATCAGGGCGATGAATACCAGCGTCTGAAGATAATCCAGACCCAGCTTGGCCAGAAGGAAGGTTTCAACCGGCCAGGTTACGGCGGCGGTGAGGATCATCACCACAGTCACCGCAAGGCCCATGCCGGCAATGCGGCTCTCGTCCCGGGAATAACCCAGGAAGGGCGTGACGCCCAGGAATTTCTGCAGCGCGTAGTTGTTGGCCAGAACGCCGCCAAGCAGGATCAAAAGCAGGGATTTGACAGTCATGCTCATTCACCCTCCTGTTCGTTATTTTCGGGCGCGGCGGCGATTCCGGCAGCCGCGCAGGCAAGTCCTCCGGCTTCACAGCCGCAGTCGTCGCGGCGCAGAGCCTGGATCACGGCAAGCAGAATGGCAAAGACCAGAAATCCGCCGGGCGCTTTCAGGAGCAGGGGAACATTGTGGCTCTCCAGGAAGGGGATAGCCAGGCCGGCAAAGCTGCCGCTGCCGAAGATCTCCCGGACGGCGGCCATACAGAACAGGGCCAGAGTAAAGCCCAGACCGGTCAGAAGGCTGTCCAGAACGGAGGCGCCAAAGCCGCGGGACGCGGAGGCTTCCCCGTTGGCAAAGACGGCCAGGTCAACGGCCACAACGGCCAGGTACACGCCCAGCATCTGGTACACACTGGGCAGGAAAGCGTTCATCAGAAGCTGGACGATGGACACAAAGCCCGCCACGATCAGGACATAGGCAGGGAGCTTTGCCCGCTCAGGGATCAGGCGGCGCAGGGCGGAGATGAGCATAGCGGACAGCAGCATCACCAGCAGCACGGCGATGCCCATACCCAGGGCGGAGATCACGCTGCCGGTCTGGGCCATTGCGGGGCAGGCGCCCAGAAACAGCACCAGAACGGGGTTTTTCGCGATTGCGCTGAAAGCAAGAGGGCATTTCTTATTTTCGTTCATCAGTTATTCCCTCCATCTGTTGCAGAAATGGCCTGGAAGGCGGCAAACACGTCCTCGGTGGCCACCGTCATGGCGTTGGTGCTGGCGGTAGCGCCGGAGATCAGGGCCTGCTCCCCGGTAAAGCTGTCGGCAGTCAGACCGGCAAAGCCTTCCTTGTACTGGCTCTCGTCCAGCTCATAGCTGGTGAAGTATTCGCCGAAGAGGATGATCTCGTCGCAGGCCATGGAGACGATAGCGCCGTTCTCATCCAGAACGAAATACACGGCGATGGGCTGGTTGCTGTAGGCATAGGGCCGGGCGCAGAAGCCGTAGAGGGTGGTCTCGCCGTCAGCGATGCGGTATGCGCCGGTGACGGAGTTGAATGCGTCACCCAGAGACAGGGCGGTAAACTCAGCGCCCTCAGACACCATGGTCCGGAGCTTCTTCAGCTCCGCGTCAGCGGTGGACACGGTGTTGGCCGCGGCGTAGGAGGAAGCTTCCTCCACCATGGCGGCATTGGCCGTTTCGGTGACGTCCTTGCCCTCAATGTCGTAGACGCGGACAGTGCCGGAGACATTGGCAATCAGCAGGTAGCTGCTCTCGCCGTCTTTTGCGACGAAGGCAAAGCCGGAGCCGTTCAGGGCCTTCATGATCTTCTGAATGAAGGTGAACTGACCCTCGGCAATTTCAGGCTCTTCCACCTGAGCCACGCCGTCACGGTTGGCAAGGCCGGTAAAGACCTGCACGGACAGCTCGGTAAGGATCTGCGCATCGCTCTTCACGCCGGCGCCCACAAGGCCGTTGCCGATCAGGGCGGCAAAGCCGTCGCTGACGGCGTTTTTGAAGGCGGAGGAGGAATAGGTCACGCCGGCGACCAGACCCACGTCGCCAAGAGCGGAGTCCTGGCCGATGAAGCTGCCGGGGTAGTCCGCGCCGAAGTCCTTGGTGTCGGGATAGGCGGTCAGCTCCGTGCCGGAGATCTTGCCCTCGGCGTCAATGGCGATGGTAAGCTCGATGGGCTCCTTGGTGTAGCCCTGGGTGGTGGACAGGCGGATGGCGTAGCCCAGGCCGGAGGTCTCGCTGTAAATGGCCTGCACGGTCTCCGGTACATCGACCAGAGCGGAGGCGGCGCTGTCGTTTGCGTCGTAGATCAGCTCAAAGCCCTTTGCCTCGGGCATGACGCTGTACAGCGGGGCAAACTGCTGGGCGGAGCCGTTGGCCTCAATCAGAGGGGCGGCGAAGATGTTAATGCCGAAAAGCACCAGGGCGAATACGGCGAAAATAAGCACCAGCACCAGAGCCGAAGCGGCAAAGCCGGTTTTTTTATCAGGCATTTTTCGACCCTCCCAACGGTTTATTTCCGGTGAATCTCTCTATGTAGGGGACCAGAAGGTTCATAATCAGAATGGAGAAGGACACGCCCTCGGGGTAGGCGCAGAAATAGCGGATGATAAAGGTAATCAGGCCGCAGCCCAGGGCGAACACCACTTTTCCCTTGGTGGTGATGGGGCAGGTCACATAGTCCGTGGCCATAAAGATGGCGCCCAGGAACAGACCGCCGCCCAGAATCTGATACAGGGCGTACTCAACATCGCCGGAGGCGATCAGGCTGCAGACAAACACCGTGCCGATAAAGACCACGGGGATGTGCCAGCGGATGACCTTGCGGACCAGCAGGTAGATAAAGCCAAGCAGCAGAGCGGCCGTGCAGGTCTCGCCGATGGCGCCGCCGTAGGTACCGATGAACATGTCCAGCAGAGAGGGGAGCTGGGAAGCGCCGTTGGCCAGCTGCTCCAGCGGAGTAGCGGAGGCTTCCAGCTCAACCACTGCGGGCATTGCGCCGCCGGCCACGGAGGAGAAGGCGATGAGCATAAACACGCGGGCGGTGATGGCGGGGTTGGCAAAGTTGCGGCCCAGGCCGCCGAAGAGGGCCTTGACCACCACAACGGCGAACACGGAGCCGATCACGCACTGCCAGACGGGCACGTTGGTGCTCAGGTTCAGGCCCAGCAGCAGACCGGTGACCACTGCGCTCAGATCGCCCACGGTCTGCTTGCGGCGGGTAATCAGGTTAAACAGGAACTCCGCCAGAACAGCGCTGACAATGCAGGTGAGCAGGATCACATTGGCCCGCATTCCGAAGATGACCGCCGAAGCGATGGCAGCCGGAAGGAGGGCAATGATCACGTCCAGCATGATCCTGCGGGTGGAAGCGCCGCTGTGGATATGCGGAGAGGCTGAAGTGATAAGCTTTTCCATTTTACTTTTCCCCTTCCTTCTTTTCTGCGGCCTTTTCTGCGGCAGTCTTGTTGTATTTCCGGATAAAGCTCCGGGCCGCGCTGTTGTTCTCTGCAAGGGGACGGTGAGCGGGGCAGACATAGGAGCAGCAGCCGCACTCCATGCACAGCTGCACCTTTTCCCTGTTCAGGATAGCGGCGCGCTTGTCCTCATCCTCCAGCTCCATGGCCTTGGCAAAGGCGGTGGGGTTCAGACTCAGGGGGCAGGTGGCCACGCAGCGGCCGCAGTGGATGCAGGGGCTGGGCTCCGCCTTCTGTGCGTCTTTCTGATCCATGACAATAATGGCGTTGGTGGCCTTGATCACCGGCTCGTCCATGGAGCGGGCGGTCTTGCCCATCATGGGGCCGCCGTAGATGACCTTGCCCGGCTCGCTCTTCAGGCCGCCGGCCTGCTCCACCAGATAGCGGATGGAGGTGCCGATGGGGACAATCAGGTTTTTGGGCTCCTTGACGGCGGAGCCGTCCACCGTGATGCACTTTTCCACCAGAGGCATGCCGTCTTCGATATACTGGGCCATCTTGGCCAGGGAAGTGATGTTGATGATAATGACGTTCAGCTCCGCAAGGCGCTGTCCCTCGGCCACCACCTTGCCGGTGGCGTTGTACAGCAGCACCTGCTTTGCGCCCTGGGGATAGACGCTCTTCAGGGGCATGACGTTCACGGTGCTGTCGCCCGCGAACACGCGGCGCATCTCCTCAATGGCGTCGGGCTTGTTCTCCTCAATGCCGATAATGAACTCCTCGGCCTTCAGATACTCTCTCAGCAGGCCTACGCCCTTGACGATATAGTCGCTGTTTTCCACCATGGTGCGGTTGTCGCTGGTGATGTAGGGCTCGCACTCCGCGCCGTTGACCAGCACGGTCTTTATGGGGTTGCGGCGTACCGCGTCCAGCTTCGCCCACAAAGGAAATGCTGCTCCGCCCAGACCAACAATGCCGCTTTCCTGAACTGCGGCAAGGAAGCTGTCCAGATCATGGACCTGAGGAGGGACGATGTTGGGGTCCTTCTCCATCTTGCCGTCGCTCTCGATGCGGATGGCAAGACCGGGCCTGCCGCCGTTGGGGGTGAACGACTCAATAGCCTTGACTGTACCTGAAATAGTTGCATGGACCGGGGAGGAGATTTTCCCGTCCTCCCGGGCGATAAGCTGACCGATGCGCACATGGTCGCCGACCTCCACAATGGGGACAGCCGGACCGCCGGAGTGCATGGACATGGGGAGCAGAACTTCCTTTGGCGGCGAAATGCGTACAGAGTGCATCCCCGCCGTGTTTTTGTGATGGGGGACTTTCAATGCGGAAATTTTCTTTCTGAAATTCATCAGATAATGACCTCCATATTGTTGATACGGATAATGAAATAATCAATCTGTGATAAGACCTGACAGACCTTCGGTGAAGGCCATGGACCCATCGGGGTAGATCCAGAGCACCTCCACGCCGCCGATTTTGTCGATGAGCTTCTGCCCGTCCTCCTGAGACATGCAGAAGAGGGCCGTGGACAGACAGTCGGCCAGGCCGCTGTCCGCCGTGATCACGGTGAGGGAAGAAAAATAGTCCGCCGGGTACAGCGTGTCCTTGTCGATGATGTGGTGATAGCGCACGCCGTCAACGGTGAAGTAGCGCTCATAGATACCGGAGGTGACACAGGCTGTGTCGGACAAAAGCAGGCTCAGGGCAAAATTCCCATCGGGATCGTTGGGGTCCTTTATGCCCGTGATCCAGCCGGAGCCGTCGGGCTTGGTGCCGATAATGCGGATATTTCCGCCCACGTTCAGCACATAGCCGTAAGCCTCCTGGGAAAAGAGGTAATCCGCCGCCCTCTCGGTGGCGTAGCCCTTGCCCAGGGCGCCCACATCAATGGAAGATAGCGGATCGGTGATCCTGACGGTCAGGTTTTCGCTGTCGATCTCCAGCAGGGAGATGTCTGTGTGTCTGGCTGCTTCTGCCAGCTCCTGCTCCGACGGCACACAGGCGGCGGAAGGGTCTTCGCTTGCGGCCGTGCGGCAGTCGTGCCAGAGGGTGAGAACAGCGCCCATCATCACGTTCATCTCGCCGCCGGTCAGCGTATACAGCTCCTTGGCATAGCTGAGAAAGCGGATGAGCTTTTCATCCACGGAGACAGGCTCCCCGCCTGCCAGTCTGTTGATGGTACACAGATTGTTGATGCCGGAATACTCATGGTATATGTCCAGAAGCTGGTGATACTCCTCGAGTATACCTGAAACTTCGGCAGAACGGTCGTCAAACCGTTCTGCCGAATCTCCGGAATAGTCGAACACGTAGGAGACGGTATCGAAGTATGTGAAATAGGATTTGCCTTTCGGCTCTATCTTATCCGGCTTGCCAAAGCAGCCGGCGAGGGGGAGAGCCAGCACCAACGCAAGGCACAGGGCGAAAACGCTTTTTATTCGCTTCAATACCTTCATCTCCCGTGGTCAGATTTTTATCTTGCGTAGTTTGCAGCCAGGGCGATAACGGCGATCATGCCGCTGATGTCCATGGTGCAGGAGGCGTACAGGGTCTCGTCAGTGGTGACGTTGTGACCATTGCTCTCAACAGTCTCAATGCCGGCAACCTCAGCGGCAGTCTTGCCAACGGTGTAGTCGGCAAAGGCCTTGGCCTGAGCATCCCATTCGGCGATTGCGTTGCCGTAAGCGACCATGCCGTAGTCAGCGCCCAGCTCTCTCTTGGTGCCCTTGAAGTCAGCGCCGGTGATCTGGCCGTTCTTGTCAGCGGTGATCTTGGGCTGGGTGGCGTCGGTCAGAGCGGCCAGGATCTTGCCGTCCTTGCCGACAACAGCAGCGGCGTACTCGGTGTACATTTTGACCACAGCGTCATCGCTGTCGGTAGCGGCGGTGGACTCGTCAGCGGCGGTGATGGCAGCAACGCCCAGCGTGAAGTCCTTGCCGGTGAAGGTGGCGCCCTTCTCGTCGTTGCAGGCCTTGACAACAGCGGCCTTGAAGGCGGTGATGTCCATGGTGCAGCCGGCCAGCAGAGCCTCGTCGGTGGCAACGTTGTGGCCGGTTTCGTTGAGGACGGTCTCGATGCCTTCCACCTCAGCGGCGGTCTTGCCCACAACATAGCTCTCAAAGGCCTTTGCCTGGTCGTACCACTCAGCGATGGCGTTGCCGTAGGCTACCATGCCGTAGTCATCGCCCAGCTCCATCTTGGTCTGGAAGGTCTTTGCAGCGTCAACGGCACCGCCGGTGACGTCCATCTTGCTCTGGGCAACGTCCAGACGGCAGGCGACAATCTTGCCGTCCTTGTCGGTGACGACTGCGGCCACGGTGGCGTCTACCTGGGCATTGTTTTCCTTGGAGGAATCGGTGCTGAGGTCAACGCCCATGCCCAGTTTATACTCGCTGCCGGAAGAACCGCAGGCGGCAAGGCTGAGCATCATGCATGCGAGAAGAAGAAAAGCAACAATTTTTTTCATGATTTACTCCTCTGATCATAAATTTGGTTTTGCCCGGTGCTGTCCTGAGGCGCCGGACATTTTTTCGCGGGGACAACACGCTCAGACCGGTAAAACGCTCCCCCTTCACGAAACGCCTGACCGGAATATGACCGTGCCTGCTCCGTCCCGAGGGGCAGAGCCGTCACAAAAAGCCGGGTTAAAACCTGATTTTCTGTGATTCTTTTAACATTATAGCATTAAATGATCCGGAGGTCAATATTATACCGTAATTCCTTGCTGTAAAAATGACGAAAATGGAGGGGAAAAAAGTTTCCCGGAAAAAACGTATATTTTCCGGGAAAAACCGATGGTTTAGCTGAGGAACCGTATCAGCTTTTATGCTCCTCCAGCCAGCGCAGGGCGGTGTAAGCGTAGACCGCGCTGCCGTCGGGCAGGGCGCTTTCGTCAAATTTCACCATAGGATGGTGCTGGGGGTAGCAGTAGCCCTTGTCGGGCTGGCCGCTGGCCAGAGCCAGCATGACGGAGGGAACCTGCTGGCTCACATAGGCAAAATCCTCGGAACCGGCGGTTTTGGAGGAGCTTCCGCCGCCCATGGCGTTCAGCTCCGTGACGGAAAAGGCCTTCCCGGGGCCCAGCAGCTCCTTCACATACCTTTCGCAGCAGAGGGACATGTCCCTGTCGTTTACCAGGGTGGGGCAGCCGCTGCCGAAAATGACCTCCGCCTCTGCCCGGAAGGCATGGGCCACGCCCCGGGCGATCTCGCTCATGCGCTTTTTGATCATACTGCGGCTCTCCTCGTCAAAGGTGCGCAGGGTGCCGCCCATGGTCACCGTGTCGGGGATGACGTTGGAGGCGGTGCCGGCGTTCATGGTGCCGAAGGTGAGCACGGCCTTTTCGCCCATGGCCAGCTCTCTGGCGTGGATCTCCTGAAGGCTGATCAGGATATGGGCCGCGGCGGTGAGGGGGTCCACGCCGGTGTTGGGCATGGAGCCGTGGCAGCCCTTGCCCTGGACCTTGATGTCAAAGTAGTCTGCCGCCGGGGCGCTGACGCCGGGGGCGGAGACCACCACGGTCCCGGCGGGGAAGGGCATGTTGGCCATCACATGGATCATCAGCGCGGCGTCCACTTTGGGGTTTTCCAGAAGGCCTGCTTCAATCATGTCTTTGGAGCCCTCAAAAACCTCCTCTGCCGGCTGGAACATCAGCTTGACGGTGCCCTCGATCTCGTCCTCGTGCTGCTTCAGCAGTCTGGCCGCGCCCAGGAGCATGGCGGTGTGCATATCGTGGCCGCAGGCGTGCATCCGGCCGTTTTTGCTGGCAAAGTCCACATCCGCCTCCTCACGGATGGGCAGGCCGTCCATGTCCGCCCGGAGCAGGAACACCTTGCCCGGCTTCTTCCCGCCGGCCAGGGCCACAAGTCCGGCCCGGCCGCAGCTTTCCGGCGCATAGCCCATGTCCTCCAGCTCTTTTTTTACATAGGCCAGGGTTTCTCCAAGGTCAAATTCCGTCCCGGGCATCCGGTGAAGGGCGCGCCGTTGGTTTACTATGGTTTCGCTGATGTTCTCCGCTTCGGAGAGAAGAATTTCAGGCTTCATTTGTTTTACCTCCACAGGGATTACTCTTTTTTCCTATCTTATCACGTTTTCCGGCAGCTTTCTATCATTATTCTGTGAACAGCGGGGTAAAATTCATCTGATAGAAAAAATTACCGCTCCGAATGTTTTCTCATCCGAAGCGGTATTTCTTTTAAAACAGCTGCCATTGGCCGGTGTCGCCCTGGCCTTTGTCCGTCTGGCCAAAGACCTTTACGCTGCCGTCGGCCAGAACAAAGGCCCAGTGGCTGCCGCCGGCGGCGAAGGCCACGGCGTCTGTGACCGACGAAAAATCCACCGCGTCCTGACTGCGGAAAAAGCAGCTGCGGACATGTCCGCCGGCGTCCAGCCCCAGCACCGCCGTGCTCCCGGCGGAGACCGTCAGAATATCCTGCCAGTCCTCCAGCGGGAAAGCGGGGGAGACTACAGTGCCGTCATTCTTTACGCCCACGGCGTAAGCGGTATTCACATCCAGAGTCACAAGCTCCCTGAAATCCTCAGAGCGCGCGGTCTCATGGGAGATCAGGGCGGTGCCGTCCGCCTTCACGGCGGCAAAGGAATAAGATCCGGCGCAGATACTCTCCAGCCCCGTCCATGCCGACAGGTCCATGTCGCCCAAAAATCCGGTGTATACCAGGGTCCCGTCGGCTTTCAGACCCAAGGTAGCGTAGTCCGCCGCGGCGATCTGCACGATGCCGGTCCAGTCTGCCACATCGCACTGGCCCTCGCTGCTCCGGCCCACGGCCTGTACAGTGCCGTCCGCCATCAAAGCCACGCTGTGATAAGCCCCCGCCGCCACGGCCTTTACGCCCTGCCAGCCGGAGACCTCACACTGTCCGTAGCTGTTGTCGCCGCAGGAAAGCACCGTGCCGTCGGCCTTCAGACCCAGGGTGTGGAAAAAGCCCAGAGCCAGAATGTCCCTGGGCAGAGCCGCCCGCGCCTGTGCCAGCGCGGCCCGGTGCTCCGCCTCCTGGGGCGACATGCCCTTTACCGCGTTGACGGCGTCCTCCGGGTCTGTCAGACCGCTGATGCGCATGGCGTACTGCTCCATCAGCGCTTTCGCGCCGGGATAATTACCCAGAGAGGAGAGCAGCATCACCGCGTCCACCCCCCGGCCCTGCTCCATCCATTGGACGGCCAGGTCAAAGCGGCACTGGTCCCGGCGCTCCGCCGCGTCGTTGAAGCCGGCGATCTCTCCGAAAAGCGCCGCCGCCTGTTCAAGACTGCCGGAACCGGCCAGCGTCTCCGCCTGAAGATAGATGCAGCTTCGGGCAAGCTCCGGCGCGTCCTGGGTATTTCCCAGGGAATAGAAAAGAGCGGCGGCATCCGCATATTGCCCCTCCTCCATCAGCTGCCTGGCGGAGAGGTAGTCGCACTGCTCCACATAGTACAGAGAAAGCTCCGTATCGGAAAGCCGCAGGGCAATGCGGCGGGCCCTGGCGGGCTTGCCCTGGGCCAGGGCGGCTTCGATCCGCTCCACCCGCCATTCCGGCAGACGCCTGCCCACATACACCCCGGCGCAGAGCAGCAGGGCAAAGACAAGGGTAGAGGCAAGCAGGGTCAGAATTACCGTCCGGCGGAGGGAGGCTTCTTTTTTCTCAGTCATCGTTCCGCCCTCCTCAGTATTCCATGTGCAGATAGCTCTCCATGTACTGCTGCATGGTGGAGCTGTCAATGGGCGTGTAGGTGCAGTAGATCATATAGATGTCGTCCACACCGTATTCGGCGATGTAGTCCGCCGCACTGGCCCCGGCCAGAGAGGAGACGTATTTTCCCCGCCGGAAGTCGGTGGAGATGATCTGGTCATAATAGGGCGTCAGATAGGGGATAAAGGCGTTGGAGAAGCTGTCTCCGATGACAAGGGCGTTTCGCCCGGTGTGATATCCGGTGATAAACAGCCGCCAGGGGGTGTAGGTGCCGCCCAGGTACTGCCGGTAGCCCACGTCGCTCCGGTCGATAAATACGCAGTCCTGCCGCTCCGTCAGGTTGGTGAGAACATAGCTCTCCACCGGGGCGATGGGCTTCATCACCGGCACGTCGTTTACGTCCACCGCCATATTTTCCAGGGCGCGGCGGTCATAGGCTTCTCCCGTGGGCCGGGAGGCCAGATAATAGTCATATTCATAATAATCCGCCGTCACCACGCCCTGCCGCTCCAGCATGGCCGAGAGCACATAATTTGCGCCCACAGGGTGCCAGTGGTGGTCGGTGATGGGGTAGAGGGTCTCTTCCTTCAAGTGGGG
This sequence comes from Clostridiales bacterium, assembly GCA_022782265.1. Taxonomy (GTDB): domain Bacteria; phylum Bacillota; class Clostridia; order Oscillospirales; family Oscillospiraceae; genus Limivicinus. The sequence goes on along the minus strand of JALFOM010000130.1, from coordinate 5,870 downwards.
GCGGAGAATATCCGTGGCGTCATAGATCAATACCCCGTCAGCCACAAGGGGCTGCAGAACCTCCTCCACGTCGCTGCCCCAGTCGGTGTAATTTCCGTTTACAATGCTGTAGGCCAGCTCCGAGGTGGGGGCGCAGACAAAGTTTACTGTGCCGTCTTCCGGCAGACAGGCCCGGTATTCATCCAGCACCTGGGCCAGATGGGCTATGGAATCGGCGGAATAGCGCTGGTAATCCACCTGCTCTCCGGCAGCGTTGACCAGCCATATGGCGGCGTCGGAAGCCACCTGACCTTCCGGACTGTCTGAGGGAGCGGGGGAGGGCGTCGCCGCCGGAGCGGCCTCCTCCGTCTCCTCCTGGCTGAGCTGGAAAAGACTCTCCTCGTCAATGGTTTCGGGCATGGCGTCCTCATCCTCCAGACGGAAAAGGCCCATGATCCCGTCGGTGACGTCCGCTATTTTGTCCCGGGCAAAAAAGCCGTCGGACAGAAAGGCCTCAAAGTCCTCCATGAAGCTGCCGCTGAGCACGCTCTGGGCGCTGAGCTGGGGAAAGCCCTGGAGCATACGGTTCTCCGTCAGCGAGGCCCGTTCCTCCTTATCCGTCAGCAGCAGCTCCGCCGCGCCCAGGGTGAACAGGCTCAGGAGGCAAAGATAGACGATAATCAGGGAAGCGCGGTGTTTCATTCTCTCTTCTCCTCCTAAAACCGGAAATAAATAAAGGGGTTGTAGCTTTGCCCCACAAGAAACAGCAGGGACACCGCCAGCAGGGACACCGTGCCCAGATTCTGCAGGGCAGTGCTCAGCTTCTCATGGGCGGACAGCCTGCCCTTCAGCCAGGGGAGAACCGGCAGGCTCAGCACAAAGGCCAGCAGGGGATAGACCGTGTACTTTCTCAGCACCGCGGCGGCCGCCGCGTCGGACAGGGCGACGGCATGGAAGCCTCCGCCGCTGTATTCCAGGCCGATCAGGGACAGGACGTGCTGGGCCACGTTGGCAAAATCGGTGTAGTAAAACAGCACCCAGCCCACCATGACGATAACAAAGGTCAGCGCCCAGCGCAGCAGTCCCGGCAGCCTGTCCAGCACATTGCTGAGCACAAAGCGCTCCAGAATCAGCAGCAGCCCGTAGTAGGCGCCCCAGGCCACAAAGTTCCAGCTGGCCCCGTGCCACAGGCCGGTGAGGGACCAGACGATCAGCATGTTCAGCACCGTGCGGGCGGTGCCCTTCCGGTTTCCGCCCAGGGGGATATACACATAGTCCCGGAAAAAGCTGCCCAGAGAGATGTGCCAGCGCCGCCAGAATTCGGTGATGGAGCGGGAGACATAGGGGTAGTTAAAGTTTTCCTTATAGCTAAAGCCCAGGGTTTTTCCCAGGCCGATGGCCATGTCGGAATAGGCGGAAAAGTCAAAATAGAGCTGAAGGGTGTACAGGAAAGCGCCCAGCCAGCCCCCGGCCAGAGACATGGAAGCGCCGGAACCGGCAAGGGTCAGCTCCTCCAGGGCCGCGCCGCAGATGTTGGCAAGCAGTACCTTTTTGGAAAGCCCCAGCACAAAACGGCGCATACCGGAGACAAAATCATCGGGCAGGATCCGGCGGCTGTCCAACTGGCCGGCAATGTCGCCGTACTGGACCACGGGGCCGGCGATCAGCTGGGGGAAGCAGCTGATATACAGCAGCAGCTTCAGGGGATTTTTCAGCATGGGGGCCTTGCCCCGGTAGACGTCCACGGTGTAGGTCAGAATCTGGAAGGTGTAAAAGGAGATGCCGATGGGCAGCCTGGGCGGCTCCATGCGAAAACCGAAACGGAATAACTCCGCAAAGGAATTGAACAGAAAGGCGGAATATTTGAAGTAGAAGAGAAAGCAGATGGAGGCGATCACGCCCAGCGTGAGCCAGAGCTTTTTGACAAAGCCGCTCTTCGCCGCGCAGAGAAGCCTTGCGCAGATATAGTTTACCGCCGTGGAAAACAGCATGGCGCTGATCCACACCGGCTCGCCCCAGCCGTAAAAGAACAGGGAAAAAACAATGAGCACGCCGTTTCGCCAGTGCCTGTCTTTGAACAGAAACAGCGCCAGGTACAGCAGCGGCAGAAACAGCAGCAGAAAAGTCAGGCTGGAGAAAACCACCTTTTTGTCCTCCCGAAAAAAGTCGTTGCCCGTATTCTAAGCTTTATTGGCAGGCTTTGTCAACTCCGGCAGCGCTGTACAGACAGAAAATTCCCCGGCACGGCGTGCCGGGGAAGCAGAATCAGCTGATCTTCAGGGTTTCCCAGAGGGTGTTCAGGTAATCCAGGGTTTCCGCGTCCAGGTTGCGGAAGGCGTATTTGTTGTAATACTGGCTGAAATCGCCGATGTCGGGGTAGAGGATGGCCATGGCCTCCTCGCCCAGCTCCTCCTGATAGCCGGCGTTATTGTACACCAGAGAGTTGGGGGAGGCGTAGTAGATATATTCAGCGTTGGCGATGGCAGGCTCCTCGGAGAGCATGTAGTTGATGAAGATCTCCGCAAGCTCCTTGTTCTGGCAGCAGGAGGGGATGCACATGGCGTCCACAAAGTAGTTGGTCACCTCGGGGACATAGCACTGCAGATCCACGCTTTCGGCCTGGTTGTCGGCCATGGTGAAGTAGTCGCCCACATAGTAGGCAGCCACGGCGGCCTCGCCGGACTCCATCATGTTGAACACCTCGTCCATCACATAGCTCTTCACCAGGGGGGCCTGGGTCTTCAACTCGGCAAGGGCGGTGTCCCAGGAAGCTTTGTCGGTGTCATTCACGTCCAGACCCAGCTTGTACTGGGCGGTGGCAAAGGCGTCGCGGGAGTTGTTGAACTGGAGAATGTTGCCGGAATACTTGTCGTTCCACATCAGCTCCCAACCGCCGAGGTCGGCCTCGTCCACCACGTTTGCGTTGTAGATGACGCCCACCACGCCGTAGGTGTAGGGCACGGAGTACTGGTCCTGGGGATCGTAGTACAGGCCGCGGAAGCTGTCCTCAATGTACTGGTAGTTGGGGATATTCTCAAAATCCAGAGGCAGGAGCATACCCTCGCCTGCCATGCGGGCGATCATATAGTCGGAGGGGATGATGACGTCATAGCTGACAGCGCCGCTGGAGATCTTGTTGTACATGTCCTCATTGCTGGCATAGGTGTCGTAATTCACCTTCAGCTTCTGGCCGTAGTTCTCTTCATACCAGCGCTCAAACTCGTGGATGGTGTCAAAGGAGCCCTCGGAGCCGTCAGAGATATACTCGCCCCAGTTATATACGTTCAACGTCAGTGTATCAGAGGAGCCGCAGCCGGCCAGAGAGACGGACAGGCAGCAGAGCATGGCAGCGGCCAGCAGGACGGAAATCATTTTTTTCATTTTGTGTACCTCCGGATGGTTAAGATTTTGCTTTTTTCTTCTGCCTTGCCAGCTTCATCTGCCGGGAGGTGTCCCCGTCGGACAGGTTGGAGATGAGCAGCAGGGCCAGTATAACGAAGAAGGTGATGGTGGCAAGAGCATACATCTTCGGCGTTACGGCTTTTTTGGTCATGTTGTAGATGCGGATGGGCAGGGTCTGAAAGCCGTTGCCCGCGGTGAAATAGCTGATGACGAAATCGTCCAGGGACAGGGTAAAGGCCATAATCAGGCCTGTGACGATGCCGGGCATGATCTCCGGGATCTCCACCTTGAAGAAGGCCCGGATGGGGGTGCAGCCCAGATCCATAGCCGCCTCGGGCAGGGACTTGTCCATCTGCTGGAGCTTGGGCAGCACCTGCAAAATCACATAGGGCAGGCAGAAGGTCACATGGGCGATGAGCATGGTCCAGAAGCTCAGGCTGGTGGCGGCACCGAAGAGCCGGCCCACAAAGACGAACATCAGCATCAGGGAGATACCGGTGATGATCTCCGGGTTGATCATGGGGATGTTGGTGGCCGTATCCATAACGGCGCGGATATAGCGGTTTCTCAGCCTGTTCATGCCCACGGCGGCGGCGGTGCCCATCACCGTGGAGATGGCCGAGGCACAGCAGGCCAGCAGCAGGGTGTTTTTCACCGCGTTCAGGGTTTCCGAATCCCGCAGCAGCTCCTTATACCAGTACAGGGAGAAGCCGGAGAACACGGAGAGGCTTTTGGACTCGTTAAAGGAGAACACCAGCAAAATGGCGATGGGGGCGAAAAGGAAGAGCATAATCAGCGCGGTATAGATCTTGGATGAAGTTTTCATTCTCTTCCTCCTCTCACGCGACCATGGCCTTTTTGTTGGCCCCCCGCTGCATCAGGGCCATGCAGACCAGCAGGATCACCATCAGAATAAAGGCGATGGCGGCGGCAAAATGCAGGTTGTTGGCGGCGTACTGCCCCTCAATGGCGTCGCCGATCAGGTAGAACTTGCCGTTGCCCAGCTTCTGGGAGATATAGAAGGTGCTGATGGAGGGGATGAGCACCATAATGACACCGGAGATGACGCCGGGCAGACTGAGAGGCCAGATCACCCGGCGCAGGACGCCTGCGCTGTTGCAGCCCAGATCCCGGGCGGCCTCCAGAAGCTTCACGTCCATCTTCGCCATGACGGAGTAGATGGGCAGGATCATATAGGGGAAATAGTCGTAGACCATGCCGATGATGACGGCGGCCTCGGTGCCGATGATATGGACCTGGCCCAGACCGATGCGGGCAAGCAGGCCGTTTAAAATGCCGGTGTCCTGCAGAATGGTCATCCAGGCGTAGGTGCGGATCAGAAAGTTCATCCACATGGGGATCATAATCAGGGTGATCAGGATATTCTGGGTGCGCTGGGAGGAGCGGGAGATGATATAGGCCATGGGATAGCCCATAATCAGGCAGATCACCGTGGAGATGACCGCCAGCTTCAGCGAGCGGGCGAAGATCACCAGGTAGGTGTGGATCTCTTTGACGGCTTCTCCGTCGCTTACGGTGGAGGTGGCGGTGAAAAAGCGGGTGATATTGTCAAAGGTGAAATTAAAGTTCTGGTCGGTAAAGGCGTAGTAGGCCACGAAAATCAGCGGCACCAGAATGAACAGCAGGGCCCACAGGGAATAGGGGGCCAGCACCATTTTGTACACAAGGCCACGCCTTGCGGGGGAAGAGGTGTTTTTCATTCCTCACTCTCGCTTTCCGCGTCGCTGAGCTCGTCCAGCTCGTTGGAGAAGGAGGAGTAGTCGCCGAACATGCCGGAGTATTCCGACTTTTTCATAATGTGGATGGCCTCCGGCTCGATAAACAGGCCGATGTGCTCGTCCACGTCCACAAAGTCCGTGGTCTGGATCATCCACTTGAAGCCGTTGATGTCCACAATGATCTCGTAGTGCACGCCAAGGAAGGTGACGGAGGTGACTACGCCCTTCAGCATTCCCTTGTCCTCGGCCACGATGTCCACGTCCTCGGGCCGCACCACCACGTCCACCGGCTCTTTCTTCTCAAAGCCGGAGTCCACGCAGTCGAACACATGGCCGGAGAAGGCCACCTTCCGGTCCTCCAGCATCACGCCGTCCACAATGTTGCTCTCACCGATGAAGTCCGCCACGAAGGCGTTTTTCGGTTCGTTATAGATGTCGATGGGGGTGCCGATCTGCTGGATGCGCCCCTCGGACATGACCACCACGGTGTCGGACATGGACAGGGCCTCCTCCTGGTCGTGGGTGACGAAGACAAAGGTGATGCCCACCCGCTGCTGGATGGCCTTGAGCTCCCGCTGCATCTCCTTCCGCAGCTTGAGATCCAGGGCCGACAGCGGCTCGTCCAACAGAAGCACCCGGGGATGATTGACCAGCGCCCGGGCAATGGCCACCCGCTGCTGCTCCCCGCCGGAAAGGCGGGTGACGGCGTATTTTTCATACCCCGTCAGGTTGACCATTTTGAGCATCTCG
>JALFOM010000110.1 GCA_022782265.1 Clostridiales bacterium | reverse complement strand
CACCATGCCCAGGGTTTCGGACATCAGATCCACCTTGTCGATGCAGGGGATGCACTTCTGGGTCTGGGACTTTACATGCAGGCCCATCTTGCAGCACAGCCAGCCGTTCAGGTTCCACATGTAGGAGGGAACATACATTCCGCACTCCACCAGCACCTTCATCACATCGGAGGGGGTATCGTTGTAGCAGCCGATGGTTTTGTTGAACTCCTCAACGGTCAGACCCGCGCCATGGCCTTCCGCCAGAGCGATGCCGTAGTCCTCCACGTTGTAGGAGCTGCTGCCGAAGATCTTGGTAATCTTGTGGGAGGAGCCGCAGAGGTTGGTGACCAGGGTGCCCCAGTACAGATCGCAGTAGCCCACGCCGGTGAGGGTGCAGTTGCCTTCCTTGGCCAGCTTGTCCAGCTTGGCGGTGAGGGCGGGAGAGGAGTTCCAGGGGTAAAGCGCTTCCTCGCAGGTGCTGATGGCGTTGATGCCCAGCTTTGCGCAGATGGTGAAGATCTCCTCGATCTCCGCCACCGTGCTGCGGGTGGCCACAATGCAGACGTCCGGTTTCAGCTCGGCAAGGACCTTTTCCGCGTCGGCCGCAGGCTGAACGGTGACGCCCACAAAGGGATAATCGTTGCCGATGATCTCAGACACGTCCCTGCCAATGTGGGAGGGATTGCGGCAGAAGGCCGCTACCAGCTCGCCCTCGTGCTCCAAAACATAGCGCATGAGCCAGCGGCTCATCCGTCCTGCTCCATACTGTGCAACTCTGACTTTACGTTCCATTGAGATAGCCTCCTTAATTCTGTTTAATTGGTTATTAATTTAACAACCTTTGAGGCTATTATACAGTTTATACCAAGGATAAAGTCAAGCATTATTTTTTCGGGAAACAGACCGGGATCTGGGTCTTGTAGACCATCTGCCGCTTGTCAAAATCCAGCACCGGAAAGTCAATAATGACCTCGCAGAGATAGTCCCCCACCACCCGGCAGCCGCGCTCACGCACATAGTCCATCAGCCGCAGCACATTCTCCCGCTCCCGGGAAAACTCCGCGGAGCACAGGCACACATAGGTGGCAGCGGGGACAGGCTCTGCGTCCCGGGCCCTGTCCTTTTCGTCCACAAACAGGAACACCTCGTTGGAAAACATGTTTCCGGACAGGAGATGCTCTTTCCGGATCACCGTGCCCACGTTGCTGAAATAGGACAGGGGCATGTTGCTGCGGAGCAGATGCTGCTTTAACTGCCGGAGCATGTATTCATAGCCCGTCTCGTCCTGGTCAAAGTAGTTTACATCGCAGGTATAGCGGTAAATATGCCGTTCGGGAATAAATTCAATAAAAATCTCCCCGTTTTTGGGCATGGCCTCGTAGCGCCTGAAGTTGTCCAGAGTGCGCATGATGGCGGCGCGGGAGCGGGAGAGCTGTTCGATCCGCTCATCCACCTGCCCGGCCTGCTCCAGCAGCAGCTTCTGCAGGGCGTCGGCGTCGTTTTCCTCCAGAAACTCCCGGATCCGGCGCAGGGTCATACCGTAGACCTTCATGTTCTGGATCATGTCCAGCCGGGCGGACTGGGTGATGTGGTAATAGCGGTAGCCGGTGGCCCTGTCGATATACCGGGGCTTCAGCAGGCCCACCCGGTCATAGAGACGCAGGGTCTGTTCGGAGATGTGGTTCAGCTCCGCCATCTGGCCGATGGTCAGTTTTTGCAGGTCCATAAACTTTACCCCTACTATAATGTTTTTCGGAAAAATCTGACCCCGGAGGCGGAGCGCAGGCGCCCGCCGCGGGGTCAGTTTGCTTTTATCTCAGCCGTTCAAAGCCGTCGCCGGGGATTTCCTTTTCCTCCGCCGTCTTACTGCGGAGATTGGCCGCCATGATCCAGTTGTAATTGATCAGCATCAGCGCGGCGGAGAGCAAAACCAGCTGCAAACCCACATTCCGGGCGTCCGCCAGAGACATGATGCACAGAAACGCGCCGAACATGGCAAAAAACATGGCCCGCCACACATTGGGCTGCCCATAGGCAAAGCCGGCCACATGGTAGAAGGATACCATAACAACGCAGAGCGTCACGATTTCAATGGCAAAGTCCCAGACCACACTGTTGATGGCATTCTCCTTATAGCTGAGAATGAGCCAGACGGCAAACAGCAGGATGGGCAGGAAGGAGAACAGGCACAGAAGCCTGGGTTTCAGCCAGGGTCTTTCCCTGTTGGCCGCGGAAAGGAGCACCGGAAAGCTCAGGCCGGTCAGGACGGCCAGCAGGGCGATGACGCGGAGCATGACGGCGTTTTTGTCCGTCTCACAGGTGGCGAGGATCGCCAGACCGCCCGCACACATCAATATGCCGACAGCCCAGCGGGCAATGGAATAGAGCTTTCCCGGGCTGGCCAGGGCCTCTTCAAATTCATCCGGCAGAAAGCAGCGCTGATTTTTGAACCGGTCCGCAAAGCGGAGAAAAACATAGCCCACGACCAGGATGCTCAGGGGGACGATAAGGTTCCAGAAGCTGCTTTTCGCCAGACCGTTCTCAAAGGCCAGCTGACGCTGCATCCAGCGGAAAAACACGCCGAAGGCGCCGGCGCCGGCCGCATAGGCGTTGAGCTCCAGAGCCCTTTTATGGTTGATCTGATTCTTTTTGTCTTTTTCTTCGTGCATAATCAAAGTCCCGTTTCAATAACAATGGTAACAGATATTTTAACCTCTTTTACACCTTCAGTCAAGCCATATTCGGAGGGGCCGCTGTGAAGAAAACCATTCTGCTGTCATACCTTGCGCTGTTTATCGTTCTGGGCTTTCCCCTGCTGCTGCGGGGCCGGGCTCTGCCGGAGCCGGAGACGCCTGCTCCCTCCGCCGCCGAAAGCCCTGTGCCGGAGACAAGCTCCGCGCCCGCGCCCCTGGCCGCTTCCGGCCTTGCCCCGGCCCCGGACAGCATCGTTGTTCTCACGGCAGAGGGGGCCGTCACCATGGACATGCAGGAATATCTGGTGGGGGTGGTGGCGGCGGAGATGCCCGCCTCCTTTCAGGACGAGGCCCTGAAGGCCCAGGCCGTGGCGGCACGGACCTATGCCATGTACTGCGCCCTGGGGCAAAAGCACGGCGAGGCCCAGGTGTGCACGGATTATGCCTGCTGCCAGGCCTGGCAGAGCGACGAGGCCCTGCGGCAGAAATGGGGCGGGGATTATGACGCATACAACCAGAAGATCCGCGCCGCCGTTGAGGCCACGGCGGGGCAGTATCTGAGCTATGAGGGCCAGCCGGCCTTTGCCGCCTTTCACTCCTCCTCCGCAGGGGCCACCGAGGACTGCGGACAGGTCTGGAACCCCAGCCCCTATCTGATCAGCGTATCCAGCCCGGAGACGGCGGAGGACGTGCCGAACTACGTCAGCACCGTGGAGTGTACGCCCCTGGACTTCCGGGACACCCTGCTTTACGCCCATCCCGAGGCGGACTTCACCGGGGAGGAGAGCGACTGGATCGGTCAGATCAGCCTTGACGGCAGCGGCCGGGTGGCAAGCCTCGTTCTGGGCGGCGTGAGCGTGAAGGGCACCGAGCTGCGGCAGCTTTTCCGCCTGCGCTCCACCGCCTTTGCGCTGGAATACACCGGGGAGAGCTTTCGCTTTACCGTCACCGGCTACGGCCACGGCGTAGGAATGAGCCAGTACGGGGCGAACGTCATGGCCCGGGAGGGCGAGACCTACACCAACATACTGGCTCACTATTATCCTGGCACGGTACTGGCCGGCTGAGCTTCAGCGCCGCTCATAGGTGCAGAAGCAGTAGCGCAGACCGTCCTCCTCCAGCCACTCCCCCTGGTCCGTGCAGACCCAGGCCGGGTCGGCGTCCAGATTGGGGAAAAAGCTGTCTGAGTGGGGAGCTAAATCAATTTTCGTGAGAAACACGCGGTCACAGTGGGGATAAAACTGCCGATAAACACTGGCCCCGCCGATGACCAGACAGCGGGGATGCTGGGCGGCTGCGGCCAGGGCCTCTTCGGTGCTGTGCACCACCTGTGCCCCCTCGATCCGGATATCCTGCCGGGTCACCACAATACTGAAGCGGTTTTTCAGGGGGCGGCCGCCGGGGAAGTCGGAGAGGGTCTTTCGCCCCACGATAACGGCATTTCCTTCCGTCACCTGGCGAAAATGCGCCCGGTCCGCTTTCAGGACTACCGGCTGGGTGCCGCCGTCGCCGATGCCCCAGTCGGAATAGACTGCAACAATCGCGTCCATGGCCCCTCCTTATATCGCCACCGGGATTTTGCCGGTGAACTCCGTATATTCATAGTTTTCCACGCTGAAGCTGTCCCTGGTGAATTTGTAGAAGTCGTCCACGGTGGGGTCGATGATGAATTTCGGGGCCGGCTTCGGCTCGTTTTTAATCAGCTCTTCGATCACCGGCACATGGCGGTCATAGATATGGGCGTCGGCAATGACGTGGACAAGCTCCCCGGGCACCAGGCCGGAGACCTGGGCCATCATCATGGTCAGCACCGCGTACTGCACCACGTTCCAGTTGTTGGCCGCCAGCATGTCCTGAGACCGCTGGTTCAGAATGGCGTTGAGCCTGTTGCCGCTGACATTGAAGGTCATGGAGTAGGCGCAGGGGTAGAGGGCCATCTCCGACAGGTCAGCAAAGGTGTAGATATTGGTCATGATGCGGCGGGAGGCGGGATTGTGCTTCAAATCCCAGAGCACCTTGTCCACCTGGTCCATGTCCCCCTCCGGGTAGTGGTGCTTCACGCCCAGCTGATAGCCGTAGGCCTTGCCGATGGAGCCGGTCTCGTCGGCCCAGGCGTCCCAGACCCGGGTGCGAAGCTCGTTTACATTGTTGCTCTTGGCCTGCCAGATCCACAGCAGCTCGTCAATGGCCGACTTCCAGAAGGTGCGGCGGATGGTGAGGATGGGAAACTCCTGCGACAGGTCATAGCGGTTCACAATACCGAATTTTTTTACGGTGTGGGCGCTCTCGCCGTCCTCCCAATGGGGGCGGACCTGCAAATCGGTGTCCCACACGCCGTTATCAAGAATGTCTCTGCAATTTTGGATGAATATTTCGTCTGCTCTGCTCATAGATGCACCGCCTTGTGTATAATTCAAGTTATTTTACCACAGTCACAGCCCCGGGTGCAACAGAATACTATGGTTTGCGGAGGTGATGCGGGTGAAATTTGCCGTGATCGGCGGAGACAGAAGGGCCGTCCTGCTCTGCTCCATGCTGGCGCGGGACGGACACCGGGTGCAGAGCTTTGCCCTGGAAAAGGCGGAGCTGCCCGGAGAGATACCAAAAGCGGGCTGCCTGCAGGGCTGCGTTTACGGCGCGGACTGCGTGATCCTGCCGGTGCCTGCGGAGAAGGGCGGCTTTCTCAACGCCCCCTATGCTTCAGGCCCCTGCCGGATGGACGAACTGATCTCAGCGCTCTGGCAGGGGCAGATCGTCTGCGGCGGGAAGCTCAGCGAAAAAAGCCGCCTGGGGATGATCGCCGCCGGGCTGCACCCGGAGGATATCCTGCAGCGGCAGGCTTTTACCGTGGGAAACGCGGCTTTAACGGCAGAAGGGGCCGTGGGCCTGCTGATGGAAAATAGCGAGCGCAGTATTCTGGGCAGCCACGCCCTTGTCTGCGGCTGGGGGCGGATTGGCCGCATTCTGGCCCTGCGGCTGCGGGCCATGGGCGCAAAGGTGGCTGTCGCGGCCCGGGGCCCCGGAGACCGGGCGCTGGCCCGGGCCATGGGCTGCCGGGCTCTGGACTACTGCCAGCTGGAAGGGGTGCTGGACGGCTTTGACTTTATTCTCAACACCGTCCCGGCGCGGGTGCTCACCGACCCAATGCTGTGCTGTCTTGCCGAGGGGGCGCTGCTGCTGGAGCTGGCCTCCCCGCCCGGCGGCTTTGACCGGACTCTGGCAGAGAACATCGGGGTCAGGGTTCTCGCCGCGCCGGGGCTGCCCGGAAAGACCGCCCCCTATTCGGCAGCGGAGCTGATCCGGGACGAAGTATATCAGATCATCAGGGAACAGGAGGAATGAGCATGGAAAAAAAGCGGGTGGGCCTTGCGCTCTGCGGGTCCTACTGTACATATGAAAAGCTGTTTGCCGCGGCGGCCCGGCTGGCGGAGCAATATGAGCTGGTGCCCATCATGAGCGACACCGCTGCCGAGACCGACAGCCGCTTCGGCACCGCCACGGAGCACATCAAAAAGCTGATGCTGCTCACGGGGAAAAAGGTGGTCACCACTATTGCGGAGGCGGAGCCCCTGGGCCCGGCCCAGCCCATGGACGCGCTGCTGATCGCGCCCTGCACGGGAAACACCCTGGCAAAGCTTGCCCATGGCATAACCGATTCCGCCGTCACCATGGCGGCAAAGGCCCACCTGAGAAACGGCAGGCCCTTAGTGATCGCCCTGTCCACCAACGACGGACTCTCCGGTTCGGCGGAGAACATCGCCCGGCTTCTGAACCGGAAAAGCGTCTATTTTGTGCCCTTCGGGCAGGACGATCCCATGAAAAAGCCCAGCTCTCTGCAGGCGGACTTCTCCCTGCTGGGCGAGGCACTTGAGGCCGCCATGGCCGGCCGCCAGCTCCAGCCGGTGCTGGTAAAATAAGAAAACGCCCTGCCGTTTCCGGCAGGGCGGGCAACGAATCAGAGCTTGTTAAACTGCTTTTCGAAAATCTTTACCAGGCCGCATTTCCAGCAGAGCAGCAGCGCCAGGGCGGAGCCCACAGCGGTCTGGAGAATCTGGAAGGGCAGCTTCATGATGGCATATTCCGGGGTGCTGTACACAAAGGCCCGGCCCAGGGAATAGCCCACCACGGAGACGATCAGGCCGAAAACCGCGCCGATGACAGAGGCGGGCGCCGGCTTATCCTTAATCAGCCGGCGGGTGCAGACGGAGATGATCACAGCCTGCAGGCCATGGGACACCAGGGAGACAAACATGGGCGCGGGATAAAACAGCATGTCGCCGATAAAGGCCCCGACGCCGCCCACCATGAAGGCGCAGAAGGGGTCAAGCAAAATGGCGGCGGTGCAGATAATCAGGTCGTTTAAATACATATGGCCTCCGGGGACGGGTATGCTGAAAATGCTCATGCTCATAATAATATTCATGGCCATCAAAACGGCGGTCAGGGCCAGCTTTTTGGCGCTCAGGCGGGATTTGCTCATATCCGGGACCTCCTTGACTTATTGGGAGAATTTATTATAATGCAAATGTGAACCTGTTGATATTACCAGTTTGAGAAAAGAAGATAAGGCCAGATATGAAATATTCCATTGATAAAACAGCGGGCCAGCCCGCCTATCTGCAGCTATACCAGCAGCTGCGTCAGGACATTATAGAGGGCAGTCTGCCTTCGGGCGCGAAGCTGCCCTCAAAGCGCCTGCTTGCCGCCGAGCTGGGGATCAGCGTGATCACCGTGGAGCACGCCCTGGCCCTGCTGGCGGACGAGGGCTATGTCTATCCCAGGCCCAGAAGCGGATACTATGCCTCCTTCGGCGGCTCTGTCCCCGCCCAGCCCCTGCCGAAAGCGGCGGTAAAGGACATGAGCGTCCCGGTCTCTGTGCCGGAGGACTTTCCCTTTTCCACCCTCAGCAAGCTGATGCGCCGGGTGCTCTCCGATTACGCAGAGCGCATCCTGGTCAAGTCCCCCAACAGCGGCTGCATGGAGTTGCGGCAGGCCATTGCGGACTACCTGGCCCGCAGCCGGGGCATCCGGGTCCGGCCGGAGCAGGTGATTGTGGGCTCCGGCGCGGAATATCTTTACGGCCTGGTGGTGCAGCTTCTGGGCCGGGAGCTGATCTACGGGCTGGAAGACCCCTGCTACGACCGGATACGCCGGGTCTACGAGGCAAACGGCGCGGTCTGCGCCGGGCTGAAAATGGGCGAGGACGGCATAGAGACTGCCGCCCTCGGGTGCTGCAAAGCCGGGGTTCTGCATGTGACGCCCTATCAGAGCTTCCCCAGCGGCGTCACCGCCACCGCCGCGAAGCGGCATGAATACGCCGCCTGGGCCAGTGAACGAAACGCCTATATTGTGGAGGACGACTACGCCTCCGAGCTTTTTGTCTCCGCAAAGCAGGTGGACACGGTGTTCTCCCTGGCCCCGGAGCGGACCATATACATGAACACCTTTTCCAAAACTCTGGCCCCCTCCATGCGGACGGGCTATATGGTGCTGCCCGAGGGCCTTCTGCCGGAATACGAAAAGAAGCTGGGCTTTTATTCCTGCACCGTGCCGGTGTTTGACCAGATCGTGCTGGCGGAGTTCATCCGCGGCGGGGATCTGGAGCGCTACATCAACCGCCGGAGACGGCGGCTCCGGCAGCAGATGCAGAAGGCCGGCGGCTGAGCGTCAGTGGATATCCTTCCTGCTGTACCAGAAATAGGCAGCGGCCACACCGACAAAGGCAAAGGCCATGCCGACCAGAACCAGCTTTCCGTCAAGGCTGGCGTTGGAGACGATGTCCGCCCCCTCCGCGTAGCCAAAGGGCGTGATGTATTTCAGAAATTCCGCCTTCTCGGAGATATTGGCGATGATGTTCAGAAAGTACATGATCGCGGCGATACCCAGGCCGATGCCCAGACTGCCCCGGCGCAGGAAGGCCGAGATGCCAAAGCAGATTCCCGCCAGCTCCAGCTGCAAAAGGAAGTAGGCCAGATGCAGCAGGCAGATTTCCTTCCAGTCCGGCTCCTCGCCGATGATGACAATGCAGGCGGCGGAAAGGGCAAAGACCAGCGCGTTCATGAGGACGATCTGCAGGACAAGGGCGGCCAGCTTGCTGCTGATGACGCTGACGCGGCTGACCGGGTGAGACAGCAAAAACTCCGCCGTCCGTTCCTTTTCCTCCTTGGCCAGGGCGGACGCGGCGATGAGGGAGGCGAAAAACGCGCCGCCCAGCCCCAGAATATTGCCGCACTCCACGGCGTAGAAGCCGATGAGGGTGCCGAAATTCAGCCGGTCCATGCCGAAGGCCGCCGTAAAGCTGCCCATGGAGGCAAACATGTCGCTCACATTGTCCATTTCCCCTTTCATCTCCGGGAAGAGGAACAGGCAGATGGCCACAAGAAAGCCGATGGACGCGGTCCATATGGCCAGGGTCCTGGACCCCTGCTTCAGTTCATGCTTCAGTAAGGTCATTTCGCCTCACCTCCTTCGGTGTAGTAATGGAGGAATATCTCCTCCAGATCCGGCTCCGCCACAGACAGGTCTGTCAGACGGCAGGCGGCGAGCTGGCCCACAAGGGCGTTGATATCTCCGCCAAACAGGAAGCTTGCTCCCCCGTCCAGAGGCTGTATGTCCCGGACGCCGGGGAGTTTTTCGATGTCCAGCTCCCCATGGACGGTGACGCGCTTTGCGTTGGTTTTGGACAGGGCCTCCACGCTGTCGCAGGCGATGAGCCGCCCCTCCCGGATGATGGCCGCCCGGCGGCAGTTGCGCTGGATCTCCGAAAGGACGTGGGAGGACAAAAACACCGTGGTGCCCTCCCGGTTCCGCTCCCGCAGGATGGAGAAAAACTCCCGCTGCATCAGCGGGTCAAGGCCGCTGGTAGGCTCGTCCAGAACCAGCAGGCGGGGCCGGTGCTGGAGTGCGCAGACGATGGCCACCTTTTTCCGGTTGCCGAAGGAAAGCTCCTCCACTTTCCGGGCAGTGTCCAGCTCCAGCCTTTCACACAGCCGCGCCGCCTCCTCCCGGCAGTCCTTTTTCCGCAGGCCGGCGGAGAGCTTCAGCACGTCCCGCACCCGCATACCCGGGTAGAATACCGCCTCGGAGGGCAGGTAGCCCACGCAGTCCAAGATTTTCTGCCGCTCCTTCACCATGTCCATTCCCAGAATCTCCGCGCTGCCGCTGCTGGGGCTGATCAGGCCCAGCAGGGTGCGGATGGTGGTGGATTTTCCCGCGCCGTTGGGACCGATGAAGCCAAAGAACTCCCCCTCCGGGACGCACAGATTCAATTCGATGATGCCTCTGGCCTTGCCGTAATATTTGGTCAGGCCCGTGGTTTTTATGGCGTCCATGTTTATCCCTCTTTTCTCAAATAAATATTCTTCCAAAATTCAAGGAGCGCGAGAAAATCCCGCTCCATCTCGTCCGGGTCGATGGTTCCCCCCTGAAGCCGTTCCCAGAGGTAGCCCTCAGAGGCCCAGTACATGTCCAGATACATCATCTTCGGATCAATTCCCGGGATAAACTGCTCCGGGTCGAAATTCAACAGCTTTATATTTTCCCGGAACGCGGCATAGTGGGCTATGCTTTTCTGTATCTCCTCGCAGACCTCCGGGTCCTTTTCATAAAAGGCCTTGATCACAAAGGGCCCGATATCCGGATGCCGCCGCATAAGGCGCACCTTGGCTTTCAGTCCCCGGTACATGGATTCAAACAGATCGCACTGCTCGTAGCAGCCGCTTTCCGTCAGCTCCCGGATCGTCATTTCCGCGCAGGTCTCCCATAAGAACAGATACAGCTCCTTTTTGTTGCGGAAATAGTAAAACAGCAGCGACTTGCTGATGCCCGCGGCGTCCGCAATCTCGCTCACGGGGCTTTTCCTGTAGGAATTCTGGGAAAAGACCCGATAGCCGGCGTTGATAATGGCCTGCTGTTTCTCCTCAGGGAGAGAAAAGAATTTTTGGTTCATTGCCGCACCTCCGTTAACCGATGTGGTCAATACCCATTATATCGTATTGACCGTTCTTGAGAAGACCCCAAACGAAAAAACAGCCGCGATTTTTCGCGGCTGTTTACAATGTTGTTGTCTTTTATACATGGTAGGACATGCCCAGGTTATCCCGCATTTCAAAATAGCTGTAATTGAAGCGCCAGCCCCGGTCCACCGAGGAGTCATCCAGAGAGTAGAAGGAGATCTCGGTATTGGGCAGGGCGTCTCTCAGGGCCTGCTGCTCCTCAAGGCTCAGAGAGGATTTGACATACCAGAGCCGCTCCAGCCAGGTCATCTGGAAAAGCTGGGTATAATCGTCCAGCTCCACATAGCTGATATTCAGGTGCTTTAAGGAGGTCTTGTCCAGCAGGGGCGTCAGATCCTTCACCCGGGTGATGAACATCTCCAGATAAAACAGCTCATAACAGTTTTGCAGGGGGCTCAGGTCCGCGGTGTGGGTGTCGCCGATGATAAAGTATTTCAGATGGGGCATGTTCTCCACAAAGGAGATGTCGTCAAAATACATGTGGCCCAGATCCAGCGTCACCATATCGGTACAGTATTTCAGCGGCTCCACCATCTCGTTGGTGATGTCGCCGTAATGGCTGGTGATGCGGGAGATGCAGAAATTGTCCGCGTCGGTGCGGCAGCCAAAGCCCTTGACATACACCGTCCAGACCACGCGCACATCGTCGAACTTTTTGTTCAGCGCGTCCATCTCCTCATCGGGGATGCCGCAGTCGGACATGATGATCTTCTTCAGGCCGGCCATTGCCGCAACGGCCTTGTCCACATCGGAGGTGTCGCTGATCTCGATCCCGCTCAGGTCCAGCTCCTCGGCGTTTGAAGCGGTCTCCACCCCATAGAAATTCAGCCGGCACAGCACCGCGGCCCCGTTAAAGGCCTGGCGCAGGGCAATGATATCATCCGCCTCATACAGATTGTCGCCCAGGTCGATAGTCTCCACCGCCAGGAACTTATCCCCCGCCGCGCCCAGCTCCGCAAGCTGGGCGGCGCTTGCTCCGGGCAGGGATATCTCCGTCACATCATTTGAAAGGGTCTGTCCGCAGACCGTCACATAATACAAAAAATCCACATTGGGGAAGTCCTCCGCCAGCCGCTCTGCCGCGTCCTCATCCTCCAGTTCCGCGCTTCTCAGATCCACCCGCTCCAGATTGGGGAGAAAGGGGAGCAGCTCGCTGAGCTGGGTATAGGACGTGGGTACATCAATAACGATGTCCGCCGCGTCGCTGGGAAATGCATCCGCGCCGATGCGCACCACCCAACTGACCTCCGTCCGGGGCAAAGCCTCTCTCAGCGCCAACAGGGCGTCATAGCAGGAGGCCGCGCTGCCGTCCACCGCTTTCAGATCGTCAAAAAGGGTGAAGTTCGGGAGCTCCTCCATGGTGAAATCCCCCACGGCGATGCTTTTTGACGTGCAGTCATAGCGCTGTCCGCCGATGGGAATGTCCCAGTAGATATGCAGCTGGGGGTACTCCGCCGCCGCGTTCTGATACTGCTCCACGCTGACGGTTTTGCCTCTCAGGTCAATGTCCTCTCCCTTGGGATAAAAGCCGCCGCAGACAAAGATGTAGTTGGAAAAAAGCCAGAACGCCGCGCCGGCGATAATAAGAACCGCCGCAATGCAGCCGATGATCAGCACATTTCTGTGCTTGTCGCTGCGGACCGCGTGGCTGCTCTGCTTCTGCTCGCAGTGTTCCGGCATATGGGTATCGTGTTTTTCCATTTTTTGCTCCAATCTCTGAACCCGGCGGAATTTTCCTTCCGCCGGGTATTCGCTGGTATTTTCGTCAGGCCGTCACGTTTACACCGGCAGTCCCTGTGCTGACGGTATATTCGCTGCCCGGGAGCAGCTCGGGGGAGGAGAACAGGACGGTGTTGAAGCCGTAGCTTGCCGCCATGGAGGCCAGCGCCGTGCCGTCCGCCGCCGTGATCTGTATTGTATCGCTGCTGCTGCCGCTGATGCCGCAGGCAGTAAAGGCCTGTGCGCTGTCTCCGCTGAAATTCTTGATGCTCTTGGAGGTGCCGCAGGCCAGCACGCTGCCGCCGTTTACCAGCAGCTGCGCCTTGGCGTCAATGGGGTCTGCGTAGGCGCTGATGTTCAGGCTGCCGCCGTTTATGGTCACGGTGCCTACCTTCTCTTCAAAGCCGGTGCCCTTTTCGCCCGCCTTCAGGCCGTCATTCCCTGCGGTGATATTGAAGCTGCCGCCCTCAATGGTAACGGCGGTGACGGACTCGATGCCGTCGTCAACAGCGCTTACATTAAAGTCGCCGCCGCTGATGACAATGTCCCCATCGGCAGAGATGCCCTTGCCATCAGAGGAGCTGAGCGTAAAGCTGCCGCCGGTGATGCTCATGCTGGCTGCGGATTTCAGGGCGTGATCCGTGGAAGTCACATTGATGCTGCCGCCGCTGATGGTAAAGCCGGTATTGGCCTTGATGCCCTTGGAGCTGACCGCTGCCGGGTCACCGGTGGTGGAGACCACGATGACTCCGCCGCTGATGTCCAGAGAGGTCTCGGCGGAGATGCCGTCTCCCCCGGCTGCAACGGCGATGCTGCCGCCGCTGATTTCAACAAAGCCCTTTTCCGCCTTGTCCGCCACGGTGGACTTAATGCCGTCGTTTCCGGCAGTGACCGCCAGGTTCCCGCCGGTGATGCTGACGGATTCGGAGCCGCGGACGCCGTTGTTGGCGGCCAGGACGGTGATCGTGCCGCCCTTGATGTCCAGATCGTCCTTGCAGGTGATGCCGTTATTGATATAGCCGCAGATCTGCAGCGTGCCCTCGCCCTTGATGTCCAGGTCGTCCTCAGCATAGATGGCGGCCCCGCTGGCGGTCCCGTCGGCCTTTTCAAAGTCGGCCTCGGTGCCGGAGGTGATCTTGTTGGTGCTGCCCGGTGCAAGGACGATGTCCACGTTCTTGGCCTGGGCCACATAGATGGCCGAGTCGATGAGGCAGGTAATGTCCGCCCCGTCCAGGGTCAGGGTGACGTCGCCGGGGACTTCGCCGGTGTTGATGATGATGCGGCCGTTATCCAGCTTCCCGGTGACGGTATATTCGCCGGGGGCGGAGATGGTGACGGTGCTGCCGTCGATGGAAACGCCGCCGCCCGCGTATTTGGCGCTGTCGCCGTTTAAAGTGATTGCCTCTTCAGAGCCGCCGGCGCCGGTGCTGCCGTCGTTGGACGCGCCGATAACCGTGTCGGAGCAGGCGCTGAAGCATGAGAGGGCCAGGATGGCCGAAAGGATGCAGACAAGGATTTTTTTCATCGCTTTCTCCTTTTTTCTGTCAGATCACGTCTCTGTCCGATTCCCTGCCGCAGATGATGTTCAGGTTCCCGTTGCGGCAGCGGATATCGTCGATAAACTGCTTGCTGACCTCAGGTGTTTTCAGATTGATGGTATAGGTAAGCTCGTAGAGTGTGCCCATGTTGGTGGTCTTGACTCTTACCAGCTCATGCCGGCTGGTGTACTTTTCAAAAATATCGTCAAACAGTCCGTCGTAATCCAGATTCTCCGGGATGGTTATTTTCAGCTGGCGGCTGGAGGCCGCGGTCTCGCCAAAGCGGAAGAGGCTGAGGAGAACAAGGAATACCGCCATGACCAGGAAAAATACCGCCGCGATGCCGATATAGCCCATGCCGCAGGTGATGCCGATGGCCGTGGCCATGAACAGACCGCAGATCTCTCTCGCCGTGCCCGGCGCGCTGCGGAAGCGCACCAGGGAGAATGTACCCGCCACGGCAAGCCCGGCGCCGATATTGCCGTTGACCATCATGATCACCAGGGTCACGATAGGGGGCAGGACGGCGAGGGCCAGGATGAGAGAGCCGCTGTGCTTGTTTCTGAAGGAGAAGACCAGCGCGGTCAGCACGCCCAGAACAAGCGCGGCGAAAATGCACATCAGGAAGGCAGAAAGGGTCATTGCGTTGGGTATAACACTGTTAAACACAGGAAATCACTCCGTTAAAATATTTTTCCAGCAGGGCAGTCTTATAACAGGATCCGTATTTTGAAAAGCTGGTGGGGAAGAGGGCCAATTCGCTGAGCATATGGGCCAGCCACAAAGGCGCGGCGCCGGGGATCTTGAGCTCCATCAGCACCTGGCCCGGCGCAATGATCGGCTCCCCGTGGCTGCCGGCGCAGAGGTCCAGCTCCGTCTCCCGCCAGCGGATATTGTGGTCGAAGGTTATGCGCAGCTCCGGGTTGTCCTTTGCCACATAGGCCGCCCGGTCACAGGCGATGAACACCTTGGGCGCGGGCTGGTTCTCATGCAGAAACCAGTCGATCTCCCGGGTGATCTGGCTGACCTCCGGCGGAGAGCATTTCCCCGCCAGATAATCCGCCGCCCGGGCAGCGTTCATGGCCACCCGGCGCTTGTAGACGATACCCTTGTATTTTTTCTTCAGCTCCACAAACACCGTGTCGTCAGGTCCCGGCACATTGTAGCTGCGCACCCGCAGTTTTTCCTTGTACACCGGGCCTTCAATGGAGTGGCGGATCAGCTGATAATCGTCGCTGTCGTAATAGATGCTGCAAACGGTACTCTTAAAGTAGACGTCCGGCACGATATGCTCGTCCAGCTGCTGTCTGAGCGCGGCATACCGCTCAGGGGACAGAAGATATTTTTTTTCGTAGCGTTTAAAGGTGAGCTTGGTCTCGCCCATGGCAATCTCTCCCCGATTTTACCGTAAAATCTATGATACCTCAGGATGCAAAGTTTTTCAACGGCAAATTGCGGGATTCTTCCGGTTATTTCCCGCCGAACCAGGTCTCCTTCTGCTCCTCATCCAGGTCAAGGATATCGCAGATGGTGTTGATATTGTACTGTGCATAGTCATTTCCGCCGATGAAATTCTTCAGATACTCCACATTTCTTTCCCAGCGGTAGATGCTGGTGTGCCAGCGCGCCGCGTCCCGCTCGGTCTCCGGCTGGATCAGCGCCACAAGCCTGTCGATCTCCGCAAGCACATTTTCATTGGAAAGCGGTCCCTCGATTGCCGCGGCAAAGCGGGTGAGCAGACGCTCCACAAAGGCCTGGTTTTTCAGAAGGGGCATGATGATCTGGGAGATCTGCTGCATGTAGGCCTGAGGGGAATACAGCAGGTTATAGAAATTATTGAAGGTCCGCAGCAGGGTGGCGTCCAGATCATAGAACACCACTTTCCAGAGCCCGCCGTTTTCCGTGGAGCGGCAGTAGCGCACGTTGCCCTTGAGGATGTCGCCGTTTGCGCAGTAGCCCTCCATAATCAGCCAGTCGATCAGGCTGTCGATGTCCATCACAGAGCAGAAGTGCTCATAATTCTCCGGCAGCGACATATCGTGGGAGGTGACGTACTGGTACACATCCCGGTAAAAATCGGTGTCAAAGCCGGCAGGTCCGTCGATCATGGTGACGCTGTCCTTGCTGACGCCGGCCTGAGAGGCATAGAGCTGGCGGTTCACCTTCTCCTTCAGGGCATAAATGCCCCAATATTGTCCGTTGATGTACAGCACGCAGTATTTGCTGCGTTGGGTCACCACGCTGTCGGTGGTCTGCAGGCACAGGTTCTGGCACAGC
>JALFOM010000080.1 GCA_022782265.1 Clostridiales bacterium | reverse complement strand
GGATTCCATTCAGACAGCGAACCTGCCTAATATCGGCGCCTACATTACCGCCAACGAGGTCAATCTCTGCCTGTCCATTCAGGCGTTTCAGGAGTGTGTCCACTCACAGAGCTACAGCTATATGCTCGACACCATCTGCTCTCCTGTGGAGCGCAATGGCATCCTCTACCAATGGAAAACGGACGAGCATCTGCTGCGCCGCAACACCTTCATTGGGGACTGCTACAACGAGTTTCAGGAGCGGAAGGACGCTCCCACGCTGCTGCGCGTGATGATGACGAACTATATTTTGGAGGGCATCTATTTTTACAGCGGCTTTATGTTCTTCTACAATCTCTCCCGAAACGGGAAGATGTCCGGCTCGGCGCAGGAGATCCGCTATATTAACCGCGACGAGAACACGCACTTGTGGCTGTTCCGCAATATCATCACGGAGCTGCAAAAGGAGCAGCCGGGGTTGTTCACCGCCGAGAGCGTACAAGCGCTGCGCGAGATGATGCGTGAGGGCGTGGAGCAGGAGATCGCATGGGGGCATTATGTGATCGGCGACGACATCCCGGGACTGAACCGGAAGATGATCAGCGATTACATCCGCTATCTCGGCAATCTTCGCTGGACGAGCCTTGGCTATCCGGCATTGTATCCGGGCTTTGAGAGCGAACCGGAGAGCATGGAATGGGTCAGCCAGTACGCCGACGCCAACATGGTCAAGACCGATTTCTTTGAGGCACGCAGTACCGCCTACGCCAAGAGTACCGCACTGATAGACGATTTATAAGAAAACAAAAGAAAGGAGCTGGCAGATATGGCAGCTATGAACATGAATCAGGAGCAGTTTAAGCAGTTGATCCGGGAGGAAAAGCCTGTTTTGGTGGATTTCTGGGCGCCCTGGTGCAGCTATTGCCGGAGGATTGGCCCTGCGTATGAGAAGATTGGAGAGGAATACGCGGACAGCCTTGCCGTCGGCAAGATCAATATTGACGAGGAGCCGCAGCTGGCGGGGGCCGAGGGGATCAAGGTCATCCCAACTCTGGTGCTGTTCCGGAACGGAAAGGCCGTGGGTTCCATCACCGCGCCCGGCTCAAAGGCAGAGATCGACCGTTTCATTCAGGAAGCCTTGGCGAAATAACGGAGGGTTCAGATATGAACAACAATCATGTTTATGATATGATTGTGGTGGGCGGCGGACCGGGCGGCTACACCGCCGCCCTGTACGCCGCACGGGCGGGGCTGGACACCATCGTGCTGGAAAAACTGTCCGCCGGTGGGCAGATGGCCCTGACCGAGCAGATTGACAACTACCCCGGCTTTGAGAACGGGATCGCCGGCTTCTCTCTGGCGGAGAAGATGCAAAAGCAGGCGGAGCGTTTTGGGGCACGCAGCGAATACGCAGAAGTCCTCCGCATGGATCTGACGGCGGTTCCCAAGCTCGTGGAGACCAGCGAGGGGATCTTCCGGGGGAAAACCGTGGTGCTGGCCACCGGTGCGGACCCCAGAACGCTGGGCGTGGCCGGAGAGTCGGAACTGGTGGGCCGGGGCGTGGCCTACTGCGCCGCCTGCGACGGGATGTTTTACAAGGGCAAAACGGTGGTCGTGGTGGGCGGCGGAAATTCCGCCGCGGCGGACGCCCTCCTTCTCAGCCGCGTGGCGAAAAAAGTGATCCTCGTCCACCGCAGAGACACCCTGCGGGCCACCAAGATCTATCACGAGCCGCTGGCACAGGCCGAAAACGTGGAATTCCGTTGGAACAGCGTCGTTTCCGCGCTGCTTTCCGGGGACAGGCTGACCGGCGTCCGCCTGCGGGACACCGTCACCGGCGAGGAAAGCGTTGTGGACTGCGACGGCGTATTTGTCAGCGTGGGCCGACAGCCCGCCACGGCGCTGGCGGTGGGTCAACTGGCGCTGGACGGCGGCGGCTATATCGTGGCCGGAGAGACCACGGAAACCAGTATTCCCGGCATTTACGCCGTGGGCGACGTGCGGACGAAGCCCCTTCGTCAGGTGGTCACCGCCGTGGCGGACGGCGCGGTGGCAGTCCACATGGCGGAGAAATATATCGCGGAAAACCGATAAGGGAGGTGGATTGAAAAAGCCATGTTTAAGGTCAGGCCGGATACGACCGCAGTGGGGATGCCGACATATCTGCAAGGCAAGCTGCCAGAGTGATGGCAGATAAGATAACCCATGTAAGATCGGGAGATATGTTGTCTCTCCATATCCAGTCCACGCAACAGTGAGCAACTGAACACAAAACACAGCCACAGATGTACTCTGCGGCTGTGCTTTTATGCGTTCTCAAGACTCCGGTCTCGCCCCACACCACATCGTGACCTCAACCTGAGATGACGGTACTCTGCCCTTGGGACATAAAGCAGATGAGTAAGACCATCATCTGTACGAGAATAGCTGCAATAGCTGCGGTTTGTTGCAGCTTATTCCGCGCAGAGCTCCGCCACCAGAGCGTCCATCTGCGCTTCACTGGTTTGGTTCAGTGCGCCGCGCAGCGATACCTCCGTTTCACACAGTCGGAGTTCCTTCATCTTTTCCAACTCGGCGCGCATCAGCCGCGCGGCAGCAGGGGCCCATGAGCCGTTTTCCATGAGGCCGATCCGGCGGTTTCGGAATCCCTTTGTCTGTAAATGTTCCAAAAACTCCTTCATGGGCGGGAACAGTCCTCCGTCATAAGTGGAGCAGGCCAACACCAGTTTCCCACAGTAGAATGCGCTGGTCACGGCATAGGAAAGGTCTGTTGCCGTCAGATCGCACATGGTGACTTGCGCACCTTTTCCCTCCAGCTTGCTCTTGAGGGCCTCCGATGCATATGCGGTATTTCCATGGATGGATGCGTGAGCGATCAGGATGCCCTCCGGTTCTTCCGGTTTCCATTGTGACCAGAGATCATAGAGCCGCAGATACTCCCCCAAGTCTTCTGTGAGCATGGGGCCATGGAGCGGGCAGATCGTTTTGATTTCCAGCGCGGAGATTTTTTTCAGCAGCGCCTGCACCTGTGCGCCATACTTTCCGACGATGTTGTAATAATACCGCCGGGCCTGCGGCGCCCAGGGGGCACGGGCAGTCCGTTCCAGTGAACCGAAGCGGCCGAAGGCATCCGCCGAGAACAGGATCTTTTCCTCCTCTTCATACGCTGCCATCACCTCCGGCCAGTGTACCATCGGCGCCAGCAGGAAGCGCAGCCGGTGCGTACCCAAGGAAAGCGTATCTCTTTCGCCAACCTCCCGCATACGGTCTTCCGACAATGCACCTGTGCCGAAGAACTGCTTGATCAGGGTAAATGTTTTCGCGTTTCCCACGATCTTCATCTCCGGGTACTTTTGTGCCAGCCGCATGAGGCTGCCGGAATGATCCGGCTCCATGTGTGTGACCACAAGATAGTCGGGGCTGCGCCCCTCCAACACCCGCGCCACATTGGAAAGCCATTCCTCCGCCGCCCGTGCGTCCACGCTGTCCATCACGGCGATTTTCTCGTCCAGAATGACATAGGAGTTGTAGCTCACTCCCATAGGCTGGACGGGGTACTGGTTTTCAAAGAGTGCTAATGTGTTATCATCCACCCCTACATAGCGGATGGCATCTGTTACCGTTCGGATAGCCATATAAAAAATACCTCCTATTTTCCTTACTCAGACTCTGACTGATAGGTTCTTCTTTTCTAATGGATCATACGCTCAACCGCGGATCGACGGTCGCGCATTTTGTCGTTGTCTTGCTTCCCCCAGAGTCGTTACATGTGGTACACCGCAGCGGAGCGAAGTCCTTCCGGCAGGCCGTCGGGCGCAGCAGGTGAAAGTTCCCAGCGTACCTGCCCCGCCCACTGGGAGGCGACGGCGGAGAAGTGGAGCATGACAATACCGAGATCCAATGCGGCATCCAAATTATCGGTGTAGGCATCCTCCTGCTGCACCAAATAGATGCTGTGATCCTGCACAAGGAAGCCATAGGGCTGACGGTTGAGATAGCTGGGGGAGAGCGAAGCGGCGTAGAAGGACTGCCAGAGCATATCGTCGTAGAAGTCCATCATCTCGTCAAGCCCAGACTTGTTGCTCCAGCTCCCCATGTGAACCAAATCATGCACGCCCTTTTTGGGCGCGTAGTACTGCTGCTCGGCCCGCACATCGATCTGAGACATACTTAGGATATTCAGCCGCAGCTTTTTTGCGGTCTTTTCCCCGTAGCCAAAGGCAACGATTGCCGCCACCTCTAACGGGGTGGTGAGAGAAAGTGCCTTTTTGATTTTGTCGCTGTCGGTGAAGGTCATCCAGCAGGTGTCAATGTCCAACTCAGTCAGCTTGAGGACGAGATCTTCCATCATGTAGCCGGCGTTGATGGCCGCATGGGAATGCGGGGCAGACATAAGGAGCAGGTAGTGCGGTGCTCCGATGAGAAATTGCTTATAGCCCGCTGAGCTCTCCAGCGCCGGCTGTGCATCCTTGTCCAAGACGATCAACTCCGTTGCAATCTCCGGGACAAGACGGGGGCAGGTCTTTTCATAGTAGGATCGGAGCTGGCCGATAGCCTCGCTCGGAACTTCCTTTTCGCGGAATGCGTGAACGGATCTGCGATTTTGAATCATAGCGCTGTAATTCATAGTGATATCTCCTATTCTGATGTCTTTGGTTTTCTTATAAATCGTCTATCAGTGCAGTGCTCTTGGCGTAGGCGGTACTGCGTGCCTCAAAGAAATCGGTCTTGACCATGTTGGCGTCGGCGTACTGGCTGACCCATTCCATGCTCTCCGGTTCGCTCTCAAAGCCCGGATACAATGC
>JALFOM010000033.1 GCA_022782265.1 Clostridiales bacterium | reverse complement strand
CACATGATCGCCCAGCTCATAGTGATTTTTTTGAAAGGAAATACAGTCCGGGGCGATGCAGTCCCGGAAGTCATGGCCCCTTCGCATGGTGTCCTCCAAATTGAACCGGAATAGCTGTTCCTCGCCGGGACGATAGAAGTCATGCAGAAGCCGCAGACGGTCATTGACCGTGATCTCACGGACGCTGGAGGACATACGGGAAAGTCCCGTAGTGAGATCAGTTCCAACACGGGAGAAGAATGCGCGGGCCTCCTCCACGCTTTTCTTTTCTGCCGAAACGGTGATGTACTTCTCCTGAATGAGATTGTTGCTCTCCGCCGCCTTGCCCAAAACAAGCGCGTTATACTCGTTCCGGTAGATGTCACGGCGGTCGCCCTGCATGTGCATAATCAGCGTCCGCCCGAAGTCCTTTTGATTGAGCTGGCGGTTAAAAAGCGTGATCTTCGCCGTGGCTCCGATGGGCAGTGAGTTCAGGAAGGAGCAGTAGGTCATAAAGAGTTCCCGCTGCTTTTCCGGGGAGGCCACGGCGTAATTGACATCAAAAAAGCGCCAAGTTTTTGAAAACTTGCCGCTTACCTGAAACACGCCGTCTTGATAAATGCGTTTGATGGGAATGGATTTCTGGACGCTGCGGGGAACGGAAAAGGCGTCCCGCTCCGCGCTGCGCCGATGCTTGAAAAGGATCAATGTTTCTTCACCTCGCGTTTCATCGCTTCTTCATAGTAGTTTTCCGCTTTCCAGACACGCTTGCCTGCCATGATGACCTCGGATTTCAGCCACGCCCATAAAAACCGTTCCAGCGTAAGACCGTTGTACTGAAAAAAACCGGCAGTGGCCACGGGAGCCGCGCCGACGATGCACACCCAGCTCACCGTTTCCCGGTCCAACACTTGACTCAGGGTGAAATACAGCGCCACAGCAACGCCCACCGCCAAAACGGAGCAGACAAATTGCCGCACGGACAGGCCGAAAAAGAGCGTTTCGCGGTAAGTGCGAATCTCCTTGTTGATTTTGATTTCCATTGAATTCCTCCGTGTTGTTTTGTTATGTACGATGTGGTACGATAAAGAAAAAATGAAAGGAAACTTCTTTCCTATGGCATATAGTGAACAGCTATGGCAGGATGCAAAAAAGAAGTGTCGTCTGACTGATGAAGATATTGCCCGTGCCAAGCGGCTGGGACTAAATCCCCGCAGCCTGATTAAGAACATTCCCAGCAAGAGCGAACCGTGGAAAGCACCGGTCAGCGAATGGCTGCGGGAAATGGAAGAAAAGCGGGAACGGAAGTCCGCCCAACGGCAGGCCCGGAAAGCAAGAGATCACTCATAACCCCAGCATTTCCTTGGCAATATGGTCGGCGGACTTCACCAATCCTACCAGCACCAGCAAATTAAATATGACCTCGCCCAAATAGCTCCACACCTGCGTCACTACGGACGCGCTGCTATCCACCACCGGCGTACCGCTGGAGGAAAAGGCCGAAAAGATGATGCAGGCCAGAACGATCACCGCACCCTCCATGCACACGCCTACATAACTCCGAAGGAACGCCTTGCCGAAGTGGGAAGTTCCTTCTCCGGCAAAGGACGCCAGCGCCACCGGGGAGAGCGCGGCATACATATAAATCTTAAAAAAGCGCCCATCGACGGTGAGGATCATAATGAATGCCAGCACTGTAATAAACAGGCTCCCCAGCAGCGTTACCAGCCAGAGGGGGATGCTCGCCAAAAAGCCCACATCTCCGATGGCGTCCGCGATCTCCTGCGGCAG
The DNA here is from genome assembly GCA_022782265.1 of Clostridiales bacterium. Taxonomy (GTDB): domain Bacteria; phylum Bacillota; class Clostridia; order Oscillospirales; family Oscillospiraceae; genus Limivicinus. Next base: position 3,306 of record JALFOM010000033.1, on the reverse strand, counting down.
CGCCACGGATGCGCCGGTCAAGCCGCCGATGCTGCCCGCCGCCGTTGCCACAATGCCGCTGCACACGTCAAATATATTTACCAGCAGGTCCATACCGTAGGTGATACCCAGCTTTGCCAGCACAAAGTAGATAAAGTGCCGCAGCAAATGCTCCGGCCTTTGAAAGTCCCGAAAGCCGGAGGCACTGCGAAAGATACCGATGGCAAAGAACAGCACCAGCAGCCCGTAGCCGATGGCCTGCATCCCGCCGTTGATGGTCACAATGGTCTGCCAGATGGTGCCGCCCTTGAAGGTTTGGGGCGATTCCGTCAGCAGTGACCACATTTCCGTCATTTTACTATTCCAAACGCCAAAGGCGTTGGTCAGGTTTTCTACGATCCAGTTGTTATCCAAATGAAAATCACCTCCCGCAAGGGAGCCGGGAGATCCGCCGCAAGACAGTATCTCCCGGCTCTTTTCATTAGATCGCGCCGATGGCGGTCAGAATTTCCTTTGCAAAGGCGATCATTAAGCCACCAAACAGGCAGAGGAAGCCCTGCGTTCTCTGGCTGGCATCGTGGGACTGGATCGACATACCCACCTGCACGATGCCCCAGCCGAGAATAATAACGCCCAGCGCCTTGATAATGCTGAAAATAAAATCGGAAAGGTTATTTACAATATCCAGCGGATCGCTGCCCGCCGCCATCGCAGGCGTAGCGCAGCAAAGACAGAGAACAGCAGCCCCAGCCGCCGTCCAATAGAGCCGCTTCACCTTATTCGGCTCCGTCGGTTTCCAAAGATTCTTCTTGTTCAGATTCATGTTCTGTATCCTCCATGTCAATAAATTCGTAATCGTCCAAAGACCGGAACGCATAGGGCAGATCGGGCAGCGCATAATCCGGCGCGCCCTGCGGCTTATGGATATAAGGCTTTGCCTTACCGTCTGTCGTCAGCTTAATGTTGGGGTGTCGCTTGATGTTGTACTTTTTGTCCAGCACGGGGTCTTCCCCGCGGATAAACAAGATCGCTTTATGGGTGTCCAGTTTCCGCACTTCGTCAATGGTCATCAGGTCGCGGCCCGTCTGCTGGAAGTTGGTAGAGCTGGAGCCGCTGCGTCCCTTTGTCTGCCCCCGTGTGCGGGTGGCGATGGTCTCCTTGCCCAGCAGCTTTACGATAAACTCCAACGAAGTCGGCTCGTTGCCGCCGCCGAGGAACAGCAGCGTGTCGCAGTTGCCGATGATGCTCTCCCATTCCTTTTCATACAGCGCCTTGATCTGCTGAATGTTCTGCACGATGATGCTCAGCCCGATATTGTAGCTGCGGCAGGTGGCAAGGATCTTCGGATAGCTCTCCGGCTGGGCCACATTCGCCCATTCGTCCTGAATGACACGCACTGGCACAGGCAGACGCCCGTTGTGTTTCTCGTCCGCCCTGCGGTAAAGTGCCTGAAAGCATTGGGTGTAGAGCATTCCCACAAGATAGTTCATGCTGCTGTCATCAACAGGGATCACGCAGAAGATGGCTTTTTTCTTCTCACCCAGGCTGCCAAAGTCCATCTCATCCACCATTGTCATTCTGGCATACTGCGGGATATTGAAGGTGGCCAGCCGCACAGCGGCGCTTACCAAAATGGATTTCGCGGTTTTCCCCGCCGCCTGTTTGAAAGCCTTATATTGCTTCACCGCCACATGGTTGGGCTGTTCCTCCTCCAATGCCCGAAAGAGCATATCCAGCGGGCTGCGGTATTGATCGTCCTCCTCCCGCACCTCGGCAAAGTTCATCATGTAGATCAGCATTTCAAAATTCTGTTCCTCCGGGGGCGCTTCGCTGACAAGGTAGAGCATGAGGGCTGAGTCCAGCGCGATCTCTGCCTTCTCCCAGAAAGGGTCGTTGCTGGAGGCGTTGCGGGGCGTGGTATTTTTGATGAGGTTATCAATGAGGGTCAGCACATCTTTTTCGCTGTGAATGTACGAAAAGGGGTTGTATCCGTCGGACTGGCTGGGGTCGATCAGGTTGAACACCCGGACTTCATAGCCCTGCGCTGCCAGCAAAGCGCCTGCCGCACGCAGCAGCTCCCCCTTGGGATCTGTGATAAGATAGGAGCAATTCGCACTGTAAATATTGGGTTTGCAGAAAAAGCGGGTCTTGCCGGAGCCAGAGCCGCCCACCACCAGAACATTCATGTTGCGCTGGGTGATGTAGCCGTCCATGCCCAACCGGACGCGCTGGGTCAAAATGATATTGGCGTCCTTATGCTGGTGATCCATATACTTCCGGTTCAGTTCCTTGGGACTGCCCCATTTGGCGCTGCCGTATTCCTCGCCCGGTCGCCGATTCTCCCGGCTGGAGTAGTAAAGAGCGATGCCGCAGCCGTAGAGTAGCAGGCTTCCCAGCATATATTTCAGCGTGTAGGGCGTCCAGCCGATGGCAAAGGGGCGTTCCAGCACTTGGCTGAAACGCCCCATCCATTGAAAGAGGTTCATACCGTCCTCGTAGGCATAGGCAGCGATTGCCGCCAGCCAGAGAACCAACGGGGAAAGCGCCGCCCACACAGGGGCGGCGCTGCGAAAGTCATTCTGCCGCAAGGCTTAGTACCCCGTCTTGGGCAGCTTCACCGTTGTTTTGGTGTAGACGGTGGTGAGCCAGCGGGACACTGCCTGAATCCACTTCCCGTTGTAAAGGCCACCCACATCCGCCACATTCACAATGCCGGAGTTGTTGGCAAGACCGCTGCGGGCGGCGGCGTAGATATAAGGCGTTTCTACCTGTGCAAAGCCCGCCTTTACATTTCCGAATACGAACATGACTTCGGTGACGCGCTCATTGGCGGCAAGGCCGAGGACAGCGGGGCGGGCGTCCAATACATAAACCTTGCTGGTGGAGAGATTATCCGCCAAAGTGCGGTAGTCCCCGGAGAGGTTGGTCTTATAGACCACCTTGTAGGAAAGCGGCTGATTGTAGCTGCCGGTGACGATTTTGCTCAGCGTCACCTGCGCGGGAAGCTGATCGCGCCAATAGAAGGAGTCGAGGGCAACGTTGGAGCTGTTCTTGATCTGTGAGAACACATAGCGAATCGGCTGACCGGGGACAGCCTGCACAGGGCCGGTTTTCTTAATGGATACACCGGTGGAAACGCTGGTATTCTGCACTTCAAAGGTGACGATCTGTCCGTTGAATTCCAGATAGGCGGTCATCACTGTGGGATTGATGGAGTAATTTGCAGGCGCTTTGATCTCACGGACCGTATAGCGGGACAACGGCAGCGTTTTGGAAACGGCGCGTCCGTTGCGGTCCGATTTGATGGTGTCCACCACATTGCCAGCT
>JALFOM010000023.1 GCA_022782265.1 Clostridiales bacterium | reverse complement strand
TCAAGATCAATATCTGTGATGTCAATTTCATTAAAAGGTGTCTTAGGGTCAACCAGACCTCTGCGGCGTTTCAGGTAACGGAAAAGAATCTTCAGATCAAGATAATATCCGGCAACAGTTTTGTCTGAATGGCCCCGTATGGTGGAGTGATAATCCAGAAATTCCATTAAAATGTCCGGCGCGTCGACAATTTCGTCTATATTCATATGGTCATCTCCTAATGGCGTTTTTCAGGGCTTGAAGTTCGTTTAATTGGTATTATGCGAACCAAATAGGTGAAAGAGAACGGAACGGCTTTTCCCGTCCCCTGACGATGGAATTATAAAATAGGATTGTCTTTTTGTCAATAGCATACTGGTCGCCCGCTGTTTTTTCTGGAGTATTGATTTTATTTTCTATTGATATTATATTATAAGCTGTACATATGCCCACATGGCAGCAGGCTTCTGGAGGACAGATATGAAAGCTTATCTTGACGCGCTGGTAAATTACGCCGCAGACTGCGGCCTTATTGAGGATGAGGATAAAGTTTACGCCTTTAACCGGCTGTTGGAGCTGATGGAGCTTGACAGCGCCGGCGGCGAAGGGACGGTTTCCGCCCCACTGAACGAAATTCTCAACGCCCTCTGTGACGACGCGTGCCGCCGGGGCATACTGGATGACAATATCATTGCCCGGGACCTGTTTGACACCAGATTGATGGGCGCGCTGACCCCCTTCCCCCATGAGGTGCGCCGTAAATTTTCCGAACTGTATTCCCAAAGTCCGGAGTGCGCCACAGACTGGTATTATCAGTTCAGCCAGAACACCAATTATATCCGCCGGGACAGGATCAAAAAGGACCGGAAATGGACCTATGACTGTGAATACGGCAGCATTGACATCACCATCAACCTTTCCAAACCGGAAAAGGACCCAAGAGCCATCGCCGCGGCCAGGAATGCTCCCCAGACCGATTATCCCCAATGCCAGCTTTGCTGTGAAAATGAGGGCTATGCCGGCAGAATGAATCACCCGGCAAGGCAAAATCACCGGCTCATCCCGGTGACCATTGCCGGAGCGCAATGGTATCTGCAATACTCCCCCTATGTGTACTATAATGAGCACTGTATTGTTCTGAACCGGCAGCACACCCCCATGAAAATTGACCGGGCCTGTTTTTGCAAGCTTTTTGATTTTGTCAGGCAGTTCCCCCACTATTTTGTTGGCTCGAACGCCGATCTGCCTATTGTGGGCGGCTCCATACTGAGCCACGACCATTTTCAGGGCGGGCGCTATGAGTTTGCCATGGCGAAAGCGGCTGTGGAAAGGCCTCTTGCGTTTGAAGGCTTTAAGGACGTGAGGGCGGGTATCGTCCGCTGGCCCATGTCGGTTATCCGTCTCCTGTGCCCGGACAGTGAAAGGATCATTGATCTTGCAGACAAGCTCCTGTGTGCATGGCGGGCTTACAGCGATCCGGCAGTATCAATTTACGCCGAGACGGACGGTGTGCCCCACAACACGATTACCCCCATTGCCCGCAAGCGGGGTGAAAACTTTGAGCTTGATCTGGTTCTTCGAAACAATCTGACCACAAAGGAGCATCCTTTGGGGCTTTTCCATCCACACGCCAAGCTGCACCATATCAAGAAAGAAAACATCGGCCTGATCGAGGTCATGGGCCTTGCGGTACTCCCCTCCCGTCTGAAAACGGAGCTTGTCCAGCTGAGACAGGCAATCCTTGACCGTGCGGATATTCGGGCAGACGAGGCGTTGGCGAAACATGCCGACTGGGTGGATGAACTGAGAGAAAAATACACCTTTACCCCGGAGAACACCGAGGAGATCCTCTGCCGTGAGGTGGGCGCTGTTTTCCGGCAGGTGCTTGAGGACGCCGGTGTGTTCAAGCGCGACGAACAGGGCCAGGCGGCCTTTCTCCGTTTCATTGAAACCGTAAACAAAAATTGATTGAACGCAAAAAAGAGGATGGAAAAATCCATCCTCTCAAGGCGTCGACAAAGTTCGACGCCTTGAAAACTTATTCAGGAGTATTTTTGAATACTCCTGAATAAGTATGGATTGAACGCAGAAAGGGGACTCCCGTCCCCTCTCTGCACTCTCCCCCATGCATTTCTATACACTGCCGATAGCTTTGTCTACAGTCTGAGAGGATGGAAAAATCCATCCTCTTTTTATGCATATTTTATTTTCCAGCCTTGTATTTCAGTATGCTAATCAGAGACGGGCTTGTCACCCTGATGGAGTTCAGGATGGTCGCCAGGGCTGCCACCATGTCGATAAAGATGGCAAACCAGATGTTGCAGTAACCGGTCAGGCTGAGGAAAATCAGAATTGCTTTGACAACGAAGGCAAATATGGCGTTTTCTGCCGCCACTTCACGCACTCTTGAGCAAAGCTGCAAAGCCAGAGGCAGATTGGCGATATACTCGGGAATGACGAGAACATCGGCAAATTTGCCTTTTCTGTTGATTCTGACGTCCAGATCTGCCGCGCTGTGGGCGTCGAAGCCGTTTGCATAGACATACATCATCTGTGTGTCTTTGCTGGATTTCAGGTCATTGATCAGGCGGAGCTTCCTTTCCGTATCGCACTGGCCAAATACCTCGTCAAATTCCAGCTCTGTGGCTGCGGCCTCGCTCTCCTCTTTTCCGTCCTCTGTCAGAAGGATGCATTGATCAAACCCGATGGCCTTCAGGTCCGGTGCAAGCTGCTCGGCCTCGCCATAGAACTCGGTGGAGAGTGCAATTTTGCCCACATACTTTTCGGATACCATCATATAGAGCATCTGGTAATTCTCTTTGCCGCTCTCATAAGGCACGGCCTCTCCCCTGCTGGTGAAAAGCTCGCGGGTGGCCAGAGTGACATGGGCGCCGTTGATCTTCAGATCCACTCCGCTGCCGGGAATATCCTGAAAATCGGAGATCAGATCAAGCTTATAATCCTGGGTGAAGGCGTCGGATATGGCCTTTGCAAAGGGCTGCTCGGAATAATATACGGCGTGGGCGGCAAAATTCAAAAATGTGCTCTTATCCAACAGATCGGATTGGACAGACACAAGACGGGGATGGTCGTCGGCAAAAACACCGGGCTTATCAAAAACGGCGGTTTCCACGTCTGCCGCTTTTTCCATTGCAGCGGCGTTATTAAAGATAACGCCGAACTGGGCCCCGTAGCAAATGCCGATAATACTGGTAAGGGGCATGGCCACCACAACGGACAAGGGCGTGGCGATAACAATGATGGTCAGGGCCCTGTGGATGGAAACAGCAAAGCTAAGATTGGTGAATATGGGGATCAGTACCGCATACAGAACCGCGATGCCCAAAGCGATCTTCAGAACGAAGGAGGCTGCTGCACCCACAGTGGATTCCATCGCCATTTTTCCGGCGTTCTCTTCTTCAATAATGCCGGTGACTTTTTCCACCGTTTCATCATCCGAATAGCACAGCAGTTCCTTCGCGGATTTAACGGTGCGTTCATCCGCATAGGAGATAAGGATCAGGCCGATCTGATAGAACATCATCAGCGCCGCGCCCTCCAGACCAAAGCCGATGAAGAAGGAAATGACGGCAACGAATACAATGACAATGGGGGTGGCAAAATAGTCTCTCGACTCCACACAGTCGACCGCGGAAAGAACCACATCGTAGCCGGAAACGGCAACAGACAGGGCAAGCAGCAGAATGCGGAGAAAAGAGGGCATATTAATGATGAGTGATACAGCAAAAATAAGCGAGGCAACGATCAGCCTGATGACGATAATGCTGTTCAGACTGCCCGGATTTCTGCTGCTCGCGGCGGGAGTTTCAGTTTGTTTTTCGGAATGTTTGCCCATTTAGCCACCTCCAATTTTGTCTTTCTTTACCTGTGGCTCATGCCTTTCCGTCGCAGCCCAGAACGTCCACGATCTTGTGGGCGACCATGTCCTTTATTGCTGCTCTTGCGGGCTTGAGATACTGACGGGGATCGAAATGATCGGGATGATCGTTGAAATACTTGCGGATGGTTGCGGTCATGGCAAGACGCAGGTCGGAGTCAATGTTGATCTTGCAGACAGCCATGGAAGCAGCCTTTCTCAGCTGATCCTCGGGTACGCCGATAGCGCCGGGCATGTTGCCGCCGTTCTCGTTGATGATCTTCACAAACTCCTGGGGAACGGAAGAGGAACCGTGCAGAACGATGGGGAAGCCGGGCAGGCGGCGGGAGACCTCTTCCAGAATGTCGAATCTGAGCTGGGGCTTGGTGCCGGGCTTGAACTTGTAAGCGCCGTGGCTGGTGCCGATGGCGATGGCCAGAGAGTCGCAGCCGGTGCGCTCAACAAATTCCTGAACGTCCTCGGGACGGGTGTAGGAGGAATTTTCGGCAGAGACGTTGACCTCGTCCTCCACGCCGGCCAGGGTGCCAAGCTCGGCCTCGACCACAACACCGTGGTCATGGGCATATTCAACAACCTTGCGGGTCAGCGCGATGTTTTCCTCAAAGGGCTTGGAGGATGCGTCTATCATAACGGAGGTGAAACCGCCATCGATGCAGCTCTTGCAGGTTTCAAAGCTGTCGCCGTGGTCAAGGTGCAGAGCGATGGGCAGGCCGGTCTCAATTACAGCGGCCTCAACCAGCTTGATCAGATAAGTATGGTTGGCATAGGCGCGGGCGCCCTTGGACACCTGAAGAATAAGCGGTGCGTTCAGGTCCTTCGCAGCTTCGGTGATGCCCTGCACGATCTCCATATTGTTCACGTTGAAAGCGCCGACGGCGTATCCGCCGTTATAGGCTTTCTCAAACATTTCTTTTGTTGTTACCAGAGGCATAATCAGTTAACTCCCTTACATTTTTCTGCAAATTTGGTAATTTGGCATATTTACAAATTTGCATTTATATTATATCCTCAAACCGTTGTATAATCAAGAAGCACATTCAATAAAAGCAGCAAATTTTTCTTAATAATTTTATCGGAGGCAAAAAAATATGAGTGAGAAACTTGTAGGATCCTGCATTTTCGGTCAGTCCGGCGGCCCCACCGCCGTCATCAACGCCAGTGCTTACGGTGTTATCCGCGCCGCTCTCGACGCGGAGGAGATCACCAAGGTGTACGGCGCTGCCCACGGCATCAAGGGTGTGCTGGAGGACAAGCTCTATGTTATGGATGAGGAAGACCCTGCAGAGCTGGAGCTGCTGCTCCACACCCCCTCTTCCGAGCTGGGCTCCTGCCGCTATAAGATCGCTGATCCAGAAGTGGACGACACCGATTACAAGCGGATCCTTGAGATTTTCAAGAAATATAATGTGAGATACTTCTTCTATAACGGCGGCAACGATTCTATGGACACCTGCAACAAGGTCAGCCGCTATATGGAGTCTGTGGGCTATGAGTGCCGCGTTATGGGTGTTCCCAAGACCATTGACAACGACCTTTACGGCACCGACCACTGCCCCGGCTTTGCCAGCGCGGCAAAATATATCGCCACCTCCTGCATGGAGATCAACAAGGACGCCAGAGTTTACGACAACGGCATGATCACCATCGTGGAGATCATGGGCCGCCACGCCGGCTGGCTGGCTGCCAGTGCCGCTCTGGCCACCGAGTTCGGCTCCGGCCCGGATCTGATCTACCTGCCCGAGTGCGATTTTGATCTGGACAAGTTCTTTGCCGATGTGGAGAAGGTGTACGCAGAAAACGGAAAGGTCCTTGTGGCTGTTTCCGAGGGCATCCACTACGCGGACGGACGCTTTGTTTCCGAGGCAAAGACCTCTGCCACCGACGGCTTCGGCCACGCTCAGCTGGGCGGCCTTGCGGCAATGCTGGCAGAGATGGTCAAGGAGCGCACCGGCGCAAAGGTCCGCGGCATCGAGCTGAGCCTGCTCCAGCGCTGCGGCGCACACCTGGCTTCCGCTACCGATGTAAACGAGGCCTTTACCGCTGGCAAGACCGCTGTTGAAGCGGCAGTCCGGGGCGTCACCGGCAAGATGGTGGCCTTCAAGCGCGTGTATGTTGACGGCAAGTACACCTGCGAGATGGAGCTGCTCCCCCTCTCCTCCGTGGCAAACTACGAGAAGAAGGTTCCGCTGGAGTGGATCAATGAGGAGCACAACGGCCTGAAGCATGAGTTTATCGACTATGCGCTGCCCCTCATCCAGGGCGAGCCCAAGCTGCCTCTTGAAAATTCCCTCCCCCGCTACGCACGGCTGAAAAAGGTCCTGGCAAAATAAGAAGATCAATCATAAAAAATACGACGGAACACATGTTTCTTTCATGTGTTCCGTATTTTTGTTGCCGGTTCAGGCGTCCGGCGCGTAGCTCAGGCCGCCAAACCAGGGGGCGGGATCGGTACAGACGCCGTTAACACGTATTTCAAAATGGAGATGGGGACCGGTGGTGATACCGGAGTCCCCAACATAACCGATGGTGTCACCCCTACTGACGCTCTGGCCCAGGGAGACGGAAATGCTGGACATGTGGCCGTAAAGGGTGTAATAGCCGTTGCCGTGGTCGATCATGACGCAGCTGCCGTAGCCGCCCTTTACGCCGGCGCAGGTGACGGTGCCGGCGTCAGAAGCTACAATCGTCGCTCCGTAGGCCGCGCCGATATCCAGTCCCGTGTGGGTGGACTGATAAACGCCGGTTACCGGGTGATAGCGTGGGCCGAATTTGCTGGTGATATAGGTGCATGAGGGAACGGGCCAGCCGAAGGAGCCGGTTCCGGTGACACTGCCGCCTCCCCCGCCGCTGCTCCCGCCGCTGGGATTGTTGGCAGCCTCCTCCTGTCGGCGCTGCTCTTCAAGAGCGGCCACCATCTGGTCGATTTCTCTCTGGGTGGCGTCCTGGTCAGCCTGAAGTCTGGCCAACTCTTCCGCATTACCCTCAATATCTGCCATGAGCTGGGCGATCAGGTCGGTGGCTTCATCGATCTGCCGCTGAAGCTCTGTTTGCTCGGCGCGAAGGGCGGTCTGTTTTGCTTCAAGCGCCGCCTTGTACTCCTCATACTCCCCTTTTACCCGCTCAGTGTTTTCCCGGGCGGCTATGTACTCCTCTTCAAGCCGCCGGTCGCTCTCCATGATCTCGCCGATATCGTCAATGGCGGTGAGCAGCTCACCCAGACTGCCGGTATTGAATACCAGACTCAGGAAGCTGAGATTTCCGTTTTCCTCCATGGCCCGGACACGGCTGCGGTAGCGTTCAAGCTGCTGCTGTTCAAGGGCCAAAGCCGCCTCCACTTCTTGGGCCTTTTCCTCGATCATCCGGTCATAAAGGGCAATTTCCTGCTCGTTGAGCTCAATCTGCTCCATGGTATAGCTGTTGCGCTCATCCAGGGCCAGCTTCCGCTCCAGTACGCTTGCGTGCTGTGCCTCCAGCTCGTCCACAATGGCCTGCTGGGCGGCTTTTTCCCCGGCGATTTTATCCCGCTGCTTTTTCAGTGCGTCGATTTCGCTTTGGCTCACAGCTCCGGCGCTGATGCTCTGTGCGCTCAGAACAAGGATAAAGGCCAGCAGCCAGGAAATCAAGGTTTTGCATTTTCTGTTCATCTTCATCTCTCCGTTTCAACAAGGGCCAGATATGTATCATAATCCATAATCAGCTCCGGCAATTTTTCTTTCAGGTAGGCGTACGTCTCATGGAGCTCGCCCAATGTATCGTCATCCAGAGGCCACGCAGGACAGCCGGAAAGGGTGCAGGCAATATATTCGTCCAGATCCGTATAAATGTAGCTGCTGATATCATAGCACACATAGCGTTCGTCCTCATAGACCTTCCTTTCTTCCAGCTGGTCAAATCGGATAGGCTCTCCGCGGATGTAGCCGTAGTTTTCAGGCAGAGCGTCCGCTTTCTCATAGAAAAACAGATAGATCACCGGGACGGCAATCAGGCTTTCAGGATATTCGGGGTTTGGTACAAAGAGAGACACCACTTTTGCATAATCCTCAGCGGTCCCCAGCAGATTTCCGCTGGCATCACAGTGACTGAGTTCTGTGCCCCAGCTCTCCGCCTGTCCTTCAATACTTTTGGAAGTGTCAAAGAGGGTAAAGGGCGCACTGGGCCGGGGATCAGGACGCCCGTCCACATACAGAGAGCCGATCCCCGGCTTAACGGGGCAGACCACTGTTCCCGCAAACCGGCTGAGCTGAACTTTATTTTTTCCTGCTGTATCTTCCTGTAGCGTGGTGTTCTGCCCATTCTTCTGCTGCATTTCTTTACTCCGCGCCTCATTTTCCGGGCTTCCGGCAAATCGGACCGTGCAGATCCAGTCCTGACCAAACAGGAAATCATTGTTTGTCAGGACCAAATAGTAGCCGTCCCCCTCTAAAGGCTTTTCCAGAAGAGCAATGTCATAGGCCGGAGAAAGATCAATTTCGATCTCTGCGCTACTCTTCGCGGGAACAAGGGTAGCAGAAAAAATCGGCTCTCCGGACAATTTTTCCACATCTTCCCCGGTGGACCAGCGCCGTAGCTGCAGCTTTGGCTGAAGGCGAAGCTCCTTATCGGAGCGGTTTTCTATCCGGAGATTGACGATCCCCTCCCCATCATAGCTGGACTTAATTGCCAAATCGTCGCCCTCAAGGCTGTTAAAGAGACCGGTAGCATAGGCGCTGATGGTCATCAGAAAGGCTAAACAGGCCGCAAGAAGAACCGTAAGGGCGGCTTTTTTTCGGTATGCAGTGCGTTTAAGGGTCACGCCGGTCTTTTCTTCAAAGACTGATTTGATATGTTCAAGATTCTCTGCTCGCATTCCTGATTCTCCTTTAGCTGAGCCTGTCACGGAGTTTGCGTTTTGCGTGGTACAGACCGTTATTTACCTGCTTTACCGGCATGTCCATAGCCTCTGCGATAGCGCCGGGTTTTTGCCCGTAGCAGTAGCGCCGCAGTATCAGCTCTCGCTCCCTTTCCGAAAGACTGTTGATGGCTTTGCCCAGAGCCTGACGCTGCTCCTCTTTTACAAGGTGCTCCGTCAAATCCCCGGCAGCCGGGCAGGGCAACAGGTCAAGGGGAAGTTCGTCCTGTCGTGAAAGCTTACGGTAAAGGTCCGTGGCTTTGCTACGGGCAACGATACACAGCCAGGTCTTGAGTTTGCCCCGCTCCGGGTCAAATTTATCGGTATTCTGCCAGAGAAAAATAAAGGTATCGGCGATACACTCCTCAACATCCTCCACTGAGCCGACCTTACTCAAAATCGCGGAGACGATGGGCCACAGCAGTCTGGAATACTTATTTATCACCTGTGTGATCGCGGCCTCATTGCCCTGTTTTATGGCGGCGGCTATTTTTCTGTCGTTCAAAAGTCCGGTCCTCCATGCATGTGCAGCCTGATATCTATAGTACGAGCAAAAAAGCAAAAATACTCAAAAAAACTCAGACGCCTTTTTTGACGTCTGAGAATAATTAAATGTTTCTGATCTGATTTTGCAGCAATGTGCCGACGGTGTCGGCCAGCAGGTCAACGGATTGAATTCTGGCGAAGTCCCGGCCGTAGACCAGCTTTGCGGAAGGAATATCCTCATCCACGCCGGTAAAAACGCAGATGACCGATATGCCCTCTGCCCGGGCCTTGCGGACCTCGTAGGCAGTATCCGTGACCCCGGCGTTAGCCTCATAGGGGATCAGCTCCCCCTCCCCTTTTCCGCGAATTTTACAGACGTCGTTGGGCTTGACGTCGGACAAAACGATGAGGATTCTGTGCTCATACCGCTCCTGAGAGATCAGATAACGGGCGGCACGGATGGCAAGACCGTCCCGGTTGCAGCCGTTGGACACATACTCAAATATTTTGCCGTTGCACTTGGGCTCATTGTAGTCCCGGAAAACGCGCAGGATGGTGTAGCCCGTCATGGA
>JALFOM010000022.1 GCA_022782265.1 Clostridiales bacterium | reverse complement strand
CAAAGTTCGACGCCTTGAAAACTTATTCAGGAGTATTCAAAAATACTCCTGAATAAGCATGGATTGAACGCAGAAAGGGGACTCCCGTCCCCTCTCTGCACTCTCCCCATGCAACTCTATACACTGCCGATAGCTTTGTCTACAGTCTGATTTTTTCTTCTTATTTCTTATTTTGTGATGTTCTCGCCGATTTTATATACGTCGCCCGCGCCTACGGTCAGGATAATGTCTCCCGGCTGGGCGATGCGGCGAAGGGCTGTCTCCAGCTCGGGGAAGGTGGGGAAGAACAGGGACCCGTCCACCTTAGCCGCAAGGGCCGCAGAGGAAATACCGATGGTGTTCTGCTCCCGGGCGGCAAAGATCTCCGCCAGCAGCAGCACATTGGGCCGCTTGAGCTGCTCCACGAAGTCGTCAAACAGGGCGGCGGTGCGGCTGTAGGTATGGGGCTGGAACACAAGGATGCTGCGCTTGTAGTTGAGCTTTTCCACGGTATCCAGCAGGGCCTTCAGCTCGCCGGGATGGTGGGCATAATCGTCATACACGTCGGCCCCGTTGTATTTGCCCTTGAACTCAAAGCGGCGGCCTGCGCCGTTGAAGCCCGCCAGTCCGTATTTCACCGCGTTGGGCCGGACGCCCAGGCAGATGGCGGCGGCTGTGGCAGCCAGGGCGTTTTTCACGTTGTGTACGCCGGGAACATGGAGGGTCACATCGGTGAACTTTTTCCCCTTGTACATCACATTAAAATGGGAATTTGCCCCCAGATAGGTGACATCCTCCGCATACACATCCGCGTTGCTGTTCAGGCCGAAGGTCATGATCTTCCTCCCGGTACCGCTGACTGCGTCCATGGCGTTTTTATCGTCTGCATTGGCCACGATATAGCCGTCCTCCGGGGTGCGGCAGACAAACTCATGGAAGGAATGCTTCACATCCTCCAGATCCTTGAAAAAGTCCAGATGGTCCGCCTCGATATTGAGCACCACCGCCACGGTGGGATGGAAGGACAGGAAGGAATTATAATACTCGCAGGCTTCCATGACGATGGTGTTGCCCCGGCCCACCCGGTGCCCGGCGTTGAGAAGAGGCAGTGTGCCGCCGATCATCACGGTGGGGTCCTTGTCCGCCGCCATAAGGATATGGGTGCACATGGAGGTGGTGGTGGTCTTTCCGTGGGTGCCGGAGATGCACAGGGCGTTGGCGTAGTCCTTGGAGATAGCGCCCCAGGCCTGGGTCCGTTCGAACACCGGGATTCCCTTCTCCCGGGCGGCAACAATCTCCGGGTTATCGTCATGGACGGCGGCGGTGCGGACCACAAACTCCACATCGTCTGTGATATTCTCCGCGTGGTGCCCGGAGATGACCGGAATACCATGCTCGCGCAGATTGCGCACATTGGCCGTCTCATTCATGTCTGAGCCGGTGATGATCAGGCCCATGCCGTAGAGCACCTCCGCCAGGGAGGACATGGACACGCCGCCTATGCCTACCAGATGGCCCCTTCTTCCGGGGGAGAGAAAATTATCAAAATTTATCATAAAACAAGCTCCAAAATGAGTATTGATGTAGCGCCATCAAAATGTTAAAATAGCATTGGTATTATAATACCCCGTCAGTTTCATTGCAACAGCTTTTTATTGACCAATAATTTCGGGAGTGGTTAAGCATGTCCAGGATCACACCGCCAAAATACGTCAAGCATATTATGATCACGCTTCAGGCCAGGGGGCACGCGGTTTGCCTTGTGGGCGGCTGCGTGCGGGACATGATTCTGGGCGTGCAGCCCCAGGACTGGGATATCTGCACCAGCGCCCTGCCGGAGCAGGTGATGGACATCTTCCCCCAATCCCGCCCTACGGGGCTGCAGCACGGCACGGTAACGGTGATTGAAAACGCAAAGAGCGTGGAGGTGACCACCTTCCGCAGCGAGAGCAGCTATACAGACCACCGCCACCCGGACTCGGTGAGCTTTGTGGGCGATCTCACCGCCGACCTTAGCCGCCGGGATTTCACCATGAACGCCATTGCCGTCCACACCGACGGCCTTGTGTCCGACCCCTTCGGCGGCATGGACGACATTAAAAACAAGCTGATCCGCTGTGTGGGCGATCCGGAAAAGCGCTTTGAGGAGGACGCCCTGCGCATGTTCCGGGCCATCCGCTTTTCCGCACGGCTGGATTTTGCCATCGAGCCTGCGACCCGGGCTGCAATTATCAGAAAAGCGCCTCTGGCCGCCGCTCTGGCCGCGGAGAGAGTCCGGGACGAGACAGAGAAGATTCTGCTGACCAAGCGGCCCGAGCTGGTTTTCGATCTGATCCGCGCCGGGCTTCTGGACCGGTATCTGCTCTGCCGCCTTTCCGACGACGCCCTGCTCCGGCGCATATCCGCCCTTCCCCGGAAAGCGCTGCCCCGCTGGGCCGCGCTCTGCCGCATCCTTCAGCAAAGCGGCTGCATCAGCAGCCCAACAGACTTTCTCCTGTCCCTCAGGCTGGACAGCCGCACCATCCGCTGCTGCGCGGACTGCGCTGTTCTTCTGGAACAGGCCCCGCCGGGCAGCAGTGTGGAATGGAAAAGGCTCCTCTCCCGCAAGGGCGTTGACACCGTGACCTGCGCCGCCCAGTGCCGCGACGCGCTCTACGGCGGCGAGAGCCAGAAGGCGCTGAAGGCCGTGCTGAAAAGCGGCGAGTGCTTTTCCATGAAGCACCTGGCCGTCACGGGAGACGACCTGCTGGCCCTGGGCATCCACGGGCGGCAGCTGGGGGAAATGCTCAGGTTCCTGCTGGACTATGTGATGGAATACCCGGAAAACAACAAGCGTGAGCTGCTTTTGTCTCTGGCCAAATATTCTGAGGAGAGCTAAACCATGGATAGCTGGGATAAATTAAAGGCCGAATGTGCCGGCTGCCGGGCCTGCGCCCTCTGGGAGACCAGGCACAATCTGGTTTTCGGCGTGGGTCGGGAGGACGCCGAGGTCATGTTCATCGGCGAAGGCCCCGGCGAGCAGGAGGATCTGAAGGGAGAGCCCTTTGTTGGCCCTGCCGGAAAGCTCCTGGACACCATGCTGGAGATTATTGACCTGGACCGAAATAAAGTGTATATTGCCAACATGGTCAAATGCCGTCCGCCCCGGAACCGGGACCCGCTGGACAGAGAACAGGACGCCTGCTCCGACTGGCTTCGCCGTCAGATCGCTCTGGTGGACCCGAAGATCATCGTCTGTCTGGGCCGTATCGCCGCTATGGGGATCATCGACCCGGAATTTCGTATAACGAGAGAGCACGGGCAGTGGTTTCAGCGGGACGGCCGCATGTTCATGGCCACCTACCACCCCTCCGCCCTGCTGCGGGATCCGGCGAAGCGCCCCGAGGCCTTTGAGGATCTGCGGGAGCTGCGGAGCAAAATACGGCAGATCTGCCGGAATACTTACTGAAAAGGCAACTTTTATATGGTAAAATTCAAAACCGTCACCCTCCGGGACAAGGCCTGGGTGGACGAGATCGTCATGGCCGAAAACAGCCCCAGCGCGGACTACAACTTCGGCAACATCTATATCTGGGACAAGCACTACCGCCAGCTCATCTGCCCTCTGGGCGGCCGGATGCTCACCAAGCTGCGCTACGAGGGCAAGCCTACCTTTGTCTTCCCCATCGGCACCGGCCCCCTGCGCCCGGCCATCGAGGCCCTGCGGGAGTTCGCCGCTTTCAAGGGCTATCCTTTCTGTCTGCGGGGCCTGACCGAAAAGCACATTCAGCAGCTTGAGGAGGAATACCCGGGCTGCTTTGAATATACGGAGGACGTGGACTGCGCGGACTATATTTACCGGGCAGACAGGCTCTCCACCTATTCCGGCAAGGCCCTCCACGGCAAGAAAAACCACTGCAACCGCTTCGAGGCGGAAAACGACTGGGACTTCGTGCCGCTGACCCGGGAGCTGATCCCCGGCTGTCTGGACATGCTGGACCTGTGGTCCGAGGAGAACGCGGGGCGGCTGGACGAGAGCATCGCCTACGAGCACGACGCCATCATCCGCGCCTTTGCCGCCTTCGAGCAGCTTGGGCTTGAAGGGGGCGTCCTCCGCGTCTCCGGCCGGATCGTGGGCTTCACCGTGGGCGAATTTGCCTGCCGGGACACCTTCAACGTCCATTTTGAAAAGGCGGAGGCGGAGATCAACGGGGCCTATCCCATGGTCTGCCGGGAGCTCACCCGGATGCTGATGGCAAAATACCCTGAGCTTGTGTATATGAACCGGGAGGACGACATGGGCTTTGAATCCCTGCGCCGCTCCAAGCTGTCCTACAAGCCGGAATACCTGCTGAAAAAATACACCGCGAGGTGGAAAGATGCGTGACTTTGACATCCGCGAATACAACGCGGAGGATATCCCCGCCCTGAGCCGCCTGTGGGAAAAGACCTTTGAGGACAGCCCGGCGCTGATCGCGGATTTTTTCCGCCTGCTGCCTGACATGGGCACGGGCCTTGCGGCGGTGCAAAACGGAGAGATCGTGGGCGCCGCCTATGTGATCATGGGCATGGAGCTGCTTTGCGGAGAAGCAAAGCCTGTTCCCGGCGGATATATCTACGCCGTGGCGGTGGAGGAGCGCTGCCGGGGCCTGGGGATCGGCTCCGCCCTGACCCGCTCCGCCCGGGACGAGGGCCTTCGCCGGGGCGCGGCCTTTGTGTGTACCCTGCCTGCAAGTGAAAGTCTGTACGGCTGGTACAGGGAGCTTCTGGGCGTGGAGAGCGCGCTGTTTCGCAGCACATTCAGAGCGGACTGCGCGGCGCTGGAGCCGGTAACGCCGCTCAGCGTCACGGAATATATGCTCTGGCGGGAGAATATTCTGCGGGGACAGACTCATCTGCATCTGTCTTACCCGGCTCTTGCGTTTCAGTACCAACTCTGCAAGGCCTACGGCGGCGGCTTTTTCGCCGTGGGAAGCGGCATCTGCGCCGCCTATCTGGACGGGGAGACCGCCCTGATCCGGGAGCTTCTGCTGATGGATGAGAGCAAAAAGGGCTCCGCCGCGGCCTCGGTGGGCGCGGCAATCGGCGCAAAGGATTTCATTTTGTACCGTCCTGCCCCGGAGGGTGAGCCATACATCGCAGCCCTTCCCGGTGACATCCCGGCTGACTGCGTGTGGAACCTGTCCTTTGATTGACAAACGCAAAAAATTAATTTTGTATTTTACATTTCTGTAACACAATGGGTGTTTTTTATGAAACAACTGCCGGGTATTATAATACTCGCAAGTAACAGTTTTTCATCTTTTTCATTTTGTCCTCAACCATATAAACAAAACGGAGCAGCCTCGCTGCTCCGTTTTGTTTTATTATCCTGCCGTTTTCCGAAGAAGCCGCCCTTCTGCCGGTTCTTTCAGGGCATATCTTTGTTCACAGCGTTTGTTGCTTCAAAAATTCCGCGTATTTTTTCTGCCACTGCTTTTCCCAGCTTGGCATGTTCCTCCGGCTCCATATGAAGGCAGTCTGCAGGCGATGGCTTTACATACCGGGATGCATCCAGAAAGTATATCCCCTTCTCTTTTGCCACACGCTCGTACTTCTCTGACAGCAATGTGGATTCATGAGCAGCATCCGCCAGCGCATGTCCGGGCCTTTTTTCCGGAATAGAGGCATCAATTACCGGAGGGCCAATAAGCAGCAGCTTAACCCCATTGGGGTAAACAGGGGCATACGCGTCAAATGCCACATCCGCATTCAGCGTCAAATCGATCAGCCTTGCAATTCCTCTCATGCTTCCGTTTGAATCTGTAAACTTCAGGTCGTTGGTACCTAAAGCCAGAATAACCATATCCAGCGGCGCATGGGCCAACAAGGAATAGCCCAGATTGTCTGAGCCGCAGCGGCATTTTACGCAGGGATCCTCATAGACCGTCGTCCTGCCGCTGATGCAGTCCTCTATCAGCCGGTACTCCTCTCCCAGGATCTTTGCCGTAATGCCCGGCCAACGAATATCATAATCATAGCGAGTCGCCTTAGCGGGGATAAATCCCCAGGCGTTGGAATCGCCATAGCACAAAATTGTTTTCATTCTGCCGTTCTCCGATAATCAAAAAATACAGTTTGCTTGCAGCAAATCCATGGTATCCCGATAGCCCTTTTCCTCGTGGCTTTCCAGCTTCTCGGGCGAAAAATCCAGTGTTCCTGCTCCCGGATACTCCTCAAGCGGCGTACTTGGTCTCAATTCCAGGAAGTTCCGTCCTTTGGGCATCAGCCCTTGGTCCACAGTGTCGCGGGCTATCAGGAAATTAACAAGAACAAAATCCACATCTTCCTCCGCCATGGGTTTTAAAGGAATCTTGTCCGCCGGAGCAGGTGAAGTGCAGATATCAGGGATAATCCCTCCGTCCAGAAAGTGTTCTCCTCCGACCTCGCTGGGCCGGAATAAATATTGCAGACTGCCGCTTCCAATGATTGCCGAGCTCTTTTCCCGATCTGACAACTTATTCAAGTCAAAATAGACCGGTCTTTCCCGCTCAAGGGAATAGGCACAGACATTTACCCTGATGCCTGTATGTTCCAGAGCACCATCCGCAACGAGAGAATCTATGTACCTGTGTAAACCTAAAGCTTCATATTTCCAGTACTGTCTCTCTTCCAGGAACTGCTTCTTGCTGACCTTTCCTGCGGCAACCGCCTGTTTGGAAGCCTCCACGTTTTCCTCCGGCAAGCAATTCCCTTCCTCCAGCATAGCGGGGAAATCATACAAAAAATCTCTGTACGCAGCATTTCCTCTGGTCGCATAGATGACTGCAGCATAAGCCCCGATGGAACAGCCGGACATCGCCGTGATATTCGCCGCCAGGCCAAGGTCCTCCAGAGCCCGGAACATGCCCACCTGGTATGCACCTTTCGCGCCACCTCCAGAAAGGACGATTCCGATTCTTTTATCTTTCAGTTCAATCATAAGTACATTCCACACTCCCGTTTATACTCCGTAAATCAGATTGGGTAAGAACGTGGGTACCTGCGGGAAAATGGCCATAATCACGCAGACCAGGATCATGACCAGGATAAAAGCCCAGCCATACTTGCAGAATTCCGGAATACTTACATCTGTCAAATTGCAGGTGACATACATCAGCGTGCCAAAAGGCGGTGTAAGGCAACCGCAGTACAGGTTGACCAGGAAAATCATACCGAACTGAAGCAGATCAATTCCATAACTCTGGGCCATCGGATACAGGATGGGAGTGAGGATCAGCAGCAGAGCAGTGCCGTCCAGGAACATACCCAAAACAAAAACAACAAGCTGTGACACCAACAAGAACATATACTTGTTTGTAGACACGCTCATCATCCACTCTGCCAGCAGTTGAGGAATGCGTTCCCAGGACAGATACATGCTGAAGCCACAGGCTGAAACAATAATCAGCATGATATTTGCCGTAGAAAGGAAAGCGTCCTTCATGATGGGCTTAAAGTGGGCTGGGCTGAGGCTCCGGTAGATTAAACCGATTACAATCGCCATGATAATCAGCACAGTCCCGGCCTCGGTTGCCGTAAACAGGCCGGTACGCAGGCCGGCAATCATGAACAGGGGGATAATCAGCGCCAGCGCTGATTTCAATGTAGCTTGGAGCAGCTCTTTCCCGGTAGCACGGGACTCCCGTCCGCTCTTCCAGTGGTACTTATGCGCATAAATCGCACACACCACCATCATTCCCACACACAGCATAATGCCGGGAACATAACCGGCAACCCACATTTTGCCGACAGAAACACCGGTCATAATACCGTACAGAATCAGCGGTACTCCAGGCGGGATAATAGGCGTGATCAGAGAGGATGCTGCCGTAACAGCTGTGGAAAACGCCCGGGGATATCCCTTCTTTTCCATTTCCGGCACCAGCAGCTTACACTGCAGCGCCGCATCGGCGGTTGCGGAACCGCACATGCCTCCGTTCAGCGTTGACAGCAGAACATTGACATAGGCAAGGCCACCCTCTTTATGCCCCAGCAGGCAGTCGCAGAAGTCCAGCATACGCGCCGTAATACCCGAGTAATTCATAATGGCTCCCGCCATAATAAACAGAGGCGCCGCGAGCATGCCGGTAGACATACTCTGGTTGACGATATTCTGGATAATGCTGGTCATCGGCAGAGTGGGATTAAGCACCCCGAAATACAAAAAAGTTCCCGCCAGCAGACATATGGGAACGGGGACAGAAAGAAACATCAGCCCAAAGGCCAAAATAATTGGCAAAAAGCTCTCCATCATTCTATCGCCTCCTTATTCCAATATATCAATTTGTGAATATTACTCACAATATCGCCTATAACCAGGAAGATGAGATGTGTATAGCCGCATGTAACTGAGACATCCACAAAAAAGTAGGGGATTTTGGTCAGCACTAACCGTTTTGTGAAAGACTTTAAGGCAAGCTTCCACGAATAGTAGACCGTCAGCAGGGAGATTGCAAGAATGGCAATATCAGTAATAATGCGCAGAACTGTACGCGCTTTTGCCGGCAGAGCCTGCACGAGAAAATCCATTGTGCAGTGTCCTCCGGACCGAAACAGAACACCCATACCTATATAGGTGGTCCAAACCAGGCCGAACAGAGAAATTTCATCACAAACAGCAATGCGGCGTCCAAACAGCCACCACATTAAGATATTTGCGCCGCACATCCCGGCACAGACAATCAGTCCGGCACTGCCGATCGCATACATAATTTTATCAACAGCATCCGCAAGTTTTTTCAAAAAATTGACCATGCCAGACAAAGAACACCTCCTAAACCGTCATGGTTTCACCCAAAGTTTACCCTTGGGTGAAACCATGTAATTTCTTACTTCAGCAGCAGATAGGCAGTGTCAGCCAAGCTCAGCTTCAATTCTCTGAACCTCATTCAGAACTTCCTCTCCACGTTCAAGTCCAAGGATGATCGGTTCTGCAGCAGCGCGGAACTCTGCCATCTGTTCATCGGTCAGGTCAACGATCTGGACGCCGTGTTCTTCATACTGGGCATAAATGACGTTCTCCTCGTTGTCAACGCAGTCTGCCGTTGCCATCTTGCCCCAGTTGCCCAGAACTTCATCAATTACATTTCTGTACTCTTCCGGGATAGACATCCAGAAATCATAGCCCACATACAGCCCGTAGCAGTCCAGCGTGTGGTTCGTGCGGGAATAATAAATGGGGTCAATGGCATCCCAGAGAGAGTTTGAGGTAACCGTAAGGGGCACGCCTTCAAGTCCGTCCAACGCGCCGGTCTGGCAGGCATTGAACACATCGGAGAAGGCCATCGTCTGGTAATTGCAGCCCAGGGCCTCGAAGAGTTTGATCATAATATCCGTGGCCGGAATGCGCAAATTAAGCTTTGCCATATCCGCCAGAGAGGTGACCGGTGCATTGGCAATCACACTTCTGTAACCGATCAAGCCATCCTGGCAGATCACATAGAAGCCTGCGTCAATACATTCCTGCTCGATCGCTTTGAAATAGTCACTGTCGAAAAAGGCTGTAGCAACTTCTCTGCTGGAGAAAAGATAGGGCGCTACCAGTGTATTCATCACAGGCACATAGTCCACAAAGTAAGTGGGACTGCCGATCATAATCAGGTTTGCGTTGGACATGATGGCTTCCACGCCTTCAGCGTATACCAGCATCTGACCATCCGGATAGACCTGGATGTCGATCATTCCGTCCGTGCGCTCACGGATCTCATCGGCACATGCAATCAGGTCAAGAACAGTGACTGAGCCGGAGGGGTCCGTTGTTGTCAGCTTGATTTCAATCGGATCGCCCTTTACTTCCGGAGCCGATGATGTTTCTGCTGTCTCCTGTTCAGGTTTTTCCGCTTGTTCTGATGCCTGCTGTCCACAGGCGCACAGGGCAAAAGTCATGACCAGTGCCAACAAAACAGCAATAAATCGTTTCATTTTTCGTTTTTCTCCTTCTGTTGTTTTTTGTAAGTTGTGGTCTAAATCGACCTTCTATTTTTAAATTATCATCAAAAAATGCAATTTTCAACAACTTTTCAGGTGTTTTCCCTTTTTTCTGCTTTTTATTCAAAAAGGTCTTGTATTGTCACAGCATAATGCATCAAAAAATTTTTGTAATTCCGAAAAAATGCTTTGCTTTAACAATAATTTTTTTCGTTTTTTCAACAACATTTGCAAAAATTATTGATTTTTCCCTTTCGTTTTCATAAAATCAAAGAAAGGAGATGATAATTTGAGCAAGTTACAACGCAGATATAACATGCTCCAGTACATCAATGACCATGGCCGTGTCAGCTTTGAGGAAATAAAAAACCAGTTTCCTGATGTATCGGATATGACTTTGCGCACCGACCTGAAGGCATTGGATGAGCAGGGGTCAATCATTCGCCAGCGGGGCGGCGCAAAATCGATCCATGAAACCACAAAGGCCAACGACCCCTATTTCAAGCGGGTTCTCCGCAATCAGGAAAAAAAGCTGCAGATTGCGCAAAAAGCTGTGAAATACTTAAATGCCCAGCTTGCGCTGAGGCCCAATCTTACGATATATCTTGACTCCGGGAGTACCATCACAGAGATCGCCAAGCATTTTCCCGATGAATGGTGTACCATCGTGACCAGCAGTATCAGCAATGCCTACGCCCTGTCTGCGCTGAGAAAGCCCACAGTAATTGTCAACGGCGGCACGCTCAACCGTTTCAACTGCTGCTGCGATAACGCCAGAAATCTTGCTGAACTGGAACGGATGAACTTTGACATAATGATTTTTGCCGTTGCGGGCTTTTCCGAGCAGGAAGGCTTTACCTGTGTTAAAGAAATCATGGATGAAGTACGCGGCGTAATTATGCAGCACTCAAAAAAAGTCATCATTCCCATTGATTCCACCAAAATCGGCGTGTCCTACCCCATCACCCACGCAAGGCTTGAAGACGTGGATATCATCATCTCAGATGATGATCTGCCGGCAGAAACCCGGCAGCTCTTCCTTGACCACAACATTGAAGTACTCTGAGATGATTTCTTGCCACTGGTGATTCTGCGTGGTATAATGTCATGCTATAATATTAATACTTACCACTATATTTTTTTCGGAGTATACTGCCATGAATCTGAGAGCCATACTCGCCATTCTCCTCTGCAAGGCCCTGCGCCTTGTGTCCCGCCTGCTGCACAGAGGCGGCACCGCCATGCCCGGCCGCTGGGCGCTGAAGCTCTGCCCCAATCTGCTGGGGCTGCTGGCCAGGGATGTGAAAAGCGTCGCCATCACCGGCACCAACGGCAAAACCACCAGCGCACGCATGATCGAGCAGGCCTTTTCGGAAAAGGGCCTGAACTATTTTGCCAACCGCTCCGGCGCAAACCTGATCAGCGGCATCACCACGGAATTTGTAATGAACGCCACCCTTACCGGCAAACCCCTGAAGGAGTACGCCGTGATCGAGTGCGATGAGGCGGCGGCGAGAAAGGTCTTTTCCCAGCTCAGGCCCCGGGTGGTGGTGGTCACCAACCTTTTCCGCGACCAGCTGGACCGCTACGGCGAGGTGACCCACACCCTGGAAAACATCCGGGTGGCCATGCAGGGCGCGCCGGAGGCGGTGCTGTGCCTGAACGCGGACTGCTCCCTGACCGCCTCCCTGGCAGACGACCTGCCCAACAGGGTGGTCTACTTCGGCATTGACCAGGGCGCGGCCCCCTCCAGGCCCAAGCCCGAGATCTCCGATGCCACCCACTGCATCCGCTGCAAGACCGAATATGAATACGATTATATCAGCTACGGCCACCTGGGCGGCTTCCGCTGCCCCAAGTGCGGCTACCGGCGCCACAAGGCGGACTTTGCCGTCACCGACATCACCGAGCAGCGGGCCGACGGCAGCACCGTGGTCATGGACATTCAGGGCACAAAGCGCATCGTCAATGTGAATCTGCCCGCCATGTACAACATCTATAACGCCGTGGGCGCTGTCACTGCGGCGGTGGAAATGGGCCTTGACGCGGACACGGCGGTGAAGGCCCTGGCGGACTTCCAGTGCGGCTTCGGGCGCATGGAGCGGTTCAGGCTGGGCAAGGCCGGCGCCAGAATGATGCTGGTGAAAAATCCCGCCGGTTGCAACCAGGTGATCGAATTTCTGGAAAACATCAAGGAGAAATTCATTCTGGTCGTCTGCCTCAACGACCGGGGCGCGGACGGCACCGACGTATCCTGGATCTGGGACGCGGATTTCGAGGGGCTGACCTCTCTGGGCAGCTATCTGGACCGGGTGATCGTCTCCGGAGACCGGGCCGGCGACATGCGGATACGCATCAAATACGCCGGAATCCCCGACGAGCACATCAGTATGCAGCGAAATTATGAGGAACTGGTCAGATGGATCGAGAAGCAGGAACTGCCCGTATTCATCATGCCCACCTACACCGCCATGCTGGAGCTGCGGCAGGTTGTGATCAAACACTGCGGCGGCGCGGATTTCTGGGAATAAGGAGGAGCGGAAATGGAACTGAAGATCTGCCACATGTACCCCGACGTGCTGAACCTTTACGGCGACAGGGGCAATGTGATGTGCATGACCCGGCGCCTGCAGTGGCGCGGAATCGAGGCCAGCGTCACCAAGCTCCCCATCGGCGCAGGGAAGAGCCTTTCCGGCTTTGACCTGGTATTCATCGGCGGCGGGCAGGACTTTGAACAGCAGGTGCTGCTGGAGGATCTGCACCGGGGCAAGGACCGGGAGATCATCTCCGCCATTGAAGACGGGGTCACTTTTCTCACCATCTGCGGCGGCTTTCAGATGCTGGGCAGCTACTATGAGACCTACGACGGGAAGCGCTGTGACTTCATCGGTGCGCTGGACCTGTGCACCATCGGCTCAAAGACCCGCATGATCGGCAATTATAAATTCCAGTGCGGCCCTGACGCCGGGGGCAGCGTTGTGGTGGGCTTTGAAAACCACAGCGGCAAGACCCGGCTGGGCAGCGGCGTAAAGCCCCTGGGCACTGTACTGGCCGGTTACGGCAACAACGGCGAGGACAAGACCGAGGGCGTACACTATAAAAACGTGTTCGGCACCTACAGCCACGGCCCCCTGCTGCCCAAGAACCCGGAATTATGCGACTTCCTGCTGAAAACCGCCCTTGAGCGCAAGTACGGCAGGGCGGAGCTTGCGCCGCTGGACGACAAGGCGGAGCTTTTCGCCCACGACGAGATGTGCGCCAAACTGTAAGAGGGAAACACAACTGATACGCTTTTTCAACGGAAAAACCCTCCGCTTCGGCGGCGGGATGAGAATAACCGAGGACGAGGTATGGACAGACGGCGGCAGCATCGTCCATGTGGGCCCCGCGCCGGAGGCTCTGCCTGCGTTTCAGCGGCAGATCGACCTGAAGGGCGACCTGCTGATCCCCGGCTTCAAAAACGCCCACACCCACACCGCCATGACCTTTCTCCGCTCTCTGGCGGACGACATGCCTCTGGACAAATGGCTCAGCGAACAGGTCTGGCCCAATGAGGCCAAGCTCACCGGCGAGGCGGTGTACTGCTTCACCCGCCTTGGTATCATGGAGTACCTGTCCGGCGGCATCACCTCCGCCTTTGATATGTATGTCAAAAACGATTATTATGCGCAGGCCTGCATCGACTCCGGCTTTCGCACGGTGATCTGCTCCGGGCTGAACAATTTCGACGCAGACCCGGAGAACATTGAGCGGGAGTATCTGAAATTCAACCGGCTCCATGAGCTTATTTCCTATACGCTGGGCATCCACGCGGAGTATACCACCAGCATGGAGCGCATGGAATACATGGCCTCCTTGGCGGAGAAGTTTCAGGCCCCCTGCTACATGCACTGTGCCGAGACCAAAAGCGAGGTGGAGGGCTGCATTGAGCGCTATGGGCTGACCCCGCCGCTGCTTCTGGACAGGGTAGGCCTTTTCCGCTACGGCGGCGGCGGCTTCCACTGCACCTGGATGAGCGACGATGATCTGGCTCTCTTTGCCCGGAAGGGCCTTTGGGCCGTCACCAACCCCGCCTCCAATCTGAAGCTTGCCAGCGGCATCGCCCCCATTTCCCGTATGCAGCGTGCCGGGGTGAAGCTGGCCATCGGCACCGACGGGGCGGGCAGCAACAACGCCCTGGACATGTTCCGGGAGATGTATCTGGTCACGGCCCTGCAGAAGTACGCGGAAAACGACGCCTCCGCCTGCCCTGCCGACAGGGTGCTGGAGATGGCCTGCGTGGGCGGCGCCCGGGCCATGGGTCTTGACTGCTGCGACGATATCGCCCCCGGCAAGAAGGCGGACCTGGCAGTGATTGACCTGCACCGGCCCAATATGCAGCCGCTGAACAACATCGGCAAAAATTTGGTCTACGCAGGCTCCAAAGAAAATGTGCGCCTGACCATGGTAAACGGCAGGATTCTGTACGAAAACGGTGAATTTTTCATCGGCGAGGTGCCGGAGCGCATTTATGCCCAGGCAAATGACTTTATGCGGAGGCTGAGGGCATGAAAAGAATCGATCTGCATGTACACACCACCGCCTCCGACAGCACGGCAAGCCCTGCGGAGGCCGTCCGGCTGGCAAAGGAGGCCGGTCTTTCGGCCATTGCCATTACGGACCACGACACCGTCTCCGGCTACGCGGAGGCCGCCGAAGCCGGGAAAAAATACGGTGTGGAGGTGGTTCCCGGCATCGAGATCAGCACCAAATACGGCCGTGCCGTGCATATTCTGGGCTATTATATCGACCCGGATTCGGACAAGCTGGCCCCGGTGCTGGAATGGGTGGTACACGACCGGGATGAGCGCAACCGGAAAATGGCGGAGCTGATGGCGGCTGACGGGCTGCCCGTCAGCTATGAGGAGATGCACCGCCGCTTCGGCGCGGTGATCGGCAGGCCCCATTTTGCCGAGGTGCTGGTGGAGCTGGGCCTTGCCAAAGACATCCGGGACGCCTTTGACCGCTATGTGGAAAAGGGGCAGAAATACTACCTTCCCAGGAATTTTCTCAGCATCGAGCGGTCCATTGAGATCATCCGGGAAGCCGGCGGGGTGCCCGTTTTAGCCCACCCCTTTCAGTATAAGCTGGACGACGCGGGGCTGCGGGAGCTGATCGAGCACTGCATGGAAAGCGGGCTTCAGGGCATGGAGTGCCGCTACTCCGGCTACAGCGTGGAGCAGAGCAAATACCTGGGCCGTCTGGCCGAGGAATACGGGCTGATCAAAACCGGCGGCAGCGACTTTCACGGGGACAACAAAAAGCACATCTCCATCGGAACCGGCACCGGTCATCTTGAGGTGCCCTATAAATACCTGGAAAAGCTGCGCCAGGCCGCCGGAAAGTGAAATAAAAGATGATGAAGAAGGGTTTCACCATCATCCTGGCTCTCTTGCTGTGCCTCAGCTGCGGCTGCGGGCAGGGAGAGGCCAGCGGGCAGACGCCGCCGGAGCTGGAAGCCGCCCGGGACCAGGCACTGGCCGTGGCGGAGCAATACCGGGATGTGTATGAGGGGATCTATTCCCCCGGCAGCGCCGGTTTGTATCTGACGGAGAGTGAGACCGGTGAGATTATCGCCCGCTTTGAGGCGCTGGGCTACGCGGCCGTTGACTCCGCAGGCCGCTTTCCCCTGACCAATCCCGCTCTGGTAGAAAACTTTTTCGCCCAGAGCGGAGCGCTGAGCCTCTATGAGATCTGTACCGACGGCGGTTTTCTCTGCCACAGCTTTTACCGGTCCGGCGGGGAGACTCAGGTGATCCGCACCCGCCTTTTCTGGAGCGACGGCGGCCCCTACATGCTCCAGGGCACCGTTCCCGTCATCAGTGACGCCGGGCAATACACTCTGCTCAGTCTGGAACTGTCCGACGGCGTGCTGCGCTACGAATACGACCTGCCGGGGAATCCGCCCGGCACCTCCCACGACGGCCATGTGGACACCCTTGTCCGTCTGCCGCTGGGATAAATTGCAGGAGGTTTTCCATGGACGCCTATATCCGAGAGCGCCTTCTCCCCATCTGGGACTACATGCACATGAACATGGCGCTGGCCAAAGCCGATTGCATTGTGGGCTTTGGCTGCTACAACGACGATATCCCCCTGCGCTGCGCGGAGCTGTATCACCAGGGCTGGGCGCCCAAGGTGCTTTTCACCGGCGGTCTGGGCCGGAACACCCGGGAGCTCTGGACGGAGAGCGAGGCCGCCCGCTTCGGCCGGATCGCCCTTGCCCAGGGCGTGCCGGAAAAGGACCTGATATTAGAGGACAAAGCCACCAACTCAGCGGAAAACATCCTGTTTACCCGGGAGAAGCTCCGCTCCCTGGGTCTGCCCTGTGAAAAGCTCATCGGCGTGCACAAGCCCTTTATGGAGCGCCGGGTCTACGCCGCCATGAAGGTCTACTGGCCCGAGGCTGAGCTGATCGTCACCTCCCCCCAGCTGGATCTGGACAAATATATCGCCCGCTCCGTGGCCCAGGGGCTCAGCGAACAGACGGTCATTGACGTGATTGTGGGGGACTTTCAGCGCATGGAGGTCTATGCCGAAAGAGGGTATCAGATCCCCCAGGTCATTCCGGACGAGCAGCGCCGCTGCTTTGCGGAGCTGGTGGCCGCCGGCTGCACCAGCGAGCTGGTGACTTGACGGTTGACAAGCGAAAACCGATGTGTTAAACTATGCAAAATTGATTTTTAAGACGATACGGGATATCGGCAAGATCGAGCTATAAGGGCCTTGGCGCGGCAGTCCGCGCCGGCGTTTGGTGCGCTCTGCCGGTTTCCGGCGGGGCTTTTGTTTTGCCCGGATGGATGGTGACGGTTATGAGCACAGCAAAGAGAGTACAGACCGGCCTTTTTTCCCGCGCAGCAGGCGTATTTTTCGCAGGCTGCGCCGATCATCGTTTTTTCTCTTCCCGACTTGGCGGAGCGTTCTGAACGCTTTGCCGGCCGGGATTTTTATTTTATCAGGAGGGATAAGCAATGCTGAAGGAATTTGACAGGAAGCTGGTGCTGGAGGACGGCGCCGAGTATTACGGCTACAGCTTCGGCGATAAGGGGGACGCGGTGACGGAGATCGTGTTCAACACCTCCATGGTGGGCTACCAGGAGATCGTCTCCGACCCCTCATACACCTATCAGACCGTGGTGATGACCTATCCGCTGATCGGCAACTACGGCATGGCGGACGAGGACTTTGAGACCAGGATCCCCACCATCGGCGGCCTTGTGGTGCGGGAATACAACGACTCTCCCTCCAACTTCCGCTACACCAAGACCCTGTCCGAGATCATGGAGGAGTGCCGTATCCCGGGCATTTACGGGGTGGACACCAGAAAGCTGGCCCGCTCCATCCGCGACATCGGCAGCCGCAAAGCCATCATCACCGCCGCGGACACCCCTCTTGAGGAGGCCATGAGCATTCTGGCCGCCACCGCCCTGAGACGGGATGGCGTGGCCAAGGTCAGCTGCAAGAAGCGCTGGTACTCCCGCACGCCCAACCCCAACTTCAACGTGGTGGCAGTGGACTGCGGCATCAAGCTGAATATCATCCGCTCCTTAAACGCCAGAGGCTGCAATGTGACCGTGGTGCCCTGGAACACCTCTGCCGAGGAGGTATTGAAGATGAAGCCTGACGGTCTCTTCCTCTCCAACGGCCCCGGCGACCCCCAGGATGTACAGCCCGTGATTGAGCTGGTAAAAGAGCTCCGGGGCCGCCTGCCCATCTTCGGCATCTGTCTCGGCCACCAGATGATCAGTCTGGCCTACGGCGCGGAGACCTATAAACTGAAGTTCGGCCACCGGGGCGGCAACCACCCTGTGCGGAATCTGGACACCGGAAAGATTGAGATCACCTCCCAGAACCACTCCTACGCCGTCAGCGAGAAAAGTCTTGAGGGCACCGGCCTTGCCGTGACCCATATCAACCTGTTGGACAATACGGTGGAGGGCGTAAAGTGTGAGAAGGACATGGTGTTCAGTGTCCAGTACCACCCGGAGAGCGCCCCCGGCCCCCAGGACAGCGCCTATCTGTTTGACCAGTTTATTGCCATGATGAAGGAGGCCAAGGAAAATGCCTAAGAGAACGGATATCCACAAGATCCTTGTGATCGGCTCCGGCCCCATCGTCATCGGCCAGGCCGCGGAATTTGACTACGCAGGAACCCAGGCCTGCCTGGCCCTGAAAGAAGAGGGCTACGAGGTGGTGCTCTGCAACTCCAACCCCGCCACCATTATGACCGACACCTCCATTGCCGACAAGGTGTATATGGAGCCCCTGACCCTTGAATACATCGCGAAGATTCTGCGCTATGAGCGGCCCGACGCCATCGTCCCCGGCATCGGCGGACAGACCGGGCTGAATCTGGCGGTACAGCTGGAGAAGAAGGGCGTTTTGAAGGAATGTCAGGTGGAGCTGCTGGGCACCAGCAGCAAGAGCATCGAGCAGGCAGAGGACCGGGAACAGTTCAAGGAGCTGTGCCAGCGCCTGGGCGAGCCGGTGCTCCCCTCCGAGATCGCCGAGAGCATGGAAGAGGGCCTGCTGGCGGCGGAGCATATCGGCTACCCGGTGGTGCTGCGCCCCGCCTTCACCCTGGGCGGCACCGGCGGCGGCTTTGCCAACGATGAGCAGGAGTTTAAGGAGCTGATGAAAAACGCCCTGGCCCTGTCCCCTGTCCACCAGGTGCTGATTGAGAAGAGCATCAAGGGCTATAAGGAGATCGAATACGAGGTGATGCGGGACGCAAACGACACCGCCATCACCATCTGCAACATGGAGAATATCGACCCGGTGGGCATCCACACCGGCGACTCCATTGTGGTCTGCCCCTCCCAGACCCTGACCAACAAGGAATACCACATGCTGCGGGACAGCGCCCTGCGCATCATCCGGGCGCTGAAGATCGAGGGCGGCTGCAACGTCCAGTTTGCCCTGGACCCCCACTCCTTCCAGTATTATCTGATCGAGGTCAACCCCCGCGTCTCCCGCTCCTCCGCTCTGGCCTCCAAGGCCAGTGGCTACCCCATCGCCAGAGTGTCCGCCAAGATCAGCGTGGGCATGACTCTGGACGAGATTCCCATCGCCAACACCCCCGCCGCCTTTGAGCCTACCCTGGACTATGTGGTCACCAAAATGCCCCGCTTCCCCTTTGACAAGTTCGCCTCCGCTGACAACCGGCTCAGCACCCAGATGAAGGCCACCGGCGAGGTGATGAGCGTGGGCCGCACCATTGAGGAGAGCCTGCTGAAGGCCATCCGCTCTCTGGAAATCGGCGTATACCACCTGCACATGAAAAAGTTCGACAACATGAAATCCGATGAGCTGCTGCGCTATGTGTCCCAGGGCACCGATGACAGGATCTACGCCATCGCCCAGCTGCTGAGAAACGGCATGGACATGGGCCTGATCGCCGACGCCACCCAGATCGACCTGCTGTTCATCGAGAAGCTGCGCAACATCGTGCTGGAGGAGGGGGAGCTGCGCCGCCATCCCTGGGATATGGCCGCGCTTGCCGACGCAAAGCGCATGGGCTTCTGCGACAGGGCCATTGCGGACTTCTGGAACACCAGCGAGCTGAATGTGTATAAAAAGCGCATCGCCAAGGGAATCATGCCGGTTTACAAGATGATCGACACCTGTGCCTCGGAGTTTGAAAGCTACATCCCCTATTTCTACTCCACCTACGAGCAGGAGAACGAATCTATCGTGTCTGACCGGAAAAAGGTGGTGGTCCTGGGCTCCGGCCCCATCCGTATCGGCCAGGGTGTGGAGTTTGACTATTCCACTGTCCACGCCGTCAGCACCATCAAAAAGGCGGGCTACGAGGCCATCATCATCAACAACAATCCAGAAACCGTCTCCACCGACTACACCTGCTCCGACAAGCTGTATTTCGAGCCCCTCTGCGCTGAGGACGTGATGAACATCGTCCTGATGGAAAAGCCCGTGGGCGTCATCGCCTCTCTGGGCGGGCAAACCGCCATCAACCTGGCCCAGCCGCTGATGGAGCGGGGCGTAAAAATCATCGGCACGGACTGCCAGGCCATCGAGCGGGCGGAGAACCGGGACAGCTTTGAAAAGATCCTGGAGGAGCTGAACATCCCCCAGCCCCAGGGACGGGCCGTCACCAATATTGAGGACGGCGTAAAGGCCGCAGAGCAGATCGGCTACCCGGTGCTGGTGCGCCCCAGCTTCGTTCTGGGCGGCAGAGCCATGCAGATCGTGGCCGACGAGGAGCAGCTGCGCCACTATCTGAAAACCGCCGTTGAGGTGGACGAGGACAAGCCTGTTCTGGTAGACAAATACATTCAGGGCAAAGAGGTTGAGGTAGACGCCGTGTGCGACGGGACGGACGTTTTCGTCCCCGGCATCATGGAGCTGGTGGAGCGCACCGGCGTCCATTCCGGCGACTCCATCAGCGTCTATCCCCCCTTCTCCATCTCCGACAAGGTGAAGGGGACCATCCTCACCTATGCGAAAAAGCTGGGTCTGGGCATCGGCATCGTGGGTCTGTACAACATCCAGTTCATCGTGGACAAAAACGATAACGTGTTCATCATCGAGGTCAACCCCCGCTCCTCCCGCACAGTCCCCTTCCTGTCCAAGGCCACGGGCTACAGCCTGGCGGACATCGCCACCCTGGTCATTCTGGGAAAGAGCCTGAAGGAGCAGGGCCTGAACATCCGCTACCCCGCAGAAAAGCAGCGCCACTATGTAAAGGTACCCGCCTTCTCCTTCTCCAAGCTCAGCGGACTGGACGCCTACCTGTCACCGGAGATGAAGTCCACCGGCGAAGCCATCGGCTACGACAAGAGCATGACCAGAGCTCTGTTCAAGGCTCTGCAGGCCTCGGGCATGAACGTGATGAATTACGGCACGGTCTTTGTCACCGTGGCCGACTGCGACAAGAAAGAGGCCCTGCCTCTGGTCCGCCGCTTCTACAACATGGGCTTCAACATTGAGGCCACCAGAGGCACAGCGGAGTTTCTCAAGGCCCACGGCATCCGCACCAGAGTGCGCCGGAAGATCAGCGAGGGCTATACCGAGATTCTGGACAGCATCCGTCAGGGCTATGTGACCTATGTGATCAACACCCGTGACGTCAGCGACCACGACCTGCTGTCCGACGGCCACGCCATCCGCCAGTGCGCGGTGGAAAACAACGTCAGCGTCTTTACCGCCCTGGACACCGTGCGCGTTCTGCTGGACGTGCTGGAGGAGACCACCCTGGGCATCTCCACCATCGACGGTTGATTGTCGAAAAACAGCTTCCAAACGGAAGGCTCCCCGATACGGGAGCCTTCCGTTTTGCCTTCTGTCATTTTGCCGCAAAATGTCAAAAAGTTTAATTTGACCGAAGATAATTCCCGCGCTTTCGCTCAACCTCTTTACCTCGGGCCCGGATGCTTCAATTTTTTGTTGAAACAATTTGGCCGGTTTGTTATGATTATCACAACCGGCAGGTGAAAGACCTGTAAACACAAATTTTTTATGGAAAGGAAGAAAAACATGGGTAAGCTTAACGGAAAAGTCGCCATTGTCACCGCGTCCACCAGAGGTATCGGCTATGCCTGCGTGGAGACCCTGGCCCAGGCCGGCGCCAGAGTTTATATGGCCTGCCGCAACCTGGAAGTGGGCAACGAGAAGACCGCCGCCCTCAACGCCAGAGGTCTGGACGTCAAGACCGTCTATTTTGAGGCCTATGACAAAGAGAGCATCATCAACATGATCGACACGGTTGCAGAGCAGGAAGGCCGCATTGACATTCTAGTCAACAACTTCGGCGGAACCAGCCCCCTGCAGGACAAGACCATCTTCGACACCGACTATGAGGCCTTCGCCCGCTATGTGGACGCCCACTTCTCCACCGTTTTCCTGGCCTCCCAGAGAGTCCTTGAGAAGGCCATGATCGCCCAGAAGTCCGGCGCCATCATCAACATCGGCTCTGTCGCCGGTCTGACCCCCGACACCAGCCAACTGGCCTACGGCACCTCCAAGGCCGGCATCATCCACATGAGCAAGATGATCGCCGTCCACGCCGCCATGTACAACGTGACCTGCAACGTGGTCTGCCCCGGCATGACCGCCACGGAGGCCGTGAAGAACAACCTGTCCCCTGAGTTCCAGGAGTTCTTCCTCAAGCACACCCCCATCCGCAGAATGGGCGAGCCCCAGGAGATCGCGGACGCTGTTCTTTACCTTGCCGACGCGGGCTTCACCACCGGCCAGGTCATCGCCGTCCACGGCGGCTTCGGCATCCCCACGCCTGTCTACGGCGACATGCTGATGATGAAGAACAAGAGATAAAATACACGCATGATTACAAACACCCTGCCTTTTTTGGCAGGGTGTTTTTTGCCTCTTGACAAGGCAACGATTGTTTACTATACTCTTGGTAAACGATCGTTCACCAAGAGAGAAAGGATGTCAGCATGGCAGACACAAAGGAAAAGATCCTGCTGGCCGCGCTCCGCTTATTCGCCAGAGAGGGCTATGAGGCGGTTTCCGTCAGTGATATTGCAGGCGAGCTGGGCATGACAAAAGGGGCCCTATATAAGCACTACAAAAACAAACGGGATATTTTTGACAGCATTGTGGCCCGGATGTTCCAGGTGGACGCGGAGCGCTCCCGGCAATACGATGTGCCGGAGGAGCAGTTTGACCAATCGCCGGCGGCATATGAAGATGTCTCTCTGGAGAATATCCGGCGCTTTACACTGGCCCAGTTTGCATTCTGGACAGAGGATGAATTTGCCTCCAATTTCCGCAAGATGCTGACGCTGGAGCAATACCGCAGCGCGGAAATGGCGGAATTATACAACAGCGTTCTTGCTGCCGGGCCGGTTGCCTATATGGAAGATATCTTCCGCGAAATGAGGAAAAAGGGCCTGCTCCGGGAGGCAGACCCGAAGCAGCTTGCCCTTGCTTACTATGCCCCCCTCTATTTGCTCATCAATATGTGGGACCGGGCAGACGATAAGCCAGCGTTGACCGCGCTGCTGGATGACCACATTGCGCGTTTTATTCAGAACGCCTCAAGAACAGTACAAATATAAACCGGAGTTTTTATAAAAGAAATGGAGGGTACAGAATGCACTATATAAAAAGCGAAAAATACAACACGCCCGCCTTGCAGGCAAAGATCATGGGGCCCAATCCCGTCAAGCTGGAGGAAGAGCTGCTGCTGAATCACCGCATCCCTGACGGCGCCGTTGTCTGCGATCTGGGAAGCGGACAGGGTCTGACCAGCGTATTTCTTGCAAAGGAGTACGGCTTTACCGTGTATGCGGCGGATTTGTGGAGCGATCCTGAGGAAAACCGGAAGTTTTTTGATGCCATGGGCCTGAGCCGGGAGCAGATTGTCCCCGTAAAAGCCGATGCCACGGCTCTGCCCTTTGAAAAGGAGTTTTTCGACGCTGTCGTCAGCACGGATTCCTACAACTACTTCGGGCGCGATGGGCGGTATCTGGATGAAAAGCTCCTGCCCTTCGTCAAAAGCGGCGGGTATATCTACATTGCGGTCCCCGGGATGAAAAAAGACTGCCACAATGCCCTTCCCCCGGAGCTTTTGCTCTCCTGGACGCCGGAGCAGCTGGATTATCTGCATGACGTGGGCTATTGGCGCGAAATCGTGGGCAAATGTCAGGGCGCGGAAGTCCTTTCCGTTCAGGAAATGGAAAGCAACGAGGAAGTATGGGCAGATTGGCTCAGGCAGGAAAACGAATATGCCGTCGGCGACAGAAAGGCCATGGAGGCCGGCGGCGGAAAATATCTGAATTTTATTGCCATTGTGCTGAGAAAGAAATAAGAAAAACCGGCGCGACTTTCGTCACGCCGGTTTAACATTGTTGAATTTTCTTACTTGCCCATGTTCATCTGAGCAGCGACTTCTGCGGCGAAGTCCTCCTGCTTCTTCTCGATGCCCTCGCCCTTCATGAAGCGAACAGCGTCGACAAACTTGACAGAACCGCCGAGAGCCTTGGCAGCGGTGGCGATATACTTCTCCACGGTCATGGAGTTGTCCTTTACGAACTCCTGCTGGAGCAGGCAGTTCTCCTCGTAGAACTTGTTCAGCTTGCCGAGAACGATCTTCTCCTTGACCTGCTGGGGCTTGGAAGCCATCTTGGGATCCTGGTCCATCAGAGCCAGAGCGACCTTCTTCTCCTCGGCCAGCACTTCCTCGGTGACGTTGCTCTTGTCCCAGAAGCGGGGGTTCAGCGCGGCGATCTGCATGGCCACGTCCTTGCCGATCTCGGTGGCGTCGATGCCGCCTTCAACAGCCAGGTTCACCAGAACGCCGATCTTGCCGCCGGCGTGGACATAGGCCACGGTGGTGTTCTCCGCGAAGCGGACGAAACGGCGGATCTGCAGGTTCTCGCCGATGGACATGACCTTCTCGGGCAGGATCTCTGCCACGGTCAGCTCGGAGCCGGGGTACTTGCAGTTCATCAGAGCGGCAACGTCTGCGGGGTTGTCCTTGATGACGACCTTGCAGATGTCCTTAACAAAAGCGACAAACAGATCGCTCTTGGCGCAGAAGTCGGTCTCGCAGTTGACTTCGACCATGGCGCCCACGCCGCACTCGGGGCAGACAGCTGCATAAGCCATGCCCTCGGCAGCGATGCGGCCGGCCTTCTTTGCGGCCTTTGCCAGGCCCTTTTCACGCAGCCATTCGACTGCCTTGTCCATATCGCCGTCGGTCTCGGTCAGGGCCTTTTTGCAGTCCATCATGCCGACGTTGGTCATCTCGCGGAGTGTTTTAACATCCTGAGCGGTAAATGCCATAATTTTTTCCTCCTGTATTATTCAGAAAAAGGGGCGTGGAATGCGCCCCTTTCAGTTTGTTTGATTACTCCTCAACGGGGGCCTCTGCCTCTGCTGCGGGCTCTTCAGCCTCTGCGTCGACGCCCTGACGGCCTTCCTGCACGGCGTTTGCCATGGTGGAAGAGATCAGGCGGATGGCGCGGATGGCGTCATCGTTTGCGGGGATAACATAGTCCACTTCATCGGGATCGCAGTTGGTGTCGACGATTGCGACGATGGGAATGTGCAGCTTGCGGGCCTCTGCGATGGCGTTGTGCTCCTTGCGGGGGTCAACAACGAACAGTGCGCCGGGGAGCTTCTTCATGTCCTTGACGCCGCCAAGGTACTTCTCCAGCTTTTCCATCTCGCCCAGGTGCTTCATGACTTCCTTCTTGGGCAGCATATCGAAGGTGCCGTCCTCCTGCATCTTCTTCAGCTGAGCCAGACGGTCAACGCGGGTGCGCATGGTCTTGAAGTTGGTGAGCATGCCGCCCAGCCAGCGGGCGTTCACATAGTACATGCCAACGCGGGAAGCCTCTTCCTTCACAGCGTCGGTGGCCTGCTTCTTGGTGCCGACAAACAGGATGGTCTGTCCGTTCTCGGCCAGCTGACGCACAAAGTCGTAAGCCTCTTCCAGCTTCTTCACGGTCTTCTGCAGGTCGATAATGTAGATGCCGTTACGCTCGCAGTAAATGTACTCGGCCATCTTGGGGTTCCAGCGGCGGGTCTGGTGACCAAAGTGGACACCGGCTTCCAGCAGCTGCTTCATGGATACTACTGACATTTGATTTCCTCCAATTTTTTTGTTTTTTCCCTCCGGGAGTTTCAACCCC
Source organism: Clostridiales bacterium (assembly GCA_022782265.1). Lineage (GTDB taxonomy): Bacteria > Bacillota > Clostridia > Oscillospirales > Oscillospiraceae > Limivicinus. The sequence continues at coordinate 69,699 of JALFOM010000022.1, read as the reverse complement.
TCCGCCAAGCCGGAAAAGCCGGCCACATGGCAAAAAGTCCGCTCCCGTGCGAAATGCCTTGATATAATAGCAGAAAAAATCAGGTTTTGCAAGTCCTAATGCAGGATTTTTGCAAAAAAGATTTTATTTATATTTGATTTACAAATCCGTATAAAAGGTATAAAATATTGAAGCATAAACTGACTGGAGGCCGCAACATGCTCGACGACAATTTTATTTCTGTATATGACAAATTCAAGCTCCATTTCTACCGTCAGGTCTTCGAGCTGGTGCGGGAGCGGGACGGTTCTCTCTCGGCCATGGAGGCCTTCTCTCTGGAAGTGATCAACATGCTGGACAAGCCCACCGTGGGCCAGTTCGCGGAGTTTCTGAACATCTCCCAGTCCAACGCCACCTACAAGGTAAATAATCTCATCAAAAAGGGCTATCTGGAGCGGCAGAACTCCCGCACCGACCGGCGGGAATACCACCTGGTCCTGTCGGAGAAATTCTATAAATACATAGGGCTTCTCAGCAGCTATGAGCATGTGGTCATGGAACGCATCAAGGAACGCTTCCCCAGGGAGGACGTGGACAAGCTGGACCAGATGCTGGAGATCATCTCCGCGGAGCTTATGCCCGAATGTGAAAAGTAAGCAAAGGTTACGGCCGAATTGATTTTAATTTGAAGGGAGCTTTTTATGAAAAAAGAGACCGGCAGTTCATTAAACCCGGGTCTGAAGCTGAATTACAGGCGGACTTTCCTCATCGGCTTCGCCTTCTTCGGCATCCTGCTTCTGTGGCAGGTGTACGACTCCTGGTGCCCCACCTTTCTGACGGACATCTTTGCCAGAAGAATGTACAACATCTCCTCCGCGGAGCTGAAAGCAGGCGACCCGGACAAGATTTTGAATGTGCAGTGGATCGTGGGCATCATCATGGCCTGCGACAATCTGGCGGCCCTGATCCTGCTGCCCATCTTCGGCAGCCTGTCCGACAGGACAAAGACCCCCATCGGCAAGCGCATGCCCTATATCCTTGTGGGCACGCTGGTGGTGGCCATCGCTTTCCCCTTCATCCCCCTGTTCTTCCATTACAATAACATCCTGGGCATGGTCATCATGATGGCCATCGTTCTGATGTTCATGATGATGTACCGCAACCCCGCCGTGGCTCTTATGCCGGATATCACCCCCAAGCCCCTGCGGGCCAAGGCCAACGGCATCATCAACATCATGGGCTACTTCGGCGGCGCTTTCGCCACGGTGCTGGGCATTTTCCTGAAGCTCAGCGACTATATCAACTCCCCCGACCAGGCCCGCAACGTCTGGACCGTTGAGCTCCCCTTTATCGTCGCCTCCGTTCTCATGGTCATCTCCGCCTTTGTGCTGTTTCTCACCATCAAGGAGAACAAAATTGAAGAGGAGATCAAAGACGAGCTGGAGCTGGGCGAAAAGCTTGCAGCCGTGGAGACCCCCATCGACGACGACAAGCCCATGTCCAGGGCCAACAGGAAAATGCTGCTGGCCATCCTGGCGGCGGAATTTCTATGGTTCATGTCCGATAACGCCATCGGCACCTATATTGGAAACTACGTTATCTATTATCTGAACTCCGTCTCCAGCGCCACTATGTTTTTGACGATCATCGGCGGCGTGGCCTCCGTGGTCGGTTTCGGCGTGGCCGGTATCATTGCGGATAAAATCGGCCGCAAGTGGACCATCTCCTCCGGTCTTGCCGTCACCTTTGTGGCTCTGGTAGTCATGTGCTTTGTCACGCCTACCGGTCAGGCCACCGGCGCCCACGGTGAATACGCCTTCCCCAGCCTGCTCTTCGTGGTCTGGGCAATAAAGGGCTTTGGCATGGCGCTGGTTCACAACTGCTCCTTCCCCATGGTGGTGGAGCTGTGCTCCTCCAGGAAGATCGGCAAGTTCACCGGCTACTATTACGCCGCCAGCATGTCCGCCCAGACCATCACCCCCATTCTGCTGGGTCTGGTGTTCAAGGCTACCCTGGCCTGGCGGGCGCTGCCCATCTACGCCACGGTTCTCACCGTTCTCAGCTTCATTGTGTTCTCGACTCTGGTCAAAAATGTCAAGGCAAAAAAGGTCCCCAACGCCAAGGGGCTTGAGGCGCTGGATTCCGGCGACTGAGCAAAATCAAAGCTTTTACAGACCGCGTCCCGAAAGGCTGGGGCGCGGTCTGATTATGAATTTCCAGTCTGTTCATTACTATTTTGGGAATTGTGGTAAAATAAATACATATATTTTCTGTGAGAGAATTGAGGTGTGTTTTGTGCGTATCAAGGAAAAAAGCGGAATGAAGGGCGGCCTGCTCTGCGCCGCCGCAGCAGTCAGTCTGCCGCTGATCCTGCTGGCCCCGGGCCGGGCCACAAAACGGCAGAAAGCCCCCTTTATGGGCATGAACTTTGCCCACAGGGGCCTGCACAACAGGGATAAAAGCGTCCCGGAAAACTCCCTGGAGGCCTTTGAGCTGGCCGCACAGGCGGGCTACGGCATGGAGCTGGACGTTCAGCTCTCCAAGGACGGACAGGTGGTGGTCTTTCACGACGACACGCTGGAGCGGGTCTGCGGCGTAAACGCCCGGGTGGATGAGCTGAGCTATGAGGAGCTGAAAAAGCTCCGACTCTGCGGCACGGAGCATACGATCCCCTTGTTTTCCGAGGTTCTGAACACCATCCGGGGCAGAGGGCCGCTGATCGTGGAGCTGAAAAACGGCAAAAGAAACCGGGAGCTGTGCGAAAAGACCTATAAGCTCCTGTCCGATTACCGGGGAGAGGTCTGCATTGAGAGCTTCAACCCCATGATCGTGGCCTGGTTTCGCCGCCACGCAAAGGATCTGGTGAGAGGACAATTGGCCATGCCCGCCGGTTATTACGGCGGCATAAAAAAGCCCCTGGCTTTTCTGATGAGCCTCGGCTTTACCAACGTCCTTTGCCGCCCCCAGTTCATCGCCTACCGCATCGGCAAAAAGCCCCTGACCGTGCGTCTGGCGGAGAAGATGGGCGCCATGAAGGTGGCCTGGACCTCCCACGAGCCGAAAAACGAAAAGGGAAACGACGCTGTGATCTTTGAGTTTTATAAGCCCAGAGTGAATTTCAAGTAAAAAATACTGCCATCCTGAGGAACAAAGTGACGAGGGATCCCGTATGGAGAAATTTTCTCTCCTGTTTACGGGACCCTTCACTTTGCGTTTATGTATTTCTCCGGCCTTTTTGCGTTTCACCGCATGAGCAGCCTCATCTTATCCAATGAGCTCTGGTCGGTGTCAAAAGCGTAGGTCTGGCCCCCCTGGTTGGTGTAGCGCAGGAAAAGTCCGTATTCCCTGCCGTTGGAGGGGTTTTTCAGCTTGACCGACCAGAACTCCATGCGGGAGCCGTCCCCGTAATCCAGAACGGCGGCAGGGGCCTCCTCCGGCGCTTTGCCCAGACGGCCGGGTCCGGCGCTTATGATCTCTCCGTAGATGGTATAGACGGTTTCCGGCAGGATACGGACCGGCTCTCCGTCCAACTCTGCCACCAGACCCTCGTGCTCGTAGGCATAGACCGTACTGTTGGACAGGTCGCTGATAAAATCCCGGTAGCGGAGCTGATACCAGCCGGACCACAGGATGGGGGCCGCGGCCAGCAGGAGGACAAACAGGCAGATTGCCAGTGCCAGCCACAGCCCCCGGTCTTTCCTGTGCCCGGGCTGGGATCGCAGCTGTTGGTACATGGCCTGACCTCCTGTCTTATTCATCCTCCAGATCTTCCGGCAGCACTGCCATCAAATCCTCCTTGCCGGGGCTTTCCATCATGGCTACCCGGTTGGACTGACGGACGATCATGTCTTCAAAGCGGTTGCGCACATCCCGGCCGTTGCCGAAGTTTTCGTTCCGCTCCTCGTAGAGCCGGTCAAACAGTTCCCGGGCCGCCTTTTCGCTCTCCTCCGTCAGCTTATAGCCGTTTTTATTGCACTGGGCGCTGAAAATGGCCATGAGCTGCTCGCCGGTGTAGTCCGGGAAGGTGAAATACTTATTGAAGCGGGATTCCAGACCGGGGTTGGAGGAGAGAAAATCGCCCATGGGCCCGCTGTAGCCCGCCACGATGACGATCAAATCGTCCCGGTGGTCCTCCATGGCTTTCAGGATGGTCTCAATTGCCTCCCGGCCGAAGTCGTTTTCTCCGCCGGAGGACAGGGAATAGGCCTCGTCGATGAACAGCACGCCGCCCAGAGCGGATTTGATGACCTCCTGGGTCTTTAAGGCCGTCTGGCCCACATAGCCGGCCACCAGGCCGGAGCGGTCCACCTCCACCAGCTGGCCCTTGCTCAGAACGCCGATGGCGGCGTACAGGCCGCTGATGAGCCGGGCCACGGTGGTCTTGCCGGTGCCGGGATTGCCCATGAACACCATGTGCAGGGACATGGGCGGCACGGGCAGACCATTTTCCTGCCGGAGCTTTCGCACCTTCATCAGGTTCACCAGGCTCTTTACGTCCTTTTTCACCTCGTCCAGCCCCACCAGGGCGTCCAGCTGCTCCATCAGCTCTTCCAGGCTGGGTCTGGGCTGTTCCTCCGTCTTGCCCGGAACGCTCTTGTTCTCCCCGCCGGCGCTCTGGGTCTGGAGGCCGTGCTTCTCGGTAAAGCTGGGCTCCCCGCTGGTCACATAGTCCAGAGGGTTCAGGGCCTCTTTGCTCTTTTTCACGCCGCTGGTATCGCAGATGGCCGTGAGCTTGTCCGTACACTCGGTGATGTACTCCGCCTCGGCGTAGGTCACATCGTCGTCCGTGGCGGCAAGGTAGAGCAGGATGTTGGTGAGCATACGGATAAAGGTGCGGGAGGATTCCCTTCCCCGCTTGGCGTCGCCCTCCGCCAGATCCCAGAAGAACACCGGGGGCAGGAACACCTCGCTCTCACAGACGGAGCTGGTGAGGGTCCACAGCAGCCACTGGGGCTTGGGGCGGTTTTTGGAGTAGATCTGATTTGCCATGTCCACATGGCGCTGGGTGATGCCCCCGGCCCTGCTCCATAGCCCCAGGGCGCACTGGGTCACGAACTTGTCCAGTTCCTCTGCCAGACTGCTGCTGCCAATGCGGTAAAATGCGTCGGTATTGGCGATATAGATTTTATGAAATTCCTCCGGCGAGCGGTTCCATGTGGTGGGCATGAGGCTCATCTCCTGTGTGTTTTTTCTTACTTTAAATATTATAATCCAAATCCATCCACGGTCAAGGGATTTCTGACGGGCCGAAAGGAACGGCCCGTCAGTTTACCCGCTTATCCTCTGGGGCAGAAGCGCACGGCGGCGCTTTTCTTTTCCTTTTTGGGCATGAGCTTCGCCGTGTCCGGGGCCCGGCAGGGGCAGGAGAGCCTTTCCTCCTTGCTGTCGGATACCCGCTTCCACACATCGTCAAAGCCGGCAAAGCGTTTTTGCCATTCCCTATCCATCTTCATCACTCGCCTTGAAAAAGTTTTTCGTTCTTTACAGTATATGAGAGCTATTGCAAAGCGGTGAAAGATGTGAGATAATCAAAAAAAGACCATAAGGAACGGAGGATTTCTATGCCAAGATTTTTTATGGCGGGGACCAACATTCTGGGCGGCATGGCGATCATGACCGGCCGTGACGCCGAGCATGTGCGTGTGCTGCGCCTGCGCCCCGGTGAGGATATGATTATCTGCGACGGGAAAGGCACCGACTATAAGTGCCGCCTGGTCAAGGCAGACAAGGAGCAGGTTGAGGCCGAAGTAATCGAGATCGTCCCCTGCCCGGCGGAGCCAAGCGTACAGGTGACGGTGCTCTGCGGTCTTCCCAAGGGAGACAGAACCGACTATATCATTCAAAAATGCGTGGAGGCCGGGGCTTCGGAGATCATGTTCTTCCAGTCCGACCGCTGCGTGGCAAAGCCGGACAAGCCGGAAAAGAAGCTGGAGCGCTGGCAGCGCATTGCCGAGGAGGCCGCCAAGCAGTCCGGCCGGGGCATCATCCCCCAGGTGAGCTGGGCCGGGGAATACGCCGACGCGCTGAACGTGGCAAATCAGAAGGAGCTGGGCCTTTTCATGTATGAGACCGGGGAGCGGGAAGCGCTGAACGCGGTGCTGGAAGCCAATTCCGATGTAAAGACCGCCGCCATCGTCACCGGGCCGGAGGGCGGCTTTGCCCCCTTTGAGGCGGACCTGGCCCGCATTGTGGGACTGCACATCTGCTCCATGGGCGAGCGCATCCTCCGCTGCGAAACCGCGCCGGTGGTCGCCGTCTCCGCGCTGATGTACGCCACCGGAAACCTGTCCTGAGCAAAAATAAAAGAAAAATGACAAAAGCCTGCGTCAAAGACGCAGGCTTTGTCATAAGCAAAATTACTTGATGCCGTACTTCTTGTTGAACTTATCAACACGGCCGCTGGTGTCGACCAGCTTCTGCTTGCCGGTGTAGAAGGGGTGGCAGTTGGAGCAGATTTCAACGGTGATGTTCTGCTTGGTGGAGCCGGTCTCGATGACGGCGCCGCAGGCGCATCTGATGGTGGTCTGCTGATACTTGGGATGGATTCCTTCCTTCATTGGTAAAAACTCCTCACATCATGTGCTGCCATGATTGTGCGCAGACGCATAGTTACATGGCGCAAGGTGAATTGTAACACAGCACAGCCGTTAATGCAAGGATTTTCTTGCTTTTCCGGCTGTTTTATTTTTCCGGCAGCAGGCTTACGGCTTTACCCGCATTCAGGAAATACAGCACACATTCCTTTACCGGCTTTCCGCAGATTCGCTCCATGGCGGTGGCATAGCTTTGAAGCTGAATGGTGTAATGCCGGGCGCGCTGAGCGATCTCTTCCGGGGTTTTCACCCTGTCGGTCTTGTAGTCGATCACGGTGAGCTGGCCCTTTTCCTCAATGCAGCAGTCCACAACGCCCTGGAGCAGCAGCTGCTCCCCGGCGGCGCTGCCGAAGATCTGCCCCGCATCGCAGAGCAGGGAGAACTTGAACTCTCTTTGTATGCTGTCGGCCCCCAGCATCCGTTTTCCCAATTCGGAAGCAAACAGCTTGCATATGGCCCCGGCGTCCACGGCGGCAGCCTCCCGGTCCGAGAGGAAGCGGGCAGCGCGCAGCCGTTCGATCTCTCCCCTGATCTCTTCCAGACTGCCTGTTCTGGCAAAGTCCATGTATTGCAGCACCAGGTGGGTGGCGGTGCCCCGCTCCGCGCCGGTGACAGGCTTGTCCTTTCGCGTAAAGTCCGGCATACGGAAGCTCCGCTCTCCCTTGGGGGAGATATCCTCCGCGTCCTCGTCCGGCTGCCGGTGTCCTTTCAGGCCGGTGGCCGTGACCTTGGAGGGCAGGGCCTCCGCCTCCCGGTGGGGGTAGCTGAAGGACAGCCTGCGCTCCAGCTCTTTCCGGCTCTCTTCGTCGGCCCTGTTTTCCTCCGCTCTTTTCTCCGCTGCCGCAGATTCCTTCCTTCCCGGGTTTCGGATGCACAGCTTCAGCCTGTCGCCGCAGATGCACTGGGCGTTGAGAAGCCAGACAAGGGGAGAAGAGGCCGAGGCCAGCAGCTCCGGCGACATGGGCAGACTCACGGCGGCTCCGGTCTTTTCCACAAGCTGCTCCGCGTTTTTCACCGCCGCCGTCAGGAAAAGCCGCTCCTTGGCCCGGGTCAGGGCCACATACAAAAGCCGCATCTCCTCCGACAGCATCTCCCGCTCCAGGCGGAGCTTAATGGCGTTTCTGGCCAGACTGGGATATTCCACCCGCCGCTCCAGATCCGTGACCTTGGGGCCAAGCCCCAGCTCCGGGTGGACCAGCACGGTGTCCCGGCTGTCCTGCTTGTTAAAGCGCCGGGCCGTATCGCAGAGGAACACCACAGGAAATTCCATGCCCTTGGACTTGTGGATGGACATGATCTGCACCGCGCTCTCCTCCGCGCCGCCGGTGGAGGGCTCCAGTCCCTTTTCCGCCTGGCGGCGAAGCCACAGCACAAAGCGGTGCAGCCCCCGATAGCCGCTGCTCTCAAAGCGCTGGGCCAGCTCAATCAGCTCCATCAGGTTTGCCCGGCGCTGCTCCCCGTCGGGCATGGCGCTGCAAAGGGCCAGCATATCCAGCTCGTCCAGCAGCCGCCACACCAGCTCACCGGCGGACATGTCCGCCGCCATATTGCGAAGCTCGCTCAGTTTTTCCCCAAAGCTGCGGCATTTTTCGTTGTGCTCCGCCGCGGCGCAGAGGGCGGTATAGAAGTCCTGTTCCCGGTCCTCTGTCCGTATGGCGGACAGCTCATCGGCGCTGAAGCCGAAGCAGGGGGAGCGCAGAACCGCGATCAACGGGATGTCCTGGTGGGGATTGTCGATAACCGCCAGCATGGACATCATGGCGGAGATCTCCACCGAGCTGAAAAAGCCTCCGCCCTGGCCGGAGCCCACGGGGATGCCATACTGGGCAAGGGTACGGCGGTACACCCCGCCCACGTTGTTTACCGAGCGGAGCAGAATGGCGATGTCGCCGTATTCGACGGGCCGCTGTACGCCGTGGTCCGTTACCGTCTCGCCGGAATCCACCAGCTCCTTTATCTTTTCCGCCACCATGGCGGCCTCCAGGGCGGTCTTGTCCGGGGACTCCTCGTCCTCCGCCGCGCCGCTCAGCTCCAGCAGCATCAGCTCCGGCGGGGGCACGCTGCCCGGATATTGGGCGCCGGGGATGAGCCTTGCCTTGTCATCATAGTCGATGTCGCCCAGCCCTCTGGACATGCAGCAGCCAAACACCCCGTTTGCCGCCTCCAGCACCTCCCGGCGGGAACGGAAGTTCTCGCTGAGGATAATGCGCCTGGGCTCTCCGGCTGCGGCGGTCTCATCATCCGCGTAGCGCAGATATTTTTCGGTGAAGATCTCCGGATCCGCCAGACGGAAGCGGTAAATGGACTGCTTCACGTCCCCCACCAGGAAAAGATTTTTCCCCTCCCGGGAGATGGCGTGGAAGATGGCGTCCTGCACCCGGCTCACGTCCTGGTATTCGTCCACCATGATCTCCGTATAGCGCTGGGAGAGCTGCACGGCCAGCGCGCTGGGGCTGCCGTCCTCCTCCGTGAGGAGCCGGGCGGTCATGTGCTCCAGATCCGCGTAGTCCACCAGGGCGGCGCGGCGCTTTTCTTTGGAAAACTCCCGGTCAAAATCCAATGTCAGCTCCAGCAGGGCCTCCATGGCCGGCGCGGTGTACGCCATCTCCCGCAGGAGCTTTTCTGAGTCGGAGTACAGGCTGTCGCCCAGGGCCTTCATGTCCTTTTTACAGGCGTCCCAGCGGGATTTCACCAGCGCCGCAAGCTCCGGATCAGGGGGATTTCTCAGTATCCCCAGCCGGGGGAAGATGATGGGCAGAATTTCTCTGGCCTTGTCCCAGCCCATGTTCAGGCGGCGCTGCAGCTCCCGGATGGTGTCCCCCGCCTCAGACAGGGCGGGCAGATAGGCCTTGCAGATCTTCTCCTCCCCCTGCATCAGGGCCATGAGCCGGTCCAGCTCCCCGCTCCAATAGGCGGCGGAGCGCTTTGCCGCATTCAGCACCTCGGCCCCCCAGGGGGTCTCCGCCGCGTCAGACGCGCCGGCGTGGAGCAGCTCCACCTGTTCCCGCGCCCATTTTTCCGGGCGGGCGTGGCTCTGCATTTTGCTGTGCAAGGTCAGCACCAGCTCGGCAAGGCGGCTGTCGTCCCTGCCCGCGCCCACCGTGTCCGCCAGAAGCGTGAAGCCGGGGTGCGCCTCCGGTTTTTCGTAGCAGGCGTCCAGCACCCGCTCCAGGGCGGCGCGCTTCATGGCGGCAGCCCCGTCCTCGTCCGCGATTTTGAAGTCCGGGGCAAGGCCCAGAACGTGGCTGTATTCCCGGAGCACCCTGGCACAGAAGCTGTGTATGGTGCCGATCTGGGCCTTCTGGCACAGGGCGCTCTGCCGCCGCAGACGGCGGCCGCCCGGGTCCCTGGCCAGAGCCTGAGCCAGCTCCTCCATGATCCTGCCTCGCAGTTCCCCGGCGGCGGCCCGGGTGAAGGTGATAATCAGGAAGCTGTCGATATCCGCCGGATTCTCGGGATCGGTAATATAGGACATGAGCCGTTCGGTGAGCACTCTGGTCTTGCCGCTGCCCGCTCCGGCGGACACCAGCACGGCGCTGCCCCTTGTATGGATGGCGGCGTATTGGGCCGCCGTGGGTTTAAATTCACTCATCGCCTCTGCTCCTCCTCAAGCATATCCCAGACCTGGTCCGCGCCCAGCTTGGGCATATAGCGGCAGCGCTCGCCGTTTTGCCCGTCGGTAAAATGGCAGGCGTCGAAAAAGTCGCAGTTGAGGCAGGCGTTCTCCTGCTGGCTGCGGTAATAAGGGTCGGCGGAGATACTCCCCTGCCGGAGCTGGGCTGCCATCTCCGTGAGCTTCTTTCGGATATGCTTTCCCAGCAGACCCAGTCTTTCGGCGGAGGCTATGCTGTCCGCCGTGGGCTTGCCGTAGCGGAAACGGATGGGAATATAGCGTTTATCCTCCCCGTGCTCCCAGGCCTCGGTCACCGCCGGATCGTCCAGAACGATGCCGCTGCGCCGGGCCTCCTCCACCCGCTTTGTCTCCAGCTCTTCATCCGCTTCGTCCCGGGAGGCGGAGAGCATCACGTTCCTTGCCGGCACATACATCACCCCGGCAGGGACAATCTCCCTGCCATAGCGGCTCTCCCCGTCCCTTTCCAGGGCAAAGAGGTAGAGCAGCATCTGCAGGCCCATACCGTACCAGACGTCGGACAGGGAGAATTTTTTCCGGCCGGTCTTGTAGTCCACCACGCGCAGGTACAGCTTCCCCGCATGCAGCCAGCCGTCCACACGGTCGGCCACGCCGGTCAGGGTCAGGGCCCCTTCACCGCCGCTCAGCTCCACGGGCGGGATATCCGCCGCCTTGGAGAAGTCCAGCTCAAAGTCCAGGGGGACAAAGTCCGACTTTCTCAGCTCCGCCGCCATCTCGCGCACCACCTGGTACACGTCTGCGGTAAGACGCTTGAACAGATAGATGAAGCGCTGGGATTTCTCCTGAAAATCGTTCAGCTCCGTGTGGACATATTCCTCCACATGGCGCTGGGTGATCTGTTTCAGCTCCTCATCCGACACCCGGGCAAAGCCGCCCCGCTCCGCTGCGTCCCGGGCCGTGCCCTCCAGCACAAAGTGCATGAAGGTGCCGATCTCCGGCGGCTTGAAGCCTGCCGGCTCATAGGGCTTGGCCTTCAGGCCGAACTGGCAGAAATAGGCGAACTTGCAGGTGGAAAAGCGATCAATCCGGGAGGCGCTCAGCCGGAGCTTTTTCCCGTACAGCGCCTCCACCGCGGCGGGGGACAGCTTGCCCCGGCTCATCTGCGCGGCGGCACTGAGCCGGGCAAAGCGCTCCGGCTCCCTGTCCCGGAAGACCTCCGCCGCCGCCTTCTCCCGGGGACTGCCGCCGTTCAGGGCGTGGGCCGCCAGGCTCAGCGCCGGGGCCGGGGCAGACATGCGGCCCTCGCCGATATCCGCGTGGCGCACAGGCAGATCAAAAAGGGCCTTGGCCCGGTTGAACACAAAGGCCGGACGGAGGGCCGCCCCGTCGGCGTCAAAAAGGGGATAGCACATGCTCAGACTCTCCGACGGCAGGCTCAGGCAGTTGTAGATCAGGGAAAATTCCCGCCACAGCTCGCCCTCTCCCGCGCCGCCGATGTCGATATCCAGCTCCAAAAGCCGTCTGCGCTCCTCGTCGGAGAAGATGCCCCCGTCCTCCTCGGACCGGGGCAGACGCTGGTCCGTCGCCCCCAGGACGATCAGATGCTTGATGTTCCTGCGGCGCATACGGTCAAAATCCCCGGCGGAGACCCGGTCCAGAGACACCGGGATGCTGCCCACGTCATATTGGGAGAGCATGGTGATAAACAGCCTGCTGAAGGCCGTCATGTCCATCTCCATGTCCCCTAAGATCTCCGCGCTCTGCTCCAGGGCGGAGACGATAATATCCCAGAGCTGGGCATACTCCTGGGCCAGGCTCTCCCGGCCGCTCCGCTCCAGCTCCGCACTCCGGTGTGAAAGCTGCTCCGGCAGCTTCAGCTCCCGGAGATATTCCGCCAGCGCCGCGGCCTGACCGGCGGCAGCCTCCGCCAGCTCTCCGCTTTTCTCCAGCTTCAGCAGCGGCTCTGCCAGACGGCGGCGCAGGGCGTTGATGGTCTCCAGCCGGGCAAGGGCCTCCTCATCGTAGTCTCCCCCGTAGCCGTCCGGGTGCTGCCGCCAGTCTCCACTGCGCTTCCAGGCCCCGGCCCGGAGCTGCCATTTAAAGACATAGTCGCCCAGAAGGTCACATTCCTCCCTGTTCAGGCCGGAAAGGCCGGTGCCCATGTAGCTGAGCACATCGTCCACGTCCCAGCCGCCCTGGAGGATCTCATAGGCCCCGCTGATCAGCGCCGGCAGGGGCTTTGACAGCAGCTCGCTCTTTTTCGTCACAAACAGAGGCACCTCATAGTGCCGGAAAATGCTCTCCAGGGCGGTGCGGTAATCCTCAAAGCCCCGGACCGCCACGGCGATATCCCGCCAGCGGCAGCCCCCGTCCCTGACCAGCGCAATGGCTTTGGCGGCGGCAAATTCGCACTCGGCGGTCAGGCTCTCCGCCGAATAAAGCTCCACCGCTTCGCTTTTCTCCTGGAACCGGGCCGAGGAATAGCTGAACATGTTGTCGGCAAAAAAGCCCAGGGCCGGCGCTTTGCCGGAGGGCGCGGCAAAATGTTCCTGCACACATTCTATGCCCAGTTCCCCGGCATAAGATGAGAGTATCCGCCCCGCACGGCGGGACAGTTCAAAAATCTCGTTATCCCCCTTCAGCTCGTCCACCGTCAGGCAGACCGTAAGCTCCGCGCCCTTTTTCATCAGCGCGCGGATGACATTCAGCTCCTGATGGGTGAAATCAATAAAGCCGTCGATATAAATATGGTTTTCCGGCCCGATGTCGCTGCCCGCAATCTGGGCGGCCAGCACATCCAGCCGGTCCGCCGGGTCGGCATGTCCGTTGGCCACGATGGCGCCATAGGCCTCCAGCACCAGGGCCATGTCGCAGAGCTTGTCGCCCAAAGCGCCGCCGCAGCGCTCCCCGGCGGAGAGCAGGGCCTCCGCGCTCACCCCGGCGGATTTCAGCTCGTCCACCGCGGAGAGCAGCATACCCTGCAATTCCGCCTTGCGGCGGGCCGCGCTGTAGACCTTCAGCCGGGAGAAGACCTGATCCAGCGCCAGAGCCATGCACAGCATCCGGCCGCCCTTATCCAGCATGCTGGCTGCCGCGCCCCCCTGGCGGGACATGATCCGCCGGGCAAGCCCGGTAAAGCTGAACACCTCCGCGTACAGCGACAGGCTGTCGCCGCAGCGCCGGCACAGCTCCCGCTCTGCCTCATGGCTGTACTGCTCGGGCACAATGAGCATACTGCCGCCCCTGCCCCGCCGCACAAAGGCGTCGATCTCCGATATGACGGCGGCGGTTTTGCCGGTGCCCGCCTTGCCGGTGAAAAGTCTGAGCATATCTGTCCTCCGAAGCATTTCTTTTTACCCATTTTATCAAATCCGGCCCCGGCTTACAAGCCGCCTTGTTTATTTTCGCACAGTACTTGAATAAAGCGAAAAAATGTGATATAAAATAATTTATGTTTTTTAAGGATGTGATTTGGCGTGAAAATTTCTTCAAAAATGGAAAAATGCGGTCTGTCCCCCATGCGTAAATTCAACGGCTACGCGGCGGAGGCGGTAAAACGCGGCATCAAAATATACCACCTGAACATCGGCCAGCCCGATATCATTACGCCCGACGCCTATTTTCAGGCCATGCGCGAATTTTCCGAGCCTGTTCTGGCCTATGCCCCTTCCCGGGGCCTCCCTGTGCTGCTTGACGCGGTGCGCGGCTACTACGGCAACATCGGCGTTGACCTGACAGACGAGAACATTCTTGTCACCACCGGCGGCAGCGAGGCTTTGCAAATGACCATGGCCACCATTCTGGACGACGGTGACGAGATCATCATTCCCGAGCCCTTCTATCCCAACTATCACACCTCTGTCACCCTGGCGGGCGCCACCATCCGGCCCCTGACCACCTACCCGGAGGAGGGCTACCGCTACGCTGTGAGAGAGCGTATCGAACCCCTCATCAACGAACATACCCGGGCCATTATGATTACCAACCCCGGCAACCCCACCGGCGCTGTGCTGAGCCCTGACGAGCTCAAGCTGATGCTGGACATTGCCAAAGAGCACGAGCTGTTCATCATCTGCGACGAGGTTTACCGCGAGTTCACCTACGGCGGCGAGTCCCTCACCAGCGCGCTCCAGTACCCCGGCTATGAGGACAACGTGATCGTTATCGACTCCGTCTCCAAGCGCTTCTCCGCCTGCGGCGCCCGTATCGGTCTGCTGATCTCCAAGAACAAGGAATTTATGCAGCAGGCCATGAAGTGGTGTCAGTGCCGGCTCTGCGCCTCCACCACCGATCAGGTAGCCGCAGCGGCGCTCTATTCCGTGGATAAAGATTACTTCGCCTCCGTGCGCGAGGAATACAAGCTCCGCCGGGATACGCTGATGAGTAAGCTTTCCCAGATCCCCGGCGTGATCTGCAAGGAGCCCAAGGGCGCGTTCTATGTGATGGCGGCCTTGCCTGTGGACGACGCGGACAAATTCCAGCTCTGGCTGCTCAACGAGTTTGAGGACCATGGCGAGACCGTGATGTTCTCCTGCGGCGAGCCCTTCTACGCCACCCCCGGCAAGGGCCTGAACGAGGTCCGCATGGCCTATGTGATCAACAAAGAGGATATCGAACGGGCTATGGACATTCTGGCCGTGGCTATCCGGAAATACAACGAGACCCACTGAAGCACAAGCGACGAAAGAATAAGGGCAGCGGTTGATTTCCGCTGCCTTTTTCATGGAGAATTGACCTATGTTCAAGCACGCAAGCCGCTTTCCCCGCATCGGGATGCGCATTGTCAAATCCGCCGTGTCGGTAGGCATATGTTTTCTGATTGATTACCTGCGCGGAAGCCACGGCATCCCCTTTTATTCGGCCATTGCCGCGCTACAATGCATGCAGAGCTACCACAAAAATTCCCGCGCCATGGCTCTGCGCAGGATGAACGGCACCTTTATCGGCGCCTTTTACGGACTGATCGTCATTGTGCTCCAGTGCTTTGTCCTGGTGCCCCATAATATTCACTACACCCTGTACTGCGCCGTTGTGATGCTGGGGGTTGTGGCCTCACTGTACACGGCGGTGGTGCTGAACATTCAGGATGCGGCCTACTTTTCGTCCGTGGTCTTTCTCTGCATTACCATGGTGCACATCGGGGACGAAAACCCCTATCTCTTCGTGCTCAATCGCGTGGTGGAAACGCTGATCGGCGTGATCGTGGGTATGGTGGTAAACGCCTTCCACCTGCCCCGGCGCAAAAGGAAGGATCTGCTGTTTGTCACCGCCCTGGATGATGTACTGATCTCCGAAAATGCCCGGCTCTCCGTTTACAGCAAGGTGGAACTGAACCGGCTGATCGACGAGGGTGTGCCTCTGTCCATCATGACCCGACGCAGCACCGCCTCTTTCTGGGAGGCCGCCGGGGATGTGCATGTGAAGCTGCCTCTGATCCTGATGGATGGAGCGGTGCTCTACGATCCTGTGGAAAACAGCTACATAGCCAAATGTGAGCTGGATTACGGGGAAGCCTGCCGCCTGACCGACACGCTCCGCGATTTGGACCTTGAGGTATTCCAGCACGCGGTGATTGACGACTCATTCCTGACCTTTTATGAGAGCCTGTCCCACGAGGGCACCCGGCTTCTGTACGAAAAGCGGCGGAAGTCGCCCTACCGCAACTACCTGCACCGCCCTCTGCCTGAGGGTATGGGCGCGGTCTACCTGACGGCCATTGACGAGACGGAAAAGATCAACGCCGCTTTTGACGCTCTGCAGGCCCGGGGCGTAACGGAACATTACAAGGTCGTCTGCTGTGGGGCTGACGGATTGCCCGGCATGGCCCTGCTGCGGGTGTATAACAAGGACGCGGAGAAGCTGAACATGCTGGAAAAGCTGAAGGAAGTGACCGGTTACGAAAAGTGCATGACCTTCGGCAGCATCCCGGAAAATTACGACGTCTTTGTCCACGCCTCTGCCGGGGACGATGTGGTGAAGTTTCTGAAAAAAGCGTATGAGCCGCTGATCTGGCGGAAGAAGGATCGCTAAAACATCAGCGCCGCTTCAAAAAAAGCGGCGCTGATGTTTTATCTTTCCACATTCTCCCGGGCAAGGCTTACGGTGTCCCGTATCTCCCTGCCGGAGATGAAGTCCTCACTTGTCATGATCTGGGCGCCTACATTGGCCATATCCCGCAGGTTGCTCTGCTGGATTTCCTCCGTATTGGAGGAAGTGCAGTCGCTGAGCACGGCCACATTGTACTCCAGGGATATGCCGTCATAGCAGGTGGTGCGGATGCAGTTGGGGGTGGTTGTGCCTGCCAGAACGATGGTGTTCACGCCCAGGCGGCGCAATATCAGGTCCAGCTCTGTGTGGAAAAAGGCGGAGTAGCGGGGCTTGATAATCCGGTAATCCCTGGCGCAGAGGCCAAACTCCTCCGGCATGTCGGCGGAGAACTCCTCCGGACAGCCCGGCGACATGGCCCTGCCGCCCTCGCGCCAGCGTTCAAATCGGGTGTGCTCCACGTCGCTGCCGTCCGCCCGGTAACGGCGGGTGACAAAAAACACAGGGATATCCCGCTCCCGGCAGTGGCTGATAACCGCGGCGCAGGCGGGCACCGTGGCCTTCGCACCCCGGATGCACTGGGCGGAGGCCCCGTTGATAAAGCCCTTTTGCATGTCGATAACGATCAGTGCGGTTTTCACGTCCATAATATTCTCCTCGGAAAAAACAGCGCCGCAAAATAATCGCGGCGCTGTAATAAGCGGTATTCGATTAACGCTTGCTGAACTGCGGAGCGCGGCGGGCGGCTTTGAGACCGTACTTCTTACGCTCTTTCATTCTCGGGTCGCGGGTCAGGAAGCCTGCGGCCTTCAGGGAAGCGCGGTAGCTCTCGTCCACAACCAGGAGAGCGCGGGCGATGCCGTGGCGGATAGCGCCGGCCTGACCGGAAACGCCGCCGCCGGCGACGGTAGCCTCAATGTCAACCTTGCCGACAGTGCCGGTGGTGACCAGGGGCTGACGCACGATGAGCTTCAGGGTGTCCAGACCGAAGTAGTCGTCGATATCACGGCCGTTGATGGTGATCACACCGGTGCCGTTGGGGATGAGGTGAACACGTGCGACGGAGGACTTTCTGCGTCCGGTGCCGTACATATAGGGCTTCTTGCACTTATAGGTTGCCATATTTCTTTACCTCCTCTTAGCGATCCCAAACTTCGGGCTTCTGGGCTGCGTGGGTGTGCTCTGCGCCGGCGAAAACTCTCAGGCGCTTGAGCTGCCACTGAGCGATGGTGTTCTTCTGCAGCATGCCGCGGACAGCCAGACGCATAGCCAGCTCGGGCTTGGTCTTCATCAGGGTCTTGTACTGGGTCTCTTTCAGTCCGCCGGGATAACCGGAGTGGGTACGGTAGTACTTCTGCTCCAGCTTCTTGCCGGTGAGAACTGCGTCCTTCGCGTTGATGATGATGACATAATCGCCGCAGTCAACGTGGGGGGTATAATCGGTTTTGAGCTTGCCGCGCAGCAGGTCAGCGGCGAGAGCAGCGGTCTTGCCCAGGGGCTTGCCGGCTGCGTCAAGGACGTACCATTTGCGGGTAACGGTCTCCTTGGTTACCATGGTCGTAGACATATTTTGTGCCTCCATATAGAATTAAATGTTTTGACAATTCAGGCGCAGGAGTTTACAATAAACGCCAAGCGCGCTTTATTTTTATACCACAGCTTTCCCGGCGTGTCAACAGCAATTTTAATTCTGATTTCCAAATCTCTTGATTTCTCTCGAAATCTCGTAAATTCTATCGAAAACTTATTTCCATTTTTATTTTTTCTCTGAGGGTAGGACATGGACAAAATCTTAAACGAATTTACCGGTGTGATCCGCCGTGCGGTGGACGACTATAACATGATCGAAGAGGGCGACAACATCGCCGTGGGCGTCTCCGGCGGGAAGGATAGTCTTTTGCTGCTGCTGGCTCTCCACCACCTGCAAGGCTACTATCCCAAACACTTTGATCTGGAGGCCATCACCATTGAGCTGGGCTTTGAGGGCATGGACTTTACCCCGGTGGCGGAGCTCTGCCGGGAGCTTGATATCCCCTATACCTGTCTGAAAACGGATATCAAGGAGGTTGTTTTCGACGTGCGCAAGGAGGATAACCCCTGCTCTCTCTGCGCCAAGATGCGCCGGGGCGCGCTGAACGACGCCATCCGGCAGCGGGGCATAAACAAGCTGGCCCTGGGCCACCATTTTGACGACGCGGTGGAGACCTTCATGCTGTCGCTGCTCTTTGAGGGGCGGCTCAGCTGCTTTCGGCCCGTCACCTATCTGGACCGCTCCGGCGTCACCCAGATCCGGCCCATGATCTACGCCGGGGAACTGAAAATCAGCAATCTGGCCCAGGAGCTTCAGCTGCCGGTGGTGGAAAACCCCTGCCCCCAGGACAAGGGCAGCAAGCGCTATGAGATCAAGCAGCTTCTGAAAACCATGAGCGCCCAGTACCCGGACATGAAATCCAAGATCTTCGGCGCCATGCAGCGGCTCCCCCTCCCCGGCTGGGAGACCGTCGACGGCCGCCAGCCCAGAGGGAAATAAGGCAAAAATTGAAGCCCGAAGGTTGATTCCTTCGGGCTTTCGTTTTACTCTCGCTTACTTCACGAACTTTTCGCAGGCCGTGCGGATATGCTCCGCGCATTTACGGACAGTGGGCATATCCTCGGGCACAATGTCGCTGAGAGGACGGCGCACGCCGCCGATGTCGGGCCCGCCCAGCTCCCGGAGTACCGCCTTGATCACGGCGTACATATTGCCATGGCAGGAGCACAGCTCATAGATGATATGGCAGCACTCGTCCTGGATCTCCCGGGCTTCGGCGATACGGCCCTCAGATACCAGCTTGAAAATGCGCAGATACAGCTCAGGCATCACGGCATAGGTGCCGCCAATACCGCCGATGGCGCCTGCCACCAGGCCAGACAGAAGCTGCTCGTCCGGGCCGTTGAATACGATGGCCCCTTCGTCGCGCCACATCTCGATGTCCTGAACGGGCATGGAGGAGTTTTTCACGCCGATCACTCTGGGGTTCTTCAGCATCTCCCGCAGCAGGGCACCGTTAAGTCCTACGCCGGCAAGCTGGGGGATATTGTAGATGATGAAATCGGTATTGGGTGCCGCAGAGGAGATGTCGTTCCAATACCGGGCAATGCCGTGGGGCGGCAGATGGAAGTAGATGGGCGGGATGGCGGCAATGGCGTCCACGCCCAAGCTCTCCGCGTGAGCGGCAAGCTCCATGCTGTCGGCGGTGTTGTTGCAGGCCACATGGGCGATGACAACGATCCGGCCCCGGGCAGCTTCCATCACATTCTCCAGCACCAGCTTGCGCTCCGCCACGGACTGGTAGATGCACTCGCCGGAGGAGCCGCCCACATACAATCCGGTAACGCCCTTGCCGATCATATACTCGGTAAATTCCCGCACTCTTTCAGGGCTGATTGCGCCGTTTTCATCGTAGCAGGCGTAGAAAGCGGGGAATATGCCCTTGTACTTTTCAAACTTCTGATTCATGTTTTTCCTTCTTTCCCATCTCAGTCGTTTACAAGCAGCTTGAAAACGACCTTGGATACATTTTCAGGACCCTTGACCTGCACTTTGATGCGGTGCGCATCGCCGGGGAAGACCACAAGGAAGCTGCCGGGCGTGAGGAGCAGCGTCTGTTCCGCCTCGCCCCGGTAGGCGTAAAAATCATCCTTATGGTCAAAAAGCGACAGCGCCTCCGGGTGGGAGATATCCACTCTCTCCGCGCCGCTCATCATCAGATGTACGTCAAGGTACTTTTTATGGGCCTCAAAGAAAGTCTCCTCAAGGGGGCTGGTCACATAGTCGAAGCGGGTGACATACAGAAGATCACCCTCCAGCTTCTGGGTCTGTGTGCCTACCTTGTTCAGAAACTCCTCATTGAGACAATCGATCACCCGGTCAAGCCGGGGATGGATGCCGCAATAGTCTGCGGCATCCTTTAATTTTGCAAAAATCAAGATACTTATCCTTTCACGGCGCCCATGGTGATGCCCTTGGTGAAGTACTTCTGGAAAATCAGAAACACGATGATAATGGGTACGGAAGCCAGGGCGGAGCCTGCCATCAGCAGACCGAAGTCCGTGGAGTTCTCGCCCTGCATGGTGGCAATACCCAGAGAGATGGTCAGCTCCTTGGTGCTCATCAGCATAATCAACTGCATGAAGTAGTCGTTCCAGGAGTTGATGAAGGTGAAGATGGCGCAGGCGCCCACACCGGGCTTGATCATGGGGAACATGACGTCCGTAAAGGTTCTCCACTCGCTGGCGCCGTCGATGCGGCAGGCTTCCACCATTTCTGTGGGGATGCCCTCGGCAAACTGCTTAATCAGGAACACGCCGAAGGGCCAGCCCACGATGGGCACAATGACTGCCCAGATGGTGTCATACAGGCCCAGAGCGGACATTTCGCGCAGCAGCGGGATCAGGATGACCTGCTTGGGCAGCGCCATGGCGCATACGATCAGACTGAACAGGATGCCCCGGCCGTAGAAGCGCTTCTTTGCCAGCGCGTAGCCCGCCATGGCAGCGGTCAGACAGGTCAGCAGCATGGACATGGTGGACATGAACACCGTGTTCAGCAGCCAGCGGAAAGCGCCGGGAACTGTGGGTCCGGTGATCACGAGAGAGCCCAGGGTCAAATCGAACAGCGGCGCGGTGCGCTTGCTCATCAGATTTTCGTAGTTGGTCATGACCCACTCTGTCGGCACCCACACCGGGGTGGCGGACAGGATCTCGGACTTGACCTTGAAAGAACCGGTGATGATCCAGTACAGCGGGAACAGGAAGGTAAACGCAATGAGAGCAACGAGGATAAACGAGATGACATAGTAGACTTTGGTCTTCGTCCGGTTGATATCAAGACGATTCTGTTTCTTCATTGTACGCACCTCCTTACTTTTCCTGTCCGGCCTTGAACTGGATGGCGGACAGGATGGCGATGATGATCGCCAGGATAACGCCCATGGCATTGCCGTAGCCGTAGCGGTACAGCTTGAAAGCGTTGTAATAGATGTAGTACATGATGGTCATGGTGGAGTTGCTGGGGCCGCCGGAGGTCAGCAGCTGGATCAGCGCGAAGCACTGGAAGGAGTTGATGGTGGTGATGACCAGAATGTAAAGGGTGGTAGGCATCATCTGGGGCCACTTGATCTTCCAGAAAGCCTGCATCTGGGTTGCGCCGTCCACTTCGGCCGCCTCCACCAGAGACTTGTCCACGTTGTCCAGTGCGGAGACGTACAGGACGATGGGCTGACCCACGGAGGTGGTGAGCAGGATCAGAATGATGCAGCCCAGAGCGTATTTGGGATCACCCAGCCAGTTGATGGGCTTGTCGAGCAGGCCCATATTCTGGCCCAGGTAATTGAAAATGCCGTAGTAGTTGTTGAACATCCACTTCCAGACCATGGTGACGGCCACGGAGCCGGTGACCACAGGCAGGTAAAAGATGCAGCGGAAGGCAGAGGTCCCGGCCATGGGCATCCTGCTGATGACCGAAGCCACCCACAGAGAGAAAACGCAGGTGACGGGCACGGAGACCAGAACAATGACCAGAGTGTTCTTGAGCGCCTTCCAGAAAATCGGGTCGTTGAACAATTCCTTATAGTTCTGGAAACCGATAAAGATGTCATCCCGTCCCATTGTGGCATCAAAGAAGCTGGTAAAGATGCACATGAACATGGGATAGAGGACAAAGGCCACAAAGAACAGAAGGAAAGGCAGCATAAACAGGTAAGCGGCAACATTTTCACGCATTACCAGGCGGCGTGACATCGGGCTCACGGTAATTTTTTTATTCGCCAAGGATATCCCCCTCTCTTTTAAAACTATTTCCCGATAAAAAACATACTTTGTCCGCTTTTTATGGGTGTATAGTTTAAGTCAGCAGCGCAAAAAGGAGCAGACGCTTCTCTCCGGAGGCGGAGCATCGCGTCTCTGGTACCAATATGGCTGTCACTGAATAACGCCCCTTCCCTCGCCCAAACAGAGGGAAGGGGCGCTTTTTTTATTTACGAAAAACCGTCAGCCGAAGGATCAGCCGGCAGCAGCTGCTGCGTTGGCGGTGTCCTGAGCAGCCTGCATCTCAGCAAGGATGCTCTCCACGGAGCCATCGCTGTCGTTCACACGCTGGAGCATGTTCCACCACTCGGTACGAGCCTCGGTCCAGCCCTTGGTGATCTGGTAGTAGTCACCCATCAGGGGGCTGAGCAGGGAGTATTCGGGGAACAGCGCGTTGTCGGCATAGATGCCGTCCACGTCACGGACAGGAGCGAAGGTGGTGGCCTCAACAGCCTTGGCATACTCTTCCTCGCTGGTCATGAACTGGATGAAGGTCTTGGCAGCCTCAATGCGGGCGTCATCGCCGTTGTTGAACACGCCGAAGCCCCAGATACCGCCCTGCAGGGAGGGAGTGGTGTCAGAGGGGAAGGCCATGGGCAGAACGTCGAAGCCAAGCGCGTCGGCATTGTTGACTTCCTGGCTGATGTTCCAGCAGAAGGCCATCTGGAAGGTGCCGTTGACAAAGTTCTGGATCTCGTCGGAAGCGACGATAGCGGTGTCAAAGTTGATGCCGTCCTGAGCGTACAGTCTGGCCAGGCCCTCCGCGTTCTCCTGAGAAGCGTAGGTGTACTCGGTGTGCTCGGCGTTGGCATAGGTGCCGCCGCTGATGTTGGTGATCAGAGCGCGGGTGCCCTGGTCGCCGCCCTGGCCGCCGCAGTAGATGGTGCCGACATAGGGATAGCCGGCGTCATAGACAGCCTGAACAGCCTTGAAGAAGTCATCGACAGAGTTCCAGGTGTGGGTCTCCTCATTCAGGTACTGGAGAGCGTCAGCCGCCTCAAATACGTCGCGGTTGATGGCCATGCAGTGGGCGATCATGCAGACGGGCAGCTCGTAGACCTCGCCGTTGGCGCTGGTGCAGGAGCCGATAATGGAGTCATAGGTGCCGGCGGGGACGATGTCGGCCAGGTCGACCATCAGGCCCTTGGCGCCACAGTTGGCGATCAGACGCTCAGGTCCTTCCATAACGATGTCGGGAGCCTGGCCGCCTTCGATAGCGGTGTTGACCTTGTCGTCGCCGTTGGTGTAGTCGAGATACTCGACCTGAACAGTGATGTCAGGATAAACGGCGTTAAAGTCTGCAATCAGATCTTTAACGGTGGCCTCATCGGTCCACTTGCCGATGGGGTAAGTCCACAGGGTGATGGTCACACCTTCAGCGGGTGCGGGTTCTGCGCTCTCGGTGGGTGCGGGTGCTGCGCTCTCAGCGGGTGCAGCCTGTCCGCCGCAGGCGGCCAGTGCGAACACCATTGTCAGAGCCAGAAGCAGTACAAGCAGTTTCTTCATAATTTCCTCCTAAAATTTTTATTAAAAATTTTTGCTAACACGTTTGTGGGGGCAGAGAAAAGCGCCCCGGTATGTAAAACCGTATCACCTTTTTTCAAAAAGGTGAGCAAGGGGGATCCCCTTGCTGACGTATTTTCGTTTCCGCCCGGGCCTCGCGGTCAGGGCAAAGTTGCCGAAACACAAGTAAATATTAGCCAAAACTATGCGTATTGTCAATAAAATTTTGAAAAAAATTTTCTGTTTCGCACAATTTCGGGGTGAATTTGCAAAAAATCAGCACCCTGCACAATTCGCCGGGTGCTGATTTGTCATAAATGCTTATCCGCCAGGGCGTCCGCAATGCGGCTGCGACTCTCCCGGCAGCTGTCCATGTTCCGGCGGCACAGCTCGGAGAAGAGCACGTCCAGCAGATACATCTGGGCGATCCTGGCCGGGACGGAGCCCAGCTGCAGGGGGCTCTCGTTGGCGCCGCACTGGAGCACCACATCGGCAAGGGCCGCTCCCGGCGACTGGGGAAAGCGGGTGATGAGGATCACTTTGCCTCCCCGCTCCCGGGCAAGGCTCAGGGTCTCCATCATGTCCTTGGTTGCCCCTGAATAGGAGAAGAACAGCAGTACGTCCCCCGGGTCCATGGTTGTAGCGGCGATTACCTGCATATGAGAGTCGCTGACGGCAAAGAACTTGCCGCTGGCGGTGGAGAACAGGTGGGCAGCCTCCTGGGCGATAATCATGGAGCCGCCCTGGCCCATGCACAGCACCTTTCCCGCCTTTTCCAGCAGGTCGGCGGCAGCCACAATGTTCTCGGGCTTAATCAGCTCCATAGTGTGGGTCATGGCACTGACGTCCGCCTGGTACAGCTTGCGGCACAGGTCGGTGAGGCTGTCGGTGTCCTGCACCTCCCCGGAGAGGGGGTTGGCGGCGCTGCTTCTCTGTCCCGCGGTGGACTGGGCCAGGGCCAGCTTGAAGGCGTTATAGCCCTTGTAGCCCAAGCGGCGGCAGAAGCGGGAGACCGTGGCCTCCGCCACCTTGCTGGCCTCGGCCAGCTCAGTGATGGACA
This sequence comes from Clostridiales bacterium, assembly GCA_022782265.1. Taxonomy (GTDB): domain Bacteria; phylum Bacillota; class Clostridia; order Oscillospirales; family Oscillospiraceae; genus Limivicinus. Next base: position 45,080 of record JALFOM010000022.1, on the reverse strand, counting down.
TGATCTGCGCCTCCATCTGGTGGGCCATCACATAGTCCGCGGCCTTTTTCTCCGATGAAGTCAGGTTATAGTAATCCGCGCTTATTCGTTCAGATACGCTCTGGTTATAGGCCATAGGCAGTCCCTCAGCCTTGGGCGTCCAGGATCTCCCCGATCACCTGATCCGTGATGCTCAGCATTCTGGGCAGATGGAAGGGACCCTTGAAGGTGGAACCCTTGCAGGCAGGCTCTGTGGGCTTGCCGTCCCGGCGGAGGTAGCCGTACCACTCGCCGTACTCGCTGTCGGCAAAGTAGGTCTTGCAGTAGTCCAGGGTCTTGTAGAACCAGTCCAGATATTTCTCGTCCCCCGTGTCGCGGTAGAGCATGACAGAGGAAATGAGGATCTCATTATGGGGCCACCAGAGCTTCATATCGTGCTCATAGGCCTCAGGCGGTCTTCCCAGGGCGTCCACAAAGTACAGCAGGCCGCCGTACTCCTTGTCCCAGCCGGCCTCGATGGCCCAGTCGAAAATCTGGGCGGCTTTGGCAATATACTCGGTCTTGCCGGTACGCTTGGCGTACTCCAGCAGGAACCACACGCCCTCAATGTCGTGGCCCGGGTTCACCACGCGGCCCTCGGTATAGTTCAGGCGGGCCTGGCCGTCCTCCGCCACGTTTTCCAGGACGCATTTCAGCTCCGGGTGCACATGGTAGCGGAAGATATCCTCCACGCAGGAGTCGGCCCGCTGGGCGTACAGCTCCGCACGTTCCGGGTCCACCCGCTGCATGACGGAGGTGACGTTCAGATAGATCATGGGGATGCCGAAGGCTCTTCCGGTACGGGTCTCAGGAATGGTCTTGGGGCCCAGGCCGGTGGGGTCGGGCATGCCGTGGTTCAGATTCCAGTACAGGTCATAGGCCCGGCGGGCGCGCTCAAGGCAGTCCCTGTCGCCGGTGATGCCGTAATACTCGGCGTTGGCCATGGCGTAAAAGGCCTCGGAAAAGCAGTATCTGCGCTGTCTCAGCGGCTGCCCTTCGGCGGTGACGGTGAAGTACATGCGGCCGTCAGCCTGGGGGTTGATGCAGTATTTTTCCATAAAGTCCAGGCAGCTCTTCGCCGCTTCCAGCCATTCGGGCCGGGGCCCGTACAGATGGCAAAGCCAGGCGTAGATCCAGCCGCAGCGGCCCTGCATCCACACACTCTTGTCGGTGGAGAATACCTCACCTTTTCTGTCAAGGCAGGTGTACACCCCGCCGTTTACCTTGTCTATGCCGTGATCCAGCCAGAAATTCGCCGAACAGTCAAGCTGATACCGTATCCAGCGGCGAGCCTCACTCAGTTTCGTTCTGTCCATTTTTACGTTTCCTCCTCTATGAAAACTTTTCGTTTTTTCCGCGAAACAATAGTACCATTGCGGAAAGATATTTTCAACAGAAATATTTCCTGAAATTTTTTGCCAGTATCCTGATGACATAAGCGCTGTACCATGCTATAATAGAAAAACAGATACCATTTTTCTTTCAAGGAGGCTGTTATGGAATATCTCGGAATTAACCTGTATGTTGAGAACAAACCCGAACTGGATCCGGAATTCATCCCCCTTTATAAATTTAACCAGGCGTTTCTCGCCGGCGCCCGCAAGCCTGTGGGCATCGCCGTGGAGCGGGCCGACGGTGAGATGGCGGTATGCCACACCTTCATCCACGGCACGGAAGAAATGCGCAAAGCAGACCACTACTACATCAACCGCCTGGTAAAGACCATCCTGTGGATGAAAGGCGGCTTCAAAATCTACGTCAGCGGCGATCAGGACACCTATGCGTATCTCTCCGCCGCCTACAGCGCCGGCGGCGAGCAGGAGTTTGACTGGGACTACATGGCCGGCGTGTTCGAGCACCCCTTTGAGGTGGTGCTGGTGGACGAACTGCCGGAGGCCAAGGACGCCCCCAAGCCCATGGGCGGCCATATGGAGGGCTGCCGTATCGGCTTTGACGCCGGCGGAAGCGACCGCAAGGTCTCCGCCGTGATCGACGGGGAGACGGTCTACTCCGAAGAGGTGGTCTGGTTCCCCAAAATCAACAGTGACCCGGACTATCACTATGAGGGCATTGTGGCCGCGCTGAAGTCCGCCGCTTCCCATATGCCCAGAGTGGACGCGGTCGGCGTCTCCTCCGCAGGCGTTTTTATCAACAACCGCACCATGGCGGCATCCCTGTTCCTGCAGGTACCCAAAGACCTGTTTGACGCCAAGGTGAAGGACATCTATATCCGCGCCATTACCGACACCTTCGGTCCCATCCCCTACAGCGTGGTGAACGACGGTGATGTGTCCGCTCTGGCCGGTGCCATCAGCCTTGAGGATACCAACATTCTGGGCATTGCCATGGGCACCAGCGAGGCGGTGGGCTATGTGGACGAGCAGGGCCGGATCACCGGCTGGCTCAACGAGCTGGCCTTTGTCCCCGTAGACGCTAATCCTGCCGCCATGGAGGACGAGTGGTCTCACGACATCGGCTGCGGCGTGAAATACTTCTCTCAGGACAGCGTGATCAAGCTGGCCCCTGCCGCCGGTATCGAGCTGGACGCCGCCCTGTCCCCCGCCGAGAAGCTGAAAGTGGTCCAGAAGCTGATGGAGGAGGGCGATGACCGGGCCGCCGCCATTTACCGCAGCATCGGCACCTATCTGGCCCACACCCTGGTTTTTTACCACGATCTCTACGGCTTCCGCAGCGTGCTGCTCCTGGGCCGTGTCATGTCCGGCAAGGGCGGCGACACCCTGCTGGAGACCTGCCGCAAGGTGCTGGCAAGTGAGTACCCCGAAGTCTGCGGCAAGATCAACATCGCCCTGCCCGACGAGCGTTTCCGCCGTGTGGGCCAGTCCGCCGCCGCCGCGTCCCTGCCGGAGATTCGATAAAGATGAAAAAGCACATTGTCTGTTTCGGCGATTCCAACACCCACGGCTACTGCGCCGACCCGGCCGACTGCGCCGACGGGGGCGACCGCTTCAACGAGGACGAGCGCTGGACCTGTCTGCTGCAGAAGGCTCTGGGTGAAGAGTATCTGGTAATTGAAGAGGGGCTTTCCGGGCGCACCACCGTGTTCCCGGACCCCCTGCACGAGTCCATGTCCGGGCTGGACGTGATTTATTCCTGTCTGATGAGCCACGAGCCAGTGGACCTGCTGATTATCATGCTGGGTACCAACGACACCAAGGAGCGTCTGGGCGCCAACGCGGCCTGCATCGGCATCGGCATGGAGCGCCTGGTGGCCAAGGCCAAAACCGTGGAGGCCTGGCGCGGCGGAAAGCCCAACATTCTTTTGATCTGCCCGCCCCACATCGGCGAGGGCCTGCTGGATCATCCTTTCGGTGCCGCTATGGGTCTGGGCTGCACGGAGAAGTCCCGGGGGCTTGCGCCCCGTTATCGTGAGCTGGCCGACCGGCTGGGCTGCGCCTTTCTGGACGCGGAAGGCCTTGCGGAGTTTAACAAGCTGGACTGCATGCACCTGACAGGCCGTGGCCACAGGCAGCTTGCGGAGGCTCTTTCCGCTTTGGTACCGAAGCTGGTGAAGTAATGGGCGGCTTTTTCAACGCGGAGAGCTTCATCTGGAAGCCCTTCGGCTACTTTGCCGACGTTCTGATCCTGAGCATGTTATGGCTGCTCTGCTCTCTGCCGGTCATCACCCTGGGCGCTGCCACCACCGCGCTGTACGATTCCGTGGCCCACGGCTTCCGTTACGGGGAAAAGCAGGTATACGGCCGCTTTTTCCGCACCTTCAAGACGGAGTTTTTGGGCTCTATCCCCTCAACACTGCTGTGGCTGCTGGTGGTGGGCGGCTGCTACTGGCTGCTCAGGCGCTTTATAGGCACAGCGGGCGGGGCGGACCTCTCCGTTGTGGCGGCTATGGCCGGTCTGGTGCTGCTGACCGTCATTTCGGGCATCGGCTGCTGGGTATTCCCCGTTCTCTCCCGCTTTACCTTTGGCTTTGTAGGGCTGAACCTGACGGCGCTGAAGCTTTCGATCGCCCATCTCCCTTCCACGCTGCTGATGTCCGTCTCCCTTTGGTTCTGTATCGGGGTCTGTGTCCGCTATCTGGTGCCGGTCTTTGTCCTTCCGGCGCTGCTGATACTGTTCTGGTCCCTGTTCACTGAGCGGGTATTCAAAAAATACATGCCCGGGCAGGACAATAAAGAGAATTGATTCTATATAATGTAAACGATCCCCCGGACCAGTCCGGGGGATCGTTTTTGTTTTATTCAGTTATTTTTATCCCTTGACGCCGCCGGAAGTCAGGCCGGCAGTCAGGTGCTTCTCGATGAACATGAAGAGAATGACCACAGGGATGGTTGCCAGCAGGGACGCCGCAAAAAGGTACTGCCACTCGATCATGTTGAAGGAGGAGAACTGGGTGATACCTACAGTGATGGGGCGGTTCGCCGCCGTGGAGATCAGCACCGTGGAGATCGTGTATTCATTCCAGGCATTGATAAACACAAAGATCAGCGTGGTGACAATGCCGGGGGCTGCCATAGGCAGCAGGATATGCCACAGAGAGCCGAACACCGTACAGCCGTCGATGCGGGCAGCCTGCTCCATTTCCGGGGAGATGGCCACAAAGGTACCGCGCAGCAGCCAGATGGCAAAGGCCTGGTTGAAGGCCGCGTTGATCAGCATCAGGCCCAGGATGGAATCATTCAGCCCCAGCGTGCCCATAAGCTGGGAAATGCCGATGAGCAGGACCACCGGGGAGAACATCTGGCTCATGATCACAAAGCCCAGGAAGATCTTCTTGCCCTTGAACTTCATGCGGGCCATGGCGTAGGCCGCGGGGATGCCGCAGATCAGGGCTATGGCCGTGGCGCCGCCGGCGATAAGGGCGGAGTTGAGCAGATAGCGGGGCACGCCCTGGTTGATAATGTGCTTCAGGTTCTCAAACTTCCACTCTGTGGGGAAGATATGCTGGAAGTACATATCCGTGGTCTCCGCGTTGGAGCGGAAGGCCGTGATGAGCATCACATAATAGGGGTAGAGGATAAGCAGGCACAGAACGATCACAAAGCCATACAGCAGGCCGCGGAGCAATGTATGCTTTATGGCGCCGAAACGGAGCTGGATACCGGCAATGACCGCCACAAGCATGCAGGGCAGGAGCGCCCACAGCGTGTACAGGTTGGAGAAGCTCAGATCCTTCAGCGCCGCGTCGATATTTTCTCCTGCCGCGCCGCCGAACAGGAAGCCGTTCAGCTTGGCGAACAGTGCCTCCTTGCCTTCGGTCGCTATGCCGCCGCTGTACAGCGCAACGCGGCGGGAGAGCGTGTAGGTATTGGTCATGAAGAACACGGGAACCAGCAAAAACGCAACCAGCGCCAGCCAGTATGATGCGCTTCTCAGCAGCCGGGCCCGGCTGTCCAGCGCCCTGTACGATGTGTCCATGCCGGGCAGCGTTCCCAGCAGTGCGCAGACTACCGAGAGCACAAGGCAGGCAAGGATCCCCATAAGTACCCAGGAAGAGGTTAGCCCCGCCCCCAGGAAGGCCCAGCCGTTCTTCGTAAATTCCTCGTTGATGGTGAAGGTCACCAGTGAGGTGGTTTCTCCCTTGGAGTTGGTGCGCTCTGTCACCGTCTCATTGACGGTCACCTCAATTCCGTCGGCGCGAAGCTCCCCGGCAACTTGCTCCACCTCGGCGGAAACCGCCTGATAGGTCTCGTCACCCACGAAGGTATTGGGGGATTTCTTGGTATAAACGCAGGAATTGAAGCGGAAGGCCGGCAGACTGAGCAGGATAGCCACCGCCGCCACGACAACCAGCATCAGCGCCAAGGCGAGGCGGTTTTTCTTTACGGAGGAAGAAGAGTTCACTGCTCATCCTCCTTTCTCATCACGCTCAGCATGTACACCCCGGCGCAAATACACAGGATCAAAAAGCCAATGACCGACAGGGCCGTTGCCGGGCCTTTCTTTCTGTCATAGAAGCTGAGCATGTACAGATAGGTTATCAGCGTATCCGTCTTGTTTGCCGGTGCGCCTTTCGTCATGGTATAGATGATGGGGAAGGAGTTGAATACATAGATGATATTCAGGACCGTGCTGACCGTCAGAGACGGCTTTACCAGCGGGATCGTGATATTGAAAAGCTTATCCCAGAAGCTGGCGCCGTCAATGTCCGCCGCCTCATAGAGGGCGCCGTCGATGGTCTGGAGGCCGGAGAGAACGCAGAAGGTGACGAAGGGTATGGTCACAAAGATACCTACGCCGCACTCCCACAAAAACTCGATCTGGTAAGTGGCGCGCCAGTTGATGGCCTGCTTGATGATGCCCAGGTTCAGCAGGATGTTATTCAGGTTGCCGTATTCATACTTGATGATGTAGTTCCAGACGGAGGCCTGAATGACCAGAGAGGTGGCCCAGGGGAACACCAGGATCGCTCTGGCGATCTTTCTGCCTCTGAATTTCTGGTTGAGCACCATGGCGACAATGAAGCCGATGACGGTCGAAAAGCCCACAACGGCGATCACCCAGACAAGCGTATTGAGCATCACTGTTTTGAAGGCCGGCAGAGAAACCGCATCAGCAAAGTTCTTAAACCCGATAAATCCGCCGACCACGCCGGATTTCGACACTTCGCTGAAGGACAGCTTAAACACGATGGCGATAGGGAACACGACAAAGATCGCCATCAGCAGTATGCTCGGCAGGAGCCAGATATACGGCCCTACCCGTTTTCCTAATCTTTCGTTCATCCTCAACCTTCTCTCGTTTATTCTTTTCAAAAAACATTGTACTTTCCGCAGGTCAATATTCTTTGAAAAAAACGGGGCCGGAGAGCGCTCCGGCCCCAAGGGATCACGAATTGTTTATCCCGGCAAAAGATCAGCCGGCGATTTCTGCCTGGAGAGCGTCCAGCTCATCCTGTACGGATGCGCCGGCCAGTGCGTTCTGCTCAGCAGCGATAACGCCCTGCTTGACAGCATCCCACTCTGCCTTTGCGGTAGGATAGAACTGGCAGGAGCTCAGAACGTCGAGCCAGGCCTCAAAGCTGGGATCCGCTGCAACCAGAGCCTCAACGGCGGAGTTGACTGCGGGCAGGAAGCCTTCCATGCTGACCCAGCCCACATAGTTCTCGGGATCATAGAAGAAGGTGAGGAACTTGCCGATGGCTTCATCGCGGGCAGCCTGGTCGGGAGCGCTCTCGTCCTTGAAGGCCATTACGCGGTCCATAACGCCGACGGAGGAAGAGGTCTTGCCGTCGTTTGCGGGGATAGCGGCAGTTGCCATGTTGACGGTGGAATCCTTGTCAGCGGCGTAGGTGGGCAGGGAGTTGGGGGCGATAACCATGGCCAGCTTGCCTGCGGCAAACATATCCTGCAGGTCATAACGGGTCTGGGTGGCGGGCTGGGGGTTGGTGTAGCCGTTGCTGTACAGGCTGAGAGCGAACTCGATAGCCTCAACGTTCTCCGGGCTGTTCAGGGCCCAGTTGCCGTCGGCGTCAACAAAGCCGCCGCCGTTGCCCCAGGTGTAGTAGGCGAAAGCGGCCTGGCCTTCGTCGGTGGTCATATCAATACCCCAGGGGTACACTTCGCCGTCATAATAATCGATGATGGCCTGGCTGGCGTCTTCCAGCTCTGCCCAGGTGGTGGGAACTTCAATGCCCACTTCCTCGAACATATCCACATTGTAGTACAGTGCGCGGGCGGAAGCAAGGTCGGGAACTGCCCAAACGGTGCCGTCGATCACAGACTGCTCAATGAAGGAGGGGAAGAAGTCGTTGTAGAGCTCTTCGGGGCAATACTGGGAGACAGGCTCCAGCAGGCCTTCGTTGGCATAGTTGGCGAAAACGTCGATGTTCAGGATGTCGGGAGCCTGGTTGCTGGCGATGCGGGTATCGACCACGGTGTAGACGTCGTTCCAGGAGACAACCTCCAGGTTCAGCTTGATGCCGGGGTTCTCGGCTTCAAACTTGTCCACAAAGTTGGTGCCGTTCATGCCGGTTCCGAGGAACCAGTCCTGGGTGTTGGGGCCGTACTGGCAGATGATAACGTCCAGCGTGATCTCATCTGCGGCAGGAGCCTCAGGTGCTGCGGATTCCTCAGCGGGGGCCGCAGATTCTGCGGGTGCTGCGGTCTGGCCGCAGGCGCAGAGCGCAAAGACCATGGTCAGCGCAAGAAGCAGTGCAAGAAGTTTTTTCATGTTTTCCTCCTTAAGATTTTGATTAAAAAATTTTGCTGACATAAGGATTGGGGGTTCCGCCGCGCAGTTTCCGGCGGAAAAGCTTATCACCTTTTTGAAAAAAAGGTGAGCAAGGGGATCCCCTTGCTGCGCGAACCGGATAAACTTTTGAACTGCGCGGGCTTTTTGTGCAATCAAAACAGATTGGCCAAAAAAGTCCGGGGCTGTGTTTATTATACTTAGCGAAAATAGATAAATATAGAAAGTATTTTTCGCATTATAGAAAAATTTTACATGTGCGGAAAAACGCAAGGGAATCGACCGTTTTTGTCATTGCCCATCGCCGCTGCGGTTTTTCTTGCGGTAGGCGCTGGGAGTAAGGCCGGTGAGGGATTTGAAGATCTTCGTAAAGTAGTTATAGTCGCTGAAGCCCACCTCCTCCGCCACAGCGGACACCGGCGCATCGCTTCGGATAAGTAGCTTTTTTGCGGCGTTGATGCGCCGCTCGGCAATGACATGGGTCAGGGTGCTGCCGCCGGAGAGCCTTTTTGCCAGAGCACAGAGCTTTGTAGTGCCCATATGCAGGTCGGACGATATCTTTTTCAGGGACAGCGGCTCCATATAGTGCTGGTCCAGGTACATTTCCAGCCGCTGCACGTCCGTATATTCCGCCGAGTGGATGATGCCCTCAAGCTGGATATATGAGGTCAGCGCTTCCAGCAGCTCGGCGTAAGCCTCGATCTCCTCCCGGGTATACTGGTTCATGGACAGAAAGCTGTCGTGCAGCGCTTCCATATCCCCTTTGTACCAGTCCAGTGTGCTCCGGGTAACTTCCCACTGCTTGTCTATGGGCGAATCATCCAGCAGCTGGCCGAAAACCAGATAAGCGATGGGGATGCCGCTTTCCGCTATGGGCAGAACCACTTCGCAGATGCCCGCATGGCAGCGGTAGACATTGATCCCCCGCAGAGAAGAACACTTTTTCACCGCTGCGGCGTCACAGGCTTCGCAGCGGGCATGGCCCTCGGGGGTGGCATTGATGCGCTGGCAGAAGGGATTTTGTGAGCCGATGATCTGTATGTCCTTGCCGTTGACGTCAAAGATATTGGCCCAGATGCCCGTCAGCGTGTGCAGGTTGCTTATCAGTCTGAGAAGCCGTTCATTATTGAAAAGCACATTCATTGCGCTGTCCCACCCGTCAGATTTTTCTATTGTCCGTATTGTATCACGGTTTCCGGGATTTGTCACCCCTTGTCTTCCGGTGTTTCCTCCCGGATAATGCGGCACATGTCCTCCCATTTGGCCTCCATATCCCTGACCAGCTTGAACTGGGTACGGGCCCGGTCCAGATTGTGCTCAGGCCGGTGGATGGCGAAGTAGTGGTCCCCATCCAGATAGTCCGTAAGAAAGCGCAGGCCGCACTCCAGGGTCATGGTCTTTGCGCCCAGGGGCAGCGTCTCCCGCTCCTTTTCGGTCAGGCTGGGACAGGAGCGGATAAAGCCTCTTACGAAGGTCCGGTAAAGCGCCAGATCCATGCTCATTTTATCCAGATCTTTCTCGTCCTCCGCAGCGGTGGCGGCGCCGAAGCGGATGGAGTCGCCGAAGTCGTAGGCCGCCAGTCCAGGCATGACCGTATCCAGGTCGATGACGCAGAGGGCTTTTCTGGTTTTTTTGTCCAGCATGACGTTGTTGAGCTTGGTGTCGTTATGGGTGACGCGCAGAGGCAGCTGGCCGCTGTCTCTCATGCGCTGGAGCTCTCCCCCGGCCTGTTCCCGGGACAGAACAAAGTCAATTTCCTCTCTGGCGGAAGCAGCTCTGCCGCAGACATCCGCCTCCAGCACCCGGTGAAAGGTTTTGTACCGCTCCGGGGTGTTATGGAAATTGGGGATGGTCTCATGCAGTGTATCCGCCGGGAAACGGGTCAGCATGTCCTGAAAACGGCCGAAGGCCACGGCGCTCTGGTAAAAGTCCTCCTGGCTCTCCGCCGCCTGAAGGCAGATGCTGTCCTCCACAAAGTCATAGACCCGCCAGCTCTGGCCCTTTTCGTCGGTGTACATGATGTCTCCGTCCTCCGCAGGGATTATGTGCAGCGTCCCTCTGGGGTCAGACTCCCGCTGCCCCACGAAGCTGGTGACAGCGGCGATGTTTTCCATCATCCCGCGCACGTCGGGAAAAACCTTTCCGTTGATGCCCTGAAGAATATAGCGCTTCCCCTGATCCGTCACCACAAGGAAGGTATAATTGATATGCCCAAAGCCGTATTTTTCACAGGAGACCGGCCTTCCTGCAAGGGGGAAATGAAATATGGCGTTTTCCATGCAAAAAGCCTCCCAAAAAGCAATTTGACTATATTGTACAAAAGCTGCCGCATAATCATAGTATCAGCATCACAGATAATAGTAAAATTTTTCGTTTTCCGGCATATTTATCCTTCTTAAGCGAAGAAAAACGAGGAACGGGAATCCGTTCCTCGTTGAAAATGACGATTTTGGCTCCGACAGGGATCAGGCCTCGCCGCGCTCTCTGAGTGCGTCCTTGCGGGAGATGTTCCAGCGGCCCTTCTCGTCGATGCCGGTGAACTTGACCCAGGTCTTGTCGCCCACATTGAGCACATCCTCAACCTTCTCAGTGCGCTTGAACTCAAGGTCCTTGATGTGGCACATGGCGTCCTTGCCGGGGGCCAGCTCCACGAAAGCGCCCAGGTTGGAGATCACGCGCTTGACCTCGCCGTAATACAGTGCGCCCACTTCCGGCTCAAACACGATGTCCTCGATGGTCTTGCGGGCAGCGCGGCAGGCGTCGATGTCTGCGCTTGCAATGAAGATGGTGCCGTCGTCGTTGATGTCGATCTTGCAGCCGGTGTCGGCGGTGATCTTCTGGATGACCTTGCCGCCGGAGCCGATGACCTCGCGGATCTTGTCGGGGTTGATCTTCATCTGGATCATCTTGGGGGCAGACTTGGCCAGCTCCTTGCGGGGCTCGGGGATGGCCTTGAGCATAATGGCGTCCAGGATCTGGAAGCGGGCCTCCTTGGTGATGGAGAAGGCTTCCTTGATGATCTCGTGCTTCAGGCCGTCGTTCTTCAGATCCATCTGGATGGCGGTGATGCCGTTCTTGGTGCCGGCCACCTTGAAGTCCATCTCGCCGTGGAAGTCCTCAACACCCTGAATGTCGATGAAGGTGGTGAAGTCGTCGCCGTCCTGAATCAGGCCGCAGGAGATGCCGGCAACGGGAGCCTTGATGGGCACGCCTGCGTCCATCAGGGCAAGGGTGGTGCCGCAGATGGAGCCCTGAGAGGTGGAGCCGTTGGAGGACAGAACCTCGGAGACTACACGGATGGCATAGGGGAAGTCCTCAACATCGGGGATAACGCACTCCAGAGCCTTCTCTACCAGTGCGCCGTGGCCGTATTCGCGGCGTCCGGTGCTGCGGCTGGCACGGGCCTCGCCGGTGGAGTAGGAGGGCATATTGTAGTGGTGCATAAAGCGCTTTTCTTCCTCTTCCCAGATGGTGTCCAGCTTCTGGGCCTCGCTGAGGGTGGCAAGCGTGGCAATGGACAGCACCTGCGTCTGTCCGCGGGTGAACAGAGCGGAGCCGTGAACAACGGGGATGACGCCCACTTCGGCAGCCAGGGGACGGATTTCGTTCATCTGGCGTCCATCCACACGCTTGCCGGCCAGCAGCCATTTCTTGACGACCTTCTTCTGCAGCTTGTACAGGATCTCGTCCATGTACTGCATCAGGTCGGGGTGCTCCTCGCCGTACTTCTCCTCGACCATGCTGATCCAGTCGTTTACGCGGGCCTCGCGGACGTTCTTGTCGTCGGTGTCCATGCAGTATTCCATGGATTCAAACTCGTTTTCCACCAGCTTCTGGAACAGCTCCTCATCGAAGGAGGCGTGCTCATACTCGAACTTGGGCTTGCCGATCTCAGCCACCATCTTGTCGATCAGGTCAAGGACGGGCTGGAGATGCTCGTGAGCCTGAACGATGCCCTCGTACATCACGTTGTCGGGGACCTGGTCGGCCTCAGACTCGATCATGACGATTTTCTTGTGGGTGGCGGCAATGGTGGTGGTCATGCGGTTGGTCTTGCGCTCTTCCTGGGTGGGGTTGAAGAGGTACTTCTCGCCGTCCCAGCCCAGAACGATGCCGGCGATGGGGCCGTTGAAGGGCACGTCAGAGATGGAAACTGCGGCGGAGGCGCCGATCATGGCGGTGATCTCCGGGGAGCAGTCCCGGTCAACGGACAGCACTTCGCAGGCGATGACCACGTCGTTGCGCAGGTCGCTGGGGAAGAGGGGGCGCATGGGGCGGTCAATCAGGCGGGAGGCCAGAACCGCGGGCAGGCTGGGCTTGCCCTCGCGGCGCATGAAGCTGCCGGGGATGCGGCCCACAGCGTAGAGCTTCTCATTGAAGTCCACGGCAAGGGGGAAGTAGTCGATACCGTCCTTGGGACGGGCAGAGGCGGTGCAGGTGACCAGCACGGTGGTCTCACCGTACTTCACCAGGACAGCCGCGTTGCACAGCTCGGCCATCTTGCCCACTTCCATGGACAGAGGGCGGCCTTCATACATCATTTCATACTTTCTGTAATTGGGAAACTGCTTGTTGGTAATGATCATGCCTTTTGCTTCTCCTTCTTTGTTTCTGCGGAGCTGCCGGCGTCATAGCACTTGAAGCGGGATCGGATAATCTCCGGTACTGCTTCAAATACTAATCCGTCGGAAGCTCCCTGGTTTTGTCTTCCGGGGAACCGGGGGATAAAGCATGGGGACAATATAGTATTATATTGTCCCCATAAAAACCTTCATAACCCTCAGTAAAGAGCTGAACTGGAAATTACTTGCGGATGTTCAGCTTTGCGATGATCGCGCGGTAACGCTCGATGTCCTTCTTGGCCAGGTAGTCCAGCAGGCGGCGGCGCTTACCGACCATCTTGTACATGCCCAGACGGCTGTGGTCGTCGTTGGGGTGCTTCTTCAGATGCTCAGTCAGCTCCAGGATACGCTGGGACAGAATGGCGATCTGGACCTCGGGAGAACCGGTGTCGCCCTCATGGGTGGCGTTGCTGTTGATAACTTCGGTCTTCTTTTCTTTGGTAATCATCTTGATTATCCCCTTTCTTGATTCAAGCTATACCCTGCAGCCAAGCATCGGGCGGAAAGGCTACCGCAGCGGCGGCATGGCCCCGAAGCTGAGCATACGGGCGCATTCTCAGGTATATTACCACTGTTTTGCTGGGAAGTCAACCATTATTATGGCATGTTTTTCAAATAAAAACCCGTGCGGAAAGACTCCGCACGGGTTGGAAACGGTTTGTTTTATCTGTTGCGCATCAGGGTCTTCATGCGCAGGCTGTGATCCAGGATGCTCTTGCGCAGGCGCAGGTTCTTGGGCGTCACCTCAAGCAGCTCGTCGTCGGCCAGAAATTCCAGGCACTGCTCCAGACTGAGCTGGCGGGGCGGGATCAGGCGCAGGGCCTCATCGGAGCCGGAGGCGCGTGTGTTGGTCAGGTGCTTGGTGCGGCAGACGTTGACGGGCACATCGTCGCTCTTGGGGCAGACGCCTACGATCATCCCGGCGTAGACCTTGGTGCCCGGGGTGATGAACAGCGCGCCGCGATCCTGGGCGTTCCACAGGCCATAGGCCACGGCCTCGCCGGTCTCGAAGGCGATGAGGGAGCCGGTGCTGCGGCGGGCAATGTCGCCCTTGTAGGGCTCATAGCGCTCGAACACAGAGGCCAGGATGCCCTCGCCCTTGGTGTCGGTCAAAAACTCGTTGCGGTAGCCGAAGAGGCCCCGGGAGGGGACAAGAAATTCCATCTTCATCCGGTTGCCAACAGGGGTCATCTCCACAAATTCGCCCTTGCGCGCGCCCAGCTTCTCCATAACGGAGCCCATGTAGTCCTGGGGCACGTCCACAACCACCCTCTCCACAGGCTCGCAGGTCTTGCCGTCGATCTCCTGGTACAGCACCCGGGGAGGAGACACCTGGAACTCATAGCCCTCGCGGCGCATGGTCTCGATCAGGATGGACAGGCTCATCTCGCCCCGGCCCGCCACGTTGAAGCTGTCGGTGCTGTCGGGCACGTCGGTGACTCTCAGGGAAACGTCCTTCAGGGTCTCCCGCATCAGGCGGTCGCGGATCTGGCGGGAGGTGACGAACTTGCCCTCACGGCCGGCAAAGGGACTGTCGTTTACGGAGAAGGTCATCTCCAGGGTAGGCGCGCCGATCTTCACAAAGGCCAGGGGCTCCGCAAAGCCCTTGGCGCAGATGGTGTCGCCGATGGTGATCTCGCCGATGCCGCTCATGGCGATGATATTGCCCGCGCCCGCCTCGGTGACGGGAACCCGGTTCAGCCCGTCAAACTGGTACAGGGAGACAGCCTTCGCCCGCGCGGGGGCGGCGTCCGGATCGTGGTAGTTGCAGACCTCGATCTCCTGGTTCTGCTTTATCACGCCCCGCTCAATGCGGCCGATGGCGATGCGGCCCACATATTCATTATAATCAATGCTGCTGACCAGCATCTGGAAGGGGGCGTCCTCGTTCATCTCCGGGGCGGGAATGTACTCCAGAATGGTCTCGAACAGGGGCTTTAAGTCGGTGCCCACAACGTCGGGGGAATAGCTGGCCGTACCCTGACGGCCGGAGCAGAAGAGCATGGGGGAATCCAGCTGCTCGTCGGTGGCGTCCAGGTCCATCAGCAGCTCCAGCACCTCGTCGATGACCTCGTGGATGCGCTGGTCGGGGCGGTCGATCTTGTTGACTACCACGATGACCCGGTGGCCCATCTCCAACGCCCGGCTGAGAACGAAACGGGTCTGGGGCATGGGGCCCTCGGCGGCGTCCACCAGAAGGATAACGCCGTTGACCATCTTCAGAATGCGCTCCACCTCGCCGCCGAAGTCGGCGTGGCCCGGGGTGTCTACGATATTGATCTTGGTGTCGCCGTACCATACGGCGGTGTTCTTGGCCATGATGGTGATGCCGCGCTCACGCTCCAGGTCGTTGGAGTCCATCACGCGCTCCACCACTTCCTGATTTTCCCGGTACACACCGGACTGCTTGAGCATCTCATCCACCAGGGTGGTCTTGCCGTGGTCAACGTGGGCGATAATGGCAACGTTTCTGAGTTTATCCATAATATTGCAGCTCCCTGAGTAAAAAATATCTGTTTCTCTTTATTTTCAACACAAAATTGGATTTTAACACCCTCTGCCGCAAATTGCAACACCTTAACATCATTTTTCCTGATTATTGCAATGTTTTCCGGTTCGTGTTACAATCGCTAAGAAAAATAAATTGTTGGGAGAAAATGATGAGCGACAATTTCTTTGCCTATATATCCCGTATGCGCTATATCGGCCGCTGGAGCCTGATGCGAAACGCCCTGCCGGAGAATATCCAGGAGCACAGCCACATGGCGGCGGTGATCGCCCACGCCCTGGGCGTCATCCGCCGGGACGTGTACCACATCCCCTGTGACCCCAACGAGTGCGCCGCCGTGGCCTTGTACCACGACTGCCCGGAGATTCTGACCGGCGACCTGCCCACCCCCATCAAATATCACAGCCCGGAGATCATGGGGGCCTACAAGCAGGTGGAGGAGCTGGCTTGTCAAAAGCTGCTGGCCACCCTGCCCGAAGAGATCCGGGGCGCCTATGCGCCGCTGCTCACCGGGGAGACCCAGGCGCGGCTCCACGACCTGGTCAAGGCGGCGGACAAGCTCTCCGCTTATATTAAATGTATAGAAGAGCGCAAGACCGGCAACGATGAGTTCCTCTCCGCGGAGAGGCAGACCAGGGCCATTTTAGAGGCGAGCCCCCTGCCGGAGGTGCAGTATTTCCTGGAGCATTTTATCCCCGCCTTTGAGCTGACGCTGGACGAGCTGGGGACCATAGAGGAGTAAAACATGGAACAGAGAAAAATTGACCGGATCAACGAGCTGGCCCGCCTGGCCAAACAGCGTGAGCTGACGGCAGAGGAGCTGGCTGAGCGCGACATTTTACGAAAAGAGTATATTGAGGACTGGCGCAGAAGCACCATTGCTGTACTGGAAAACACCTATATCCAGACCCCTGACGGGAAAAAGCACAAATTGCCGAAAAAGGGATCCTGAAACGCAAAAAGCTCCCGCATAGCGGACAACACATGTCCGTATACGGGGGCTTTTTTGCATTATTATTGATTATTCCACGGCGATCATGTAATAGTACACCGGCTGGCCGCCGCTGACAACGCTGACGTCCGCGTCGGGGAAGCAGCCGATAATGGTCTGGGCGGAGTCGTTTGCCTCGTCCTCCTTCACGTCCTCGCCGTAATACACGGTGATGAACTCCGGGTCGAACTCGTCAAAGGCCCAGCTCAGCTCCTTGAACAGGGTCTTGAGGTTGGTGTAGCTGCCGATGAGCGCGCCGTCCAGCAGGGCCAGATACTCGCCCGCGTGGATGTTATGCCCGTCAAAATCGGAATCCCGGGCCGCGTAGGTAATCATGGCAGTGTGCACGTTGGAGATGGCTTCCTTCATGGTGGCGACCATCTGCTCCTCCCCCTCGTCGGGGTTGAAGTTCAGCAGGGCAGACACGCCCTGGGGCACGGTCTTGGTGGGCATGACAATGACCTTTTTCTCGGTCAGGGGGATGCACTGCTCCGCCGCCATGGTGATGTTTTTATTGTTGGGGAACACAAACACGGTGGAGGCCGGGGTCTTGTTGATGACCTTGAGGATATCGTCGGTGGAGGGGTTCATGGTCTGCCCGCCGGTGACGATACCGTCGGCGCCCAGCTCCCGGAACAGGGCCTCCATGCCCGCTCCGGCGCAGACGGTCACCACGCCGAACTCCTTCTCCGGTGCGGCCACGGCATTTTCCTGCTCCTCCAGCTCCTTCTCGATCTGCTCCAGATCGTCGGTGCTCTGGGCCTTCTTGCCGGCCAGCAGATCCTCATGCTGGGTGCGCATGTTCTCGATCTTGGCCAGCTCCAGGGTGCCGTACTTCTGAGACTCGTTCAGGGCGTTGCCGGGGATATTGGTGTGCACATGGACCTTGAAGGCCTCGTCGTCATCGCCGATAACCAGGGAATCGCCGATGCTGGACAGGTACTTGCGCAAAGGCTCCAGGTCCACGTCCGGCGTTTTCTTGCGGACGATGAACACGGTGTCAAAGGCAAAGGTGATGTCCTCGGTGTCGAACACATCAAAGGCGCTGCTCTCCGCGAAGGCGCTGAAATCGCCGCCCTCCTCGGGCGCGGTGACCTCGCCTCTCAGGGAGGCCAGCATGGCTTTGAGGATAATCATGTAGCCCATGCCGCCCGCGTCGATGACGCCGGCCTTTTTCAGCACAGGGTTCATGTTCACGGTGTTTTCCAGGGCCTCGTCGCCGGCCTTGACGGCGCAGACCAGCGCGTTTTCCAGGCTGGCCCCGGCATTGGCCGCTTCCACGGCGGCGGCAGCCGCCAGACGGGAGACGGTGAGGATGGTGCCCTCGGCAGGCTTCATGACCGCTTTGTAAGCCGCGTCCACGCCGTCGGACATGGCGCCGGCAAATTCCACGGTTCCGGCAGATTCAAGGCCCTTGAGCCTGCGGGAAATGCCCCGGAACAGCAGGGACAGGATAACGCCGGAATTTCCTCTGGCGCCCCGCAGCAGAGCGGAGGCCACGCAGTCGGCCGCGGCGTCCAGGGAGACAAAGTTTTTCTTGCGCAGCTCGGTGGCCGCGTTGTTGAGCGTAAGGCCCATGTTCGTGCCGGTATCTCCGTCGGGCACGGGGAATACGTTCAGTTCGTTTACCTTTTGAATATTTTCGTGCAGGGCCGCGTCCGCACACAGGATCATTTCCTTGAACGCGGCGGCGTCAATATAATCTCTCAAGTGAAAGCACCTCCGGGGATCAGCGAAAGCTTATCCGATTATTGTATCTATATAGACATCCACGTTCTTCACAGGGACTCCGGTGGATTTGGACAGCTTGTAGCTGACCTCGTTCATAATGCTGCGGGAAACGGCGGCCATGTTCACGCCGTGGTCCACGCCGATATGCAGTTCAAGGGACAGACTGCCGTCGTCGTTGAATTTCACTTCCACGCCCTTGGACATGGATTCTCTGCGCAGCAGCTGCAGCGGCCCGCCTTCCTTGCTGCGGCCGGCCATGCCCTTGACGCCGAAGCAGCTGGTGGCAGCGTCGCCCGCAAGATAGGTAAAGACCTCGCTGGTGATGCTTATTTTTCCATAGTCGTTGATGATGTTCACCATAGCTGACGATCTCCTTTCATCATTCACGGTCATGTAGACCGATTGTAAGATTATAAACCATTACTTCAAAAAGCACAAGTAAAAAAACGCACAATTTACTTGTCGTATAACGACACTTTGTCAGTTCAGTCATATAGAATGGGCAAAATTTGAATTATTTGCAGGAATTTTATTGAGCTTACATGTTTACAAGTTGACGATTTGATGTTAAACTGTCAATGGCTCGTATGACGGGCCGCGACAGTCAATTTTTTGCAATGGAGATGAACATAGAAATGCAGAGACACTTCAAAACCATGGACGGTAACACTGCTGCCGCCCATGTATCCTACGCATTCACCGAAGTCGCAGCAATCTACCCCATCACTCCCTCCAGCCCCATGGCCGACTATGTTGACCAGTGGTCCGCAAACGGCAGAAAGAACATTTTCGGTTCTACCGTCAAGGTCCAGGAGATGCAGTCCGAGGCAGGTGCGGCCGGTGCCGTTCACGGCTCTCTGAATGCCGGTGCTCTGACCACCACCTACACCGCCTCTCAGGGCCTGCTGCTGATGATCCCCAACATGTACAAGATCGCAGGCGAGCTGCTGCCCGGCGTGTTCCACGTCAGCGCACGTACCCTTGCCAGCCACACCCTGAACATCTTCGGCGACCACAGCGACGTTATGGCCTGCCGCCAGACCGGCTTTGCCATGCTGGCTGAGAGCAACGTCCAGGAAGTCATGGACCTGTCCCCCGTGGCGCATCTGGCCGCCATCAAGGGCCGCGTTCCCTTCCTGAACTTCTTCGACGGCTTCCGTACCTCCCACGAGCTGCAGAAGATCGAAGTTTGGGATTACGAGGATCTGAAGGAAATGTGCGACATGGACGCCGTTGAGGCTTTCCGTGCCCGCGCCCTCAACTCCCAGCACCCCGTAATGCGCGGTTCTCACGAGAACGGAGATATCTTCTTCCAGAACCGTGAGGCTTCCAACACCTACTACAACGCCGTTCCCGCCATCGTCGAGGAGTACATGGGCAAGGTCAATGCCAAGCTCGGCACCGATTACCAGCTCTTCAACTACTACGGCGCTCCCGACGCTGACCGCGTCATCGTGGCCATGGGCTCCATCTGCGATGTGGCAGAGGAAGTCATCGACTACATGAACGCCCACGGCGAGAAGGTCGGCCTTGTGAAGGTCCGCCTGTTCCGCCCCTTCTGCCCGGAGAAGCTCCTGGCAGCCATCCCCGCAAGCTGCAAGAAGATCGCCGTTCTGGACCGCACCAAGGAGCCCGGCGCTCAGGGCGAGCCTCTGTATCTGGATGTTGTCACCGCTCTGGCCAACGCCGGCAAGAACGACGTCACCGTCATCGGCGGCCGCTACGGTCTGGGTTCCAAGGATACGCCTCCCGCCTCCGTGTTCGCCGTTTACAACGAGCTGGCAAAGGCCGCTCCCAAACGTCAGTTCACCATCGGTATCGTTGACGACGTCACCAACCTGTCCCTTGAGGAGGTTCCCGCTCCCGCTACCGCCGCAGAAGGCACCATCGAGTGCAAGTTCTGGGGTCTGGGCGGCGACGGCACCGTCGGCGCAAACAAGAACTCCATCAAGATCATCGGCGACCACACCGACAAATACGTTCAGGCTTACTTCCAGTACGACTCCAAGAAGACCGGCGGCGTAACCGTCAGCCATCTGCGCTTCGGCGACAAGCTGATCAAGAGCCCCTACTACATCAACAAGGCCGACTTTGTGGCCTGCCATGTGCCCTCCTACATCACCAAGGGCTTCCCCATCGTCCGCGACGTCAAGCCCGGCGGTGTGTTCCTGGTCAACTGCCAGTGGAGCTTTGAGGAGCTGGAGCATCATCTGGACGCTGCCTCCAAGCGCTACATCGCCAACAACAACATCCAGCTTTACATGATCAACGCTATCGACCTTGCCAAGAAGATCGGCATGGGCAAGCGTACCAACACCATCCTTCAGTCCGCATTCTTCTCTCTGGCAAAGGTCATGCCTGAGGAAGAGGCCATCCAGTACATGAAGGACGCCGCCCTCCACTCCTACCTGAAGAAGGGCCAGGACGTGGTCGACATGAACTACGCCGCCATCGACGCCGGCGCCACCGCATACGTCAAGGTGGAAGTTCCCGCCGAGTGGGCCAACGCTGTTGACCACACTGAGACCAAGGCCAAGACCGGCCGCGAGAAGACCGTCAAGATGGTCACCAGCATCCTTGATCCTGTGGACAAGATGGACGGCGACTCTCTGCCTGTCTCCGCTTTCGTGGATCACGCCGACGGCACCTTCGAGCTGGGCGCAGCCGCCTACGAGAAGCGCGGCATCGCTGTCTCCGTTCCCAAGTGGGACGCCGAGAAGTGCATCCAGTGCAACAAGTGCGCATTTGTCTGCCCCCACGCCACCATCCGTCCCTTCGCTCTCACCGCTGAGGAAGCCGCTGCCGCTCCCGCACAGACCAAGCTTGCCGACATCAAGGGCATCAAGGGCTGCGACTACAAGTTCAGCATGGCCGTTTCCGCTCTGGACTGCATGGGCTGCGGCGTCTGCGTAGGCCAGTGCGCTGTCCACGCCATCGAGATGGTTCCCATGGAGAGCCAGCTGGATCAGCAGGAAGTCTTCGACTACATGGTCGCCAACGTTGCCGAGAAGAAGGAGCTCTTCAAGGCCGAGAATCCCAAGTTCAGCCAGTTTGCTCAGCCCTACCTGGAGTTCTCCGGTTCCTGCGCAGGCTGCGCCGAGACCAGCTATGCCCGTCTCGTCACCCAGCTCTTCGGCGACCACATGCTCATCTCCAACGCAACCGGCTGCTCCTCCATCTGGGGCGGACCTGCTGCCACCTCTCCCTACACCGTCAACAAGGAAGGCCACGGCCCCGCATGGGCAAACTCCCTGTTTGAGGATAACGCAGAGCACGGCCTCGGCATGTTCCTGGGCCAGAAGAAGATCCGCGACGATCTGAAGCCCTCTGTGGAGTACATCGCCGCCAACGCCTCCAACGCCGACATCAAGAAGGCTGCCGAGGATTACCTGGCCACCTACGACGACGGCAACGCCAACCAGGAGCCCAGCAAGCGTCTGGTCGCTCTGCTGGAGGCCAACGGCGCCTGCTGCGAGCACGCTGAGAAGGTTCTCAAGGGCAAGGATTTCCTGAACAAGAAGTCCTGCTGGATCTTCGGCGGCGACGGCTGGGCATTCGACATCGGCTATGGCGGTGTTGACCATGTTCTGGCCTCCGGCGAGGACGTGAACATCTTCGTGTTCAACACTGAGGTTTACTCCAACACCGGCGGACAGGCCTCCAAGGCTTCCAACATCGGCCAGGTTGCTCAGTTCGCAGCTGCCGGTAAGGAGACCAAGTCCAAGGCTCTGGCCGAGATGGCTATGACCTACGGCTATGTCTATGTTGCCCAGATCGCCATGGGCGCAAACCAGCTCCAGACCATGAAGGCCATCGCCGAGGCTGAGGCCCACAAGGGTCCCTCCCTCATCATCGCCTACGCTCCCTGCGAGATGCACAGCATCAAGGGCGGCATGACCAACTGCCAGCTGGAGATGGACAAGGCTGTCAAGTGCGGCTACTGGAACCTGTTCCGCTTCAACCCCAACGCCGAGAAGCCCTTCACTCTCGACAGCAAGGAGCCTGCCGGCGGTTACCAGGAGTTCCTGATGAACGAGGCCCGTTACAGCCGTCTGACCCGCGAGTTCCCCGAGAGGGCAACCGACCTGTTCGCCAAGAACGAGGCCAACGCCAAGGAGCGCTACGAGCACCTGATGAAGCTCAAAGCTCTCTACGAGTAATCCGCAAGCCATATAAGCACAACAAGCCCGCCGGGAAACCGGCGGGCTGTCTGTATTTGATCTGTTTTCCCGGCGTGTGTGTCGGAAAAAACACTATTTACTTCGTTCCGCGCATTTTTCGTGCGCCGCAGGCGTCAAAAAGCTGGGTTTGCAGCAAGCTCTATCGCAGGCAAAGTCAAAAAGGCCTTTCCGGCGATTTAATACGAACAGAGCCGGGATTTTCCCGGCTCTGCTTATCTGCTTATCTGCTTTTCCGTTTTTCAGCGCAGCATCTCTCCGAGGCTGTGTCCATACTCATAAGCAAAGATGGCGGAAACGATAAAGAGCATAAAAAGTCCGTAGCCAAAGAAAAAACCGGTAACAACTCTTTTTATGTTGGTGCTTTCATAGCTCGTTTTCAGCTGGACAAAGCCGTCCACACACAGCGGCAGCATAAAGAGAACAGAAAGCCAGACCGGTAAGCGGAAGAAGAAACAGGAGAACAGGGAGAAAATGATCCCCAACAGTTCTCCTGTACATCTTGCGCAAATCGGGAATTGTTCCCCATGATAGAAAAATGAACGATCGCTTCTGCAATGGCAGCCAAAAATAATGGGCAGCCATTTATAAAGCTTTTGTTTCACTTTAATATCCCGTCATTGCCGCACCAACGCCAATAATCATCATCAGCACATAAAATGCAACGCAAATGATTACTGAGATCAATGCACCCTTACCGGCAGCCTTCGCCGTTCTGGGCTTTTCGTCTTTCCATACAAGGTACAGAATGAGACCTACCAGAGGAATGCAGAAGCCGAGAAGTCCCCAGCCAAAGCCTCCATTGTCAACCACTGCAGGCTTCGTCTCCTGTGCTACTCCGCAATAAGGACAGACAACCGCCTGATCCTGAATCTCTGCTCCGCAGTTCTTGCAGTATGCCATTACGATTTCTCCTTTTCTCTCTTTTCCCTTTCTCATTGCACGGAGAATGGGTAGTTTTGTTATAGTGATATTGTCGTAATTTGTCAACACTTGTAAATTTTACGCGCTGCAAAAGATATTTTCCTTTGCCCCATATCGGTCTCCCTGCGGGCTTTTTCAGAAAAATTAAGTTGACTTATTACCGCGGCGCTTGATATCCTGTGTAAATGGAGGTGCTGCCATGAAGATCAAGCGTATACTGCGCAGGCTTTTCGGCCTGGCACTGCTGGTTCTGTTCGCTTTTGCCCTGTATCATTATTTCCTCACCGCGCCGAAAAGCGGGGACAGCTTCAGCCCGCCGCCCACGGCCGCGCCTGTCTCTCCTACGCCGGTCCTGGTTTCGGAGACCCCCGAACCCCAGGAGGCGGAGCCGCAGGAGACGCCTCTGCCGGAGGAATCCCCGGAGCCTGCACTTCCCAATGTGGATATCAACAGCTGGGAGCTGATTCTGGTCAATGCGGAAAACGCCATCGGCGCGGATTTTGCGCCGGAGACCCAATTTGTAGGCGATCTGGCTTCTGTAGACGCCCGGATCGCGGACGCGCTCTCCGCCTTTGCCCAGGGCGCCCGGGACCAGGGCCTGCCGGTTTATCTGTCCTCCGGTTATCGCTCCTTTTCCGAGCAGCAGGCAAATTTCAACGCCAAGCTCAATTCCACCGGCAGCTATGAGACCGCCGCAAAGATCGTGGCGCCGCCGGGTACCAGCGAGCACCAGACCGGGCTTTGCTGTGACATCACCGACATTTACCGCAACCCCAAAACCCAGGACGAGTGCGAGGCCACGGAGACCTACCAATGGCTGCTGGCCCACTGTCAGGAATACGGCTTCATCCTGCGCTATCCCAAGGGCAAGGAGGATGTGACCGGAATCATCTATGAGCCCTGGCATTTCCGCTATGTGGGCACGGAGGCTGCCGCCTATATCATGGAAAACGGCCTGTGCCTGGAGGAGTTTCTGGCGCTGTACAACTAATACTATTCTTCAATAAAACCATTTGTTTTTTAGCGGTCAGAATTGCGCCATCCTTCGTTGCTTTCCTTGCAAATAGTTGTCCATTATTCGCTGCGGAAAGCGCCTCGTCTGACACAATTCTGCCTCGCTAAAATTCTAAAGCGTTTTATCGCAGAATAGGTTAAACCTTCCCTAAGCCTTCGAGGAAAAAGAGGTTGACCGGCGGGGGCGGCAATGCTATTATATTCAGAGATGCCGCAAATACACCGGTACTTTCCAGGAGGTTTATTATGAGTGGAAAACGTGTCGTCCGCATTGTTTTCGGACTGATATTGCTTGTTGCTTTTGCTTTCTGTTCCTATATGAGCTTTGTAGCGGCCCCCAAGAGCCTGGAGCTGAACAAGACCCCGGTGGAGAGCGCCGCGCCGGTGGAGACGCCCGCGCCGTCCGCCGCCCCGGAGGAGAGTCCTGCCGTTTCTCAGGAGCCAGTGGAGAGCGAAGTGCCGGAAGAGACCCCCGAGCCGGTAAACAGTGACCTGCCGCAGATCGACATCACCAGCTGGGAATACATCCTGGCCAATCTGGACAATCCCATCGGCGAGTATACGCCCACCACCGAGACGCTGGAGGGCCAGCCTCTGGACGCCCGCATCATCGAGCCGATGAAGGAATTTGTTGCCGCTGCCAGAGCGGAAGGCTTGAGCGTATACCTGTCCTCCGGCTACCGGGACTATGCCACCCAGCAGTATCTGTATAACCGCAAGGTGGCCCAGTACGGCGAGGAAGTGGCCAAGACCATTGTTGCGCCCCCGGGCACCAGCGAGCACCAGACCGGTCTCGCCTGCGACATCACCGACCGCTATTACGAGTCCAAGGACCGCAGTCTGGAAAACACCGCCATGTACCAGTGGATGAGCCAGCACTGCCAGGAATACGGCTTTATCGTCCGCTACCCGGACGGCAAGGAGGATGTGACCGGCATTATCTACGAGCCCTGGCACTTCCGCTATGTGGGCGTGGAGGCCGCCACCTACATCATGGAGCACGGTCTCTGCCTGGAGGAATTTTTAGACCTGTATAAATAAATGGCATAACAAGTGTGCTGTCTCACAAACGCAGTAAGACAGCACGATAAATTACGACAGCCGGCTCTGTACAAGGGTCGGCTGTCGGCGTATTTCAATATTTTTCGATAAAACACAGGCACTGTTCAAATGGCGCGGAAGACTTCTCCTGCAGACTCCGACGCGCTATGAAAAGCAGAAAGCCAGATATTCGTTCAGCATCTCCCTGTGCGGGGCGCTGTAAGGGACAAACAGGACATAGCGCCCGGTGATGCGTTCATCCTTGTCCGCGCCCGCTCCGGCCACATAGCGGCTTTGGCTCATGTCCAGGCCCGTAAAGCAGGGATTTCCGTCCGGGTCCACGCCTTCAATCAGATACGCTTCAAGCTGTGCATAAAGCTCCGGTGTCAGCAGCTTTCCCAGATCCGCCATGGGTACGTCTTCCTTGTAAAAATCGTACACCGCCTCCGTGGTGACCACAAAATCCAGCTCCTGGGTGGCCATATAGGCGATGATCTTGCCGTTGCTTGCGGCGCTGTACTCCGTGGCTCCGCCGTCCTGGCTGATATACAGGCTGTCGTCAAAAACCACGGCCTGCTTTTTGCTCAGCTCCAGCGTGGCCGAAAAATCCTTCTCCAGCTCCCCGGCGGGGAACAGGTTATCGTCGTCGTTGGTGAAGAAGCCCTCCAGCACGATCTCCTTATGGGCCTGCACCACTGCGTCGCCCACATAGCCGCAGAACATGACGACAATCATAAATAGCAGCATCCACTTCCAGTAATAGGTGAAAATGTACCCGATCTTCTCGCCGAATTTCATGGTGCGCAGCTTGGCCGACTCCGTATCATGCCATTTTTTGACCTTCTGCCGGAAGGTCAGTCCGTAGCCGCCGATCATTCTTCCCGCTGCTCCTTTCCCGTTTCGTCCTCCTCCGGGTCCCGGACATATTTCAGGAAAACGCCGGTGATAAAATAGGCGGAAAAGAAGATATACAGTCCGATCCAGAAGAAAAACAGCCCGCTGACATAGAAGATGAGCACACAGACCAGCGCGGTCATCACGAAAAGGGTGATGGTCACATGGAGATTGCCCATGGCCATGATAAAGCTGTCGCGGAGGATCTTCTTCAGCCTGAAGTCAAAGGCAGCCAGCAGCGGATAGACATACATGAGGCAGGAGAGAAAGATCAGCGCGATGCAGGCGCAAAAGCCCAGCAGGACGATGCTGGCCACGCCGCCGTTGACCAGGTAGAAATTCCACGCCGCCCACAGGTCCAGGGCAAAGAAGGCAATACCCGCCAGTTCAATGAGCCAGAGGAGGGTGGCCCTGCCAAAATGGGCCTTGAAGGAAGTGAAAAAGCTTTTCAGAATTTTCCCTTCCCGGTCGTTCACCTGGTGCAGAGCGAAATCGTAAAAGGCCGTCGTTGTCGCGCCGATGGTGAAAACCGGAAGGCTCACCAGGGCCCACAGGATGCTCATGCAGGCCACATCGGTGATTTTGCCGATAAAATTCCAGAACTTATTTTCGGGGTTAAAAAGGTGGTACATGGATATCTCCCGTCAAAGGCGCTTTATTCCAGAATATTGGTGGTGATGTAGTCGACGCCCATATCCGCCAGCGCTTCTCCGTCTTCCCTGGTGTTCACGGTCCAGCAGTTGACCTCCAGTCCGGCGGCGTGGACCTGATCCACGATCTCCTTTGTCAGACTGGTATAGCGGATGTCCAGGCCCAGATTGTATTTTTTCAGTACGTCCAGAGAGCCGTCATCCCAATTATCCAGCAGGTACTGGGCGGGCTGATTCGGATAGCGCCGGCGCAGATACACCAGATTTTTCAGCTGGAAAGAGATAAAGGTGACATGGTCCAGATAACCCAGCTTGTCGATGGCGGCAACCACTTTATATACATCAGCAGCCCGGAACTGGTTTTTCAGCTCAAGGATGCACTGTTTTTCATACTTTTTGCAGATGCTGATATATTCTGCCAGCGTGGGGATGCCCAGATCATTGCGGCCCCGCTGCCCGTCAATGTCGGTGAGCCGGAGCTTGCGCAGAGTCTCAAAGCTGGTGTTTTCGATAACGAGGCTGTCCACGCCCACACGGGCGGTGTTGTCGTCGTGAAAGACCACAAACTGACCGTCAGCCGTGCGGTGCACGTCGGTCTCAATGCCGTAATAGCTCTCCCGGTTGCCTGCCGCCACAAAGGCCGCGCAGGTGTTTTCCTTTTCCAGACCGCTCAGGCCCCGGTGAGCAATGGTCTTGGCCTGCTTTTTGTTAAATTTGATTGTATTCATCAAGTTAACTCCTTATCGCCGTAAAAACGACTTTATTCGCTCATAGCAGTATATCATTCTGCTCCTCCGATTTCAATCTCCGCCGTATCAGACGCTTTAAAATTTCAAACTTTCGGTGAAGCTGAACAAATTGCGCGGCGCTTTTTTTCTCTTTCGTACAAGTTTTTGAGCGACTCTGAAATAAAATCAACTTTTGTGCAAATCCGCGTAAAATTTGAGCGAATGCTTGTCAACACGGCCCTGAAATGGTATACTTTAACCAACAAGACAGCCCTCGGCTGTAAAGCAACAACCCAATACGAACAAAATGGAGGAACAGCAAATGAAAAAGTTATTGGCACTGGCTCTTGTACTGTGCATGGTATTCACCCTGTGCGCATGCGGCGGCTCCACTGGCAGCACGGCAGCCCCGGCTGAATCCGCAGCTCCCGCAGAGGAATCTGCCGAGCCCGCAGATGCATCCATGTATGAAGTCACCGAGCCCATCACCATCGTATGGTGGCATGCTCTGGAGGATCAGTACTCCGATCTGGTAAACGAGGTCGTTGACGGCTTCAACGCTTCCCAGGATCTGGTCACCGTTGAGGCTCAGTATATTGGCGCTTACAAAGACGTGAACGAGGCTCTGGTTGCCGCTCATGCAGCCGGCACCGGTCTGCCCGCAGTCTGCGTGGCCAACACCGACTATGTAGCCTCCTACGGCGCAGGCGGTGTGTTTGAGAACCTGGATCCCTACATTGCCGCCACAGGCTACGATGTGGACGACTTCTCCACCGGTCTTCTCACCAGCTCCCAGTTTGATGGCAAGCAGGTCGCTCTGCCCTTCCTGCACTCCACCCAGGTGATCTACTACAACAAGACCCTGGCCGATGAGAACAACATCACCGTCCCCACCAAGATTGAGGACTTCGGCGCATTCCTGGAAGCCGGCGCAGCTGCCTGCGGCGGATACGGCACCGTGGTTCCCGGCTGGGACCAGTGGTACTTTGAGACCCTGTACCTGAACGAAGGCGTCGAGATCATCACCGACGACAACACCTGCGATCTGGACAGCGACACCGCTCTCGGCGTGACCAACATGATCAAGGGCTGGTGCGATGACGGTCTGGCTTACCTGGCCACCGGCACCGACGCTTCCGCAACCATGCGTCAGAAGTTCTATGACGGCGAGACCTTCTCCGTCATGCACACCTCTTCCCTGTACAACAACTATGTCAGCAAGTGCGACTTTGAAGTCGGCATGGCATGGTATCCCGCAGCTTCCACCGGCGACATGTACTCCGAAGTCGGCGGCTGCGTGCTGGGCATCCCCGCCGGCAACGACCAGGCCACCAAGAACGCCGCTTGGCTCTTCCTGCAGTACCTCTGCGGCAAAGACGTCAACATGAAGTGGGCCGAAGGCACCGGCTACCTGCCCACCCGTAACTCCGTTCTGACCACCGACGAAGGCGTTGCCTTCCTGGAGGCCAAGCCCGCTTTCCAGTGCATCTTCGACAACCTGAACCTGATCAATCCCCGTATCCAGAACGCTGCTTGGAGCGAGCTGGCCACCACCTGGAAGAACTACATGGACGTGATGATCAACCAGGGCGGCGACGTTGCCTCCTCTTCTGAGGACATGGTCGTTGAGATCAACGAGATTTTGGAGGACCATGCCTGATTCCTTCGGGGGAGACGAGAGAACAATCTCCGAATAAAGACCAACAAAAACCTCAAGCCTTGCTCCCGGCAAGGCTTGAGGCAAGGCGTCGACAAAGTTCGACGCCTTGAAAACTTATTCAGGAGTATTCAAAAATACTCCTGAATAAGCATGGATTGAACGCAGAAAGGGGACTCCCGTCCCCTCTCTGCACTCTCCCCATGCATTTCTATACACTGTCGATAGCTTTGTCTACAGTCTGCCGTATCGGAGAGAAAGGATTTACTGTTATGACCGACGTCACCGCAACAACCGCCGTGGCCCAGGCTCCGGCGGGGCAGAAAAAGCCCAGGCTTACCCAGAGACAGAAAGCCAAGTTCGTTGACTTTCTCTTTGTGGTGCCGGCTCTGGTTCTGCTCGCAGTCTTTACCTATTACCCTGTGGCCAAGCTGGTCCAGATCAGCTTGACCGACTGGAACCTGCTCAAGCCCGAATGGAACTTTGTCGGGCTGAAAAACTGGAAGTGGCTCTTTGCCGGCTCCGGCGCCAAGTACCTCTGGAACTCCCTGAAGGTGACCTTCCTGTACTCCCTGGGTGAGATCTTCGCCACCATGGTGGGCGGCATGATCTTTGCCCTGATCTTCAAGCGCATGACCCGCTCCTTCAGCGCAATGAGAGCAATCCTGTTTGTGCCCAAATATGTGGCCATGTCCTCCTGTGCTGTGGTCTTCCTCTGGATCCTGAACACCGACTACGGTGTGCTCAACTACATGCTCAAGCTCATCGGCCTGCAGCCCGTGGACTGGCTGAACCAGGAGTCCACCGCTCTGCTCTCTGTCCTGATGACCACCTGCTGGCGTGTTCTGGGCTATGGCATGATGATCTACCTGTCGGCCATGATGGGCATTTCGCCCCAGTACTATGAGGCGGCCTCTCTGGACGGCGCAAACGGCAGGCAGCAGTTCTTCAAGATCACCCTGCCCCTGCTCTCTCCCACCACACTGTTCCTGCTGGTCACCACCTTCCTCAGCTCCATGAAGGTGTTCCAGTCTGTGGATATTCTGACTTCCGGCGGCCCCGCCCGTTCCACCGAAGTGTTTGTCTACCTGATTTACCGCTACGCCATGGTGGACTTCCGCATGGACCGTGCCGCCACTTCCGCCGTCATGTTCTTTGTGATCCTGCTGTGCATCACCGTGGCGACCATGAAGTACTCCAACAACTCGGTCAACTACGACGCATAAGGGAGGGGGAAGAAAAATGAATCCTGAAACTGCCATTCGGAAAAAGCACCACAGCGCCGGATATCATATCCAGACGGTTGTGGCTGTGATCATCACCATCGTCATGCTCTTCCCTCTGTACTGGATGCTGGCCACCTCCGTCAAGTCTGCGGAGGAAGTACAGCGGGTCATCCCCACGCTGTTCCCGCACAGCTTCCACCCGGAGAACTATCTTAACGTTCTGACCCGCGCCAACTTCCTGAAGTACTACTGGAACACCATCGTTATGACCGCCGGCATTCTGGTCCTTCAGGTGGGCACCGGCACTCTGGCCGCCTACGGCTTCGCCTGCGGCAACTTCAAGGGCCGCAACGTGATGTTCTACCTGGTGCTGGGCGCGCTGATGATCCCCCTGCAGGTGACCTTTATCCCCATCTACATCATGTGCGCCAACTGGGGTCTGGCCGATACCTTCCTGGGCCTGATCCTGCCGGAAGCTGTTTCCGCCTACTACATCTTTATGATGCGAAACTCTTTTATGGCCATCGACCAGAGCTATATCGACGCCGGGCGGATCGACGGGCTGGGGCGCTTCGGCATTATCTGGAACGTCCTTGTCCCCATGAGCAAAGCCACCATCTTCACCGTCACCCTGGTGACCTTCTCCAACGGCTGGAACGCCTACTTCTGGCCTAAGATCATTGCCAAAAACGAGGTGCGCCGGGTCCTTACCGTGGGCCTTGCACAGCTGAAAAACACCTTCGCCGGACAGGCGGTGTCCAACTACCATGAGATCATGGCCGGCGCCGTTCTGGCTGTGCTTCCGCTGATTATCCTGTTTATGATCTTCCAGAAATATATGATGACCGGATATTCCAAGGCGGCGATGAAGTAAACCGGCAAATGGCAAAATGAAGGCGCACTGCCATAAGCGGTGCGCCTTTGCTTGTTCATTCTCCTGTGCTGATCACCGCCCCGTGATAGCCGGAGCTGAAATAGCTGGGGATATCCGTGACGATGTAATCCATGTCCATCAAACGCAGCAGTCCGCTGCCAGGCTCGGCGTTCATCTGCTCCCGGGAAAACAGCAGCACTTTTTTCTCTGCGTGTCTGGCCACCGAACGGAGAACAGATATGCGGTCATAATTGTAGAACGTGATATCCCCGCTTTCCGTCAGGGAATCGCCGCTGAAAAAGGCCATGTGGTAGTAAAATTGACCCGCCAGCTCCGCCGCCTGAGCGCCGGACAGGGCGTCGCTCCCCGCCTGCTGATTGCCGCCGGTGCAGTACACACGGGCGGCGTGCCCGCACAGTGCGTCCGCCACGGTCATGCTGTCTGTCACCACAGTCAGATCCGAAACCCGGCTCACCGCCTTTGCC
Source organism: Clostridiales bacterium (assembly GCA_022782265.1). Classification (GTDB taxonomy): domain Bacteria; phylum Bacillota; class Clostridia; order Oscillospirales; family Oscillospiraceae; genus Limivicinus. Next base: position 13,372 of record JALFOM010000022.1, on the reverse strand, counting down.
AGTGACGGGCTGAAGCGGCCCGCAGCAACAAAAATGATGCTGTGGGGCTTGACCAGCGCGGCAGCGGCAGCGCCGATGGGGTCATCGGGGGTAGTCGGGCCGCCGTGGGTCACGGCGTGGGCCATCCGGGTCACTGCCATTGCCTTGCCGTGGCTTCTGACAATCAGCCCCCGGCGGGACAGCTCGGTCAGATCCCTGCGCACGGTGGCCGAGCTGACATAAAGCTGGGCCTCCAGCTCCTTTGCGGATATGGTGCGGTTGCTCTCGATCAGCCGCAAAATTTTTTGAAGGCGTTCTTCCGACATCGCTTTTCCCTTTCCCGCTGAATTTATGCCTGGACCCGCCTTACATCGGCTCTGGAGGCAAGCGGGTGCTTTTCATCGTCAGTGATCAGATAGCGGAACGCGTCCAGATGGGCGATGTTGTAGGGCCGCGTCAGGCCGATCTTGCTGCGGTCGAACAGGAGCACCGCGTTTTGGGTCTGTTCCATGGCGGCCCTGCGGAGGGAGGCCGCGTTCGCCGTGGTTTCCGCAGCGAAGCCCAAGGGCGTCACCGCAACAGGGGAGAAAAAGGCCAGGTCAAAATTGAATCTGCGCAGGGTCTCCTCCGCCGCCGGGCCGAAAAAGCCCTTGGACAGGGCTGACATCTCCCCGCCGATCAGGTGGACCGGCACGGAGCTTCCCTGAAAGCGGGTGGCCACGGGCAGGCTGTTGGTAACAACAACAATATTTCTCATGCTCCGCAGCCCGCTCACCATCTGCAGCACAGTGGATGATGAATCCAGAAAGATCATGCTTCCACTGCTCACCAGCTGCAGGGCGTTTTGGGCGATGAGCGCCTTGGCCTGGGTATTCACCGTAGAACGGAAGCTGACCGGGGTGTCCACAATGGTCTCCGATATGGGGACAACGCCGTTTTTGCTGACCGAAACCATGCCCCGGCGATTCAGTTCGGACAGGTCGCGCCGCACGGTGGATACGCTGACGCCGAATTTCTCCGCCAGCTCCTGTGTTGTCATGTAGCCTTTTTCTCGTACTGTCCCCAATATGTCCAGCAACCGAAGCTCACGCACATTCATCCCTCCCCGGAAATGATTAAATTTTATTATAGCAACAACAACCGATTTTTGTCAACCGACCCCGTTGTTAGGAAAGGAACCTGATCTATGTACTGTAAATCTCCCATTTCTCCTGACCTGCCCCAGTTCAAGGCGAATCTTCACAGCCATTCCAACCTGTCCGACGGCAGGCTTACGCCGGAAGACATGGTAAAGGCCTATAAGGCCCGGGGCTATTCGATCCTGGCCATCACCGACCACGAGGCCCCCTATGACCATACCGATCTCGGCACCCCCGATTTTCTGATGCTCACCGGGTATGAGGCCTATATCCGCCCCTCATCCAACTGCCAGCTGGATATCTACGGGCCGGAGATCCATCTCAATCTGCTGGCCAGGGAGCCCCACAACACCTGCTTTGTGGCCTATGACCCCAATTTCTGCAAGTATATGCCCCATGGGCTGGCTGAATCCAGAGAGCAGGCCGGCAAGATCGGGCCCCGCCGCTATGACCGGGATTATATCCGGCGCTTTATCCAGGAGGCAAACAAAGCCGGCTACCTGGTCACCTACAACCACCCCAACTGGTCCATGGAGGAGCCGGAGGAGATTTTGCACTACGACGGCTTTTTCAGCCTGGAGATTTTCAACACCGGCTCCATGGTGATCAACGGCCACGAAAACAATCTGGGTCTGTATGACCGGCTTCTGCGCCACGGCAAATTCCCCTATGTCCACGGCGCGGACGACAACCACAACAAGCGCCCCTTCGGCGACCCCCTCTGCGACTCCTTCGGCGCCTGGACCATGATTATCGCGCCGGAGCTGAGCTACCCGGCCATCATCCGGGCCCTGGATAGGGGTGACTTTTACGCCAGCACCGGGCCGGAGATCCGGGAACTGCGCTTTGAGGACAAGCATGTGACCCTGCGCTGCTCGGATGCCCGGCGTATCATCATGCATATGAGCCCCAAGCGCACGCAGAACGTCTGTGCCCGTCCCGGCGAAACCGTGGATCAGGCGGAGTTCAACATCCCCGACGGCGCCCCCTATGTATATTTTTCCGTGTTTGGTCCCGACGGCACAGAGGCGCACACCCGCGCTTATCCCCTGGGAGAGACGAATGTTTGCCGTGCCGGGGAAGGAGAGTAAAAACATGAAAAAACAAATGCTGCGCATCTGCGTCATGTTCCTGTGCCTCTGTCTGCTGTGCGGCTGCGGCGGCACGGCGGCGCAGCCCGCCGGGGAGACCCAGCCGGCCGAAAATGGTGACGGAAACGGCCTTCGCCTCAACCAGACGCCCTCCGTCTCCTCCGAAAAATATCTGGGCAGAGATGAGTTTGCGGATTTCCTCTCCCGGGCGGAAAAAAGCTACCTGATCCCCGGTCTGAATGAGGCCGCCATCCCCCAGGGCATGAGCCGGTGCGAAAGCTCCGGTCTGGTCTATCTCTCCGCCTACTACAAAACAGACGCCGTCCCCTCTGTGATTATGGCTCTTGACGGGTCGAGCGGAACCCTCGTGGCAGAGTACCGGCTTTATAATGCTGACGGCAGCCCCTTTACCAGCCATGTGGGCGGGCTTGCCGCGGCGGGAGACAATCTTTACGTCTCTGCGAAGCTGGATAACGACGGCAGCTACAGCATAGCCGTTATTCCTCTTGAAAGCCTTCCCGCAGAGGGCAGCCACGACATCACTGTGGAAAAAGCCGTGTCCCTGCCGGTTTCTCCTTCCTTCCTGAATTACTCTCAGGACATCCTCTGGGTGGGCAATTTCTATCACCCCTCCGCAGACTACGGCCTGTCCGCCGGCATGAACTTCACAACGGAGACGGCAGACGGCGAATACGGCTGCTATATTCTGGGCTATGATCTGCGCGGCGGCACCCTGGGCGGCGATACCGGCACGGCCCCTGCCCCGGACTATGTGCTGGTGGCCCCGGACCGTATTCAGGGCATGGTCTTCTGCGATGACGGCACGGTACTGCTGAGCCAGTCCTACGGCCGCAAGAACAACTCCACGCTGCTGCGCTATGATCTGGATCTGAACCGGGCGGATGGCTCTGTCCCGGTGGGGAACCGCGAGGTCCCGGCCTACATTCTGGACAGCAGCGTTCTGCGGGAGGCCATCACCGCCATGCCCATGACGGAGGCCCTGTGCACAGGTCGGGACGGCAGCGTGCTTGTCCTGTTTGAATCCGGCGCCATGGCCTACAGCGACGGCAAATACCGCACAGACCATGTGTGGTGCCTGAATTTATCCCAATAATGGCGAAAAACCGTGGGGTGTATCCTTTCGCCCTGCGGTTTTTCTGCCTTTTTGCGGGATTTTCCGCGAAAATTCCCGAATTTTTCCCGGAAACAAAAAATTTATGATTGGCAAGCATGATTTAGCGTGCTAATATATGCCCAATTTCACACACGAGGTAGAGGCGCGGTGTCCATCAGTAGCTTATTGTTCAGGTCAGGCAGCCGAAATAAGCGAAAGGGGCCATCGCCGAAGTGTTGAAAGCATGCCTGTGCTTTCCATGCTGGGTCTGCGGAGAATATCTGCAGGACTGTCACATTTTGTGGAGCGCTACTGAATATACCGGGAGTAAGAGATGCTCCCGGGTACAGGACCGCTTCAAAAAAAGCGGTTCTTTTTGTTTATGGAGAGGGTTAAACACAATGAGGATTCTGATCAAAAACGGCCATGTGATCGACCCTGCCGCAAAGGTGAACTCCCAGCAGGATCTGCTGGTCGAGGATGGGCGCGTGGCGGCAGTCGGCCCGGCGGCAAGAGAAGCGGAAAGCCGTGCGGAGCAGGTCATTGACGCGGAGGGCAGGGTCGTCTGTCCCGGCTTCATTGACATCCACATGCACGAAGACCCGGTGACGGCTGACGGGACCATCGACGCATACAGCGAACACTCCATTTTCCCCTGTATGCTGCGCATGGGCGTGACCACCGCCGTGGCGGGAAACTGCGGGGAGAACAAATTCCATCCTGCCGACTACCTGGACCTTGCAGACCGGGACGGTGTTCCGGTAAACGTGGCGATGCTGGCCGGGCACGAATATTTCCGCCATCAGGCGGGCTGCACAGACAATTACGCCGCCGCCACGAAAGAGCAGAAAGCGGAAATGGCCCGGGAGATCGAAAAAAGTCTGGAGCGGGGCTGTGCCGGCGTGTCCTACGGCATCCGCTATGTGCCGGGCATGGACATTCAGGAGCTGCTGGAAACGGCGGCAGGCGCGGCAAAACACGGCAAATTAGTGGCAGCCCATATCCGGGACGACGCAGGCTTCGTTTTCGACGCGGCGCGGGAGTTTCTGGACGCGGGCCTGCGCCTGGGGGTGCCCATGGAGGTTTCCCATATCGGGAGCATGGCAGGCTTTGGCCAGATGGAGGCGTTTCTGGGTCTGATCGACAGCTACCGCCTGTTGGAGCCCCGTATCGGCTGCGACTGCTACCCCTACGCCGCCTTTTCCACCAACCTGGGCTCCGCCACCTATGATGAGGGCTGGCGCGAGCGCTACCAATGCGGCTATGACGCGGTGGAGCTGGCCGAGGGGAAGTACAAAGGACAGCGCTGCACGAAAGAGATCTTCGACGAGACCCGCCGGGATTTTCCGGCGTGTATGACCATCTGCTATGTGATGCGGCAGGATGAGGTAGACCTGGCCTACAGCCACCCCGGCGTTATGGTGGGCAACGTGGGCAAGTGGATCGTGCTCATCGGCATGTTCATCGGCATTATCGGCACCGTCAACGGCGACTGCCTGGTCTTCCCCCGCACCTACTACGCCATGTCCAAGGGCGGCTACTTCTTCAAGTCCATGGGCAAGGTCAACGACAATGGCGTGCCTGCCAACGCCATTCTGGCCTCCTCTGCCCTGGCTGTCGTGCTGGTCCTGTTCCAGAGCCTTCAGGAGCTGACCGACTGGCTCATCACCGTCAGCGCATTGATCAACCTCCTGGGTATCATCGCCGTGCTGGTCTTCCGCAAGAAGTACCCGGATATGGAGCGTCCCTACAAGGTCTGGGGCGGCATCCCCACCATCATCGTCACCATCATCCTCTTTGTCATTTTGCTGGTGAACAACTTTGTCTCTGACCCCATCCCCTCTCTCAAGGGGCTGATCATCATCGCGGTCTGCGTCCCCTTCTATTTCATCTTCCGTAAGATCAACGGCTGTGTGGAGTACGACACGGACAAGATCGACAACTGAGCCGCTATGGATAAAAAAGAGATCGTATTCCGGCTTGAGCAGCTCCCCGGCCGCGTCGGCTTCTTCTATAAGAATCTGCGAACAGGCGAGAGCTTCGGCCTTCATCAGCAGGAAGAGTTTCTGGCCGCCAGTGTTATCAAGCTTCCGGTCTACGCCGTGATCATGAAGCTGGCGGCGGAGGGACAGATTGACCTCTCGGAAAAGCTTATCTGCAGGGAGGAAGATAAGCTGCCCCCCTGCGGCGCGCTGTATTTCTTCACCGGAGAGGTAACGGTGGATATCCGCACCCTGTGCGGGCTGATGATCTCCCTGTCCGACAATGCAGCCACCAATCTGCTGCTGCGCCGCTTCGGCCTGGACTTTCTCAACGAACAGTTCAAGCAGATCGGCCTGGAAAAGACCCATCTGGAGCGCCTGCTCTTTGACGGCGAGGCCGCGGCCCGGGGTCTGGAAAACAGGATCGTCCCGGAGGAGATCGGCGCCCTCCTTGCGCAGATCGCCCAGCGGCACTTTGTCTCCGAAACGGTCAGCGCAGAGATGGAAAAGCTGCTTTTAGCGCAGCAGATCAACCACAAGATCCCCGGCTATCTGCCGGAGGGCACGCCTGTGGCCCACAAGACCGGCGAGGACGACGGTATCACCAATGACGTGGGCATCGTCTTTGCCAAGGAGCCTTTCGTGCTCTGCTTTGCTTACAACGGCCCCGATGTGCCCCAGGCGGAGCGGACGCTCCGTCAGCTGGCGCTGGACCTGTACAACGCATAAAATCCATACAAAAAATCACCCGCTCTCCGGAAAGAGGCCGGGTGATTTTTTTGCCTTTCGTATTCTTACTGCCTTAACCGGGAAAAATATTTTACGATCATTTGACAGAGAGTTTACCGGGCGGCGGTATCGGGCAAATGCGCTTTTTCGTATACTGGTGGTCATAAACAGGAAAAGAGTGGGCTTGGGATGAACACATATATAAACCGGGAGCTGTCCTGGCTGAAATTCAACGAACGGGTCCTTGAGGAGGCAGAAAGCGAGAGCGTGCCCCTGTGCGAGCGGCTTGGCTTTGCCTCCATTTTTCAGAGCAATCTGGACGAGTTTTTCATGGTGCGGGTGGGCTCACTGGAGGACCAGATGCTGGTGTCCAGAGATCTGCGGGACAACAAGACCCGGATGACCGCTGCCGAGCAAATCAGCGCCATATTGAAGGAAGTCTCCCGGCTGAACCGGAGGCGGGACGCGGTCTATGCCGCGCTGATGAGCCGTCTGGAGGAGCAGGGCGTCCGCCTGGTCAATTTTCAGAAAATCGGAGAGCGGGAGAGCGGCGAGCTGGAGCGGTATTTTGACGCGGAGATCGCGCCGCTGCTCTCGCCCACCGTGGTGAGTAAGCGGCAGCCCTTCCCCTTCCTGCAAAACAAGGAGATCTACGCCGTAGGCGTGCTGGCCGGAAAAAACGGCGGGGAAAAGCTGGGCATTATCCCCTGCGGCACCGGGGTCTTTCCCCGGCTCATCCGCGTGCCCGGGCAGCCGGGCGCCATGATGCTTTCGGAGGAGCTGATTCTCCATTTCCTGCCCAAGGTGTTCAGCAGCCACCGGGTTGTCTCCAAATCCCTGATCCGGGTAACGCGAAACGCCGATATCGACGCCGATGCTCTCTATGACGAGGATCTGGATTACCGGGAGTTTATGGCCCAGCTCATAAAACAGCGCCGTCGTCTGGCGCCGGTGCGGCTGGAGCTGTCCCGGGAGCTGGACGGCGATATTGTGGAGACCCTGTGCACCTATACGGACCTGAAGCCGGAAGCGGTTTTCCGCTGCCGTTCGCCGCTGGACCTGTCCTTCCTGTCTCAGATACAGGACTCTCTGCGGCAGAACCCCGCGCTTTTCTATGAAAAACGCTTTCCTCAGCGCTCTGCTCAGTTTCGTCCCCATTGCGCTGTGATGCCCCAGATCAAAGAGGGGGACAAGCTGCTCTCCTATCCCTTTGAGAGCATGAAGCCCTTTCTGGATTTTCTTCAGGAGGCAGCAAGCGACCCAAACGTGGTGTCCATCAAAATGACCCTTTACCGGGTAGCCAGGCACAGCAAGATTGTGGAAAGCCTGATCGAGGCAGCGGAATACGGCAAGAACGTTCTGGTGCTGGTGGAGCTGAAAGCCCGCTTTGACGAGGAGAACAACATCGAATGGTCCCGCCGTCTGGAGGAGGCCGGCTGTCAGGTCATCTACGGGCTGGACGGCTATAAGGTCCACTGCAAGCTGTGTCTCGTCACCCGCCGGGCCGATGGGCAGACCGAGTATTACACCCAGATCGGCACCGGCAACTACAACGAGAAGACGGCGCGGCTTTACACAGACCTGTCCCTGATGACGGCGGACCCGGCTATCGGAATGGAGGCCGCCGCAGTATTTCAGGCCCTGGCCATGGGCGAGACCGTGGAGGACTCCCAGCAGTTGCTGGTGGCGCCCAAATGTCTGCAGAACCGGGTACTGGCGCTGATCGACCGGGAGATCGCCTGTGCCCGAAAGGGCGAGCCGGCCTATATCGGCATAAAAATCAACTCTCTTACCGACAAGACCATCATCGACCGGCTGATTCTGGCCTCTCAGGAGGGCGTGAAGATCGACCTGGTGGTCCGCGGCATCTGCTGCCTGCTGCCCGGCGTGCCGGGAGAGACGGAAAACATCCGGGTCATCAGCATCGTGGGCCGCTTTCTGGAACACTCCCGCATCTATATCTTCGGCACAGAGGGCCGGCAGAGCGTCTATATCGCCTCCGCCGACTTTATGACCCGCAACACCCTGCGGCGGGTGGAGGTTGCCGCCCCCATTCTGGACGCCGGACTGCGCCGGCGGCTAACGGAGATGTTCCGGACCATGCTGCAGGATAACCAGCAGGCCCGGGAGCTGAAAAATACCGGGGAGTATATTCACGTGCGAAATGACGCCACGCCGCTGAATTGCCAGGAGTTTTTCTACCGGCAGGCCTATCAGCAGGCAGCGGAGCCGGTGGAAGCCGCACCGGCGGTTCCGGTCTCTCCGGAAAAGCCCCGGCAGCTGCGAAGCTGGCTGCTTTCGGCCTTCCGGAAGGGGAAAAAGTAACTTTTCAATGGAGCGACACACATGAAATACGCATTGATCGACATGGGGTCCAACAGCATCCGCCTTACGGTCTATGACCTGGATAAAAGCGGCTTCAAGATCCTGTTCAAGGAAAAGATCATGGCAGGACTGGCGGGCTATGTGGAGCATGGTCGGCTGACCCAGGACGGTATCGACTGCGCCTGCCGCAGCCTGCGGGAATTTCAGACCACCCTGGAGCTTCTCCATATCGGGCATCTGGCGGTATTTGCCACCGCCTCCCTGCGGAACATCTCCAACACCAGCCAGGCCGTGGAGCAGATCCGGCAGGAGACCGGCGTGGAGGTGGAGGTTCTCTCCGGCGAGGCCGAGGCCGAATGCGGCTTTTACGGCGCTGTCTGCGACACGGAACTGGCTGAGGGGCTGTTCGGGGACATCGGCGGCGCCAGCACGGAGCTGGCCCTGCTCACCGGCGGACAGCTGCAAAAGGCCGGGAGCGTGCCTGTAGGCTCACTGAAGCTGTACCGAGACTGCGTAAAAAATATTCTGCCGGGAAAAGGCTCCCAGCAGCGGATAACGGACGCGATCCGGGCCGCCTTTGCGGGTGACGAGCTGAAAGACATCCCGGCCATGGACCATCTGGTCTGTGTGGGCGGCACAGCCCGGGCGGCCCTGCGGCTGAGCAAAAGTCTTTTCGGTCTGCCGGAAAGCAGCCGCAGCTTCACCCGTGAGCAGCTGGAGCAGCTGACGGAGCGGCTCTGCAAAGCGGATAAGGACGCCGCCGATCTGATTTTGCGCTATGAGCCGGAGCGCATCCACACGCTGATCCCCGGTCTGATGCTCCTGAGGTATCTGGTTGAACGCTACCGGGTATCCGATATTGCGGTCAGCCGTTACGGTGTCCGGGAGGGCTATCTCCGCCGGAGAATACAGCTGGCTTTGTGACGCCGGCAGGTTCAATGTGCATTAAAAAAGTCACTCTGAGGGTAAACTCAGAGTGACTTTTTTATCTGGCCTCCGCCTGCCGTTCAAGCTGGGCAAAGAAGGCTTCCTTTGCCTCCTTTTTCCGGCTGCGGCTTATGGGAATCTCCTCCCCGTTGAGCAGGACGAAGCTCTCCGATTTCATACTTGCGATCTTTTCTGTATTTACCCAAAAGCTCTGGTGGCAGCGGACAAAGCAGCCCGGCGGCACGTCCTTCAGCACTTCCTCTGCTTTCGCTGCCGTAAAATGTTTACTGCCGTTGCAAAGGACGACGGCCGTCTTTTTCAGAATCCGTTCCAGATACAGAAACTCAGATACCGCCGCTGTCTGTATGGTCCGCCCCTCGCGGAAGCGCAGACGCGGTTCCTGCGCCCTGTCCTCCAGCGCCTTTGTCAGGGCAGCGTCTATTCTGTCGGGCAGCTCGGATTTTAAGATGAAATAGCTGTGGCGGGTCTCATACACCTCCGTAGCGTAGCCCAGAAAGCTGGTGAGAAAGATGATCCTGCATTCCGGAGTAAGCAGGTTCAGCGTTTTTGCCACATCTATCCCGCTGTTCCCGGGCATATGGATGTCCAGAACGGCCAAGTCAGGCGTATAGCCCCCATTTTTAACGGCTTTGATCAACCCGGCGCCATCGGAAAACAGATCTGTCTCCGGGGAGAACCGCGCTGCCTTTTGCCGGATAAGCTTTTCGGTCTTTTTTATCTGTACGCCGTCGTCATCACATATGGCGATATGTATCATTGACTATCCGCCCCACATCTTAAAATCAATTTCGCATGGAACCGCCCGTCTTTATCCTCCTGGTTCAGGCTTCCGCCGTATTCTTCCGTAAGCTCTTGCAGCATCCGCTTTCCCGCGGCCGCAGTGTGCAAATTATGCCGCAAAAGCTGCAAATTATGCAGAGTATCAGAAAAACACGAAAATAAATGATATTATCTTTAAGGTGATTTAATTTTATACCATTATTTGTATCTTGTAAAGGTATAATCTTTCGTTTGCTGCATGGATTTGCCGTTAAAAATACCGGGAGAAGGAGTTTCTCCGGCCGATGGCCGCACTTCAGCAGGTAAAGCCCGCTAAGCCGCAGAGTCATCCTCACTCCCGGTATTTTTAACGGCAGATTTTTTTGCTTTTACTGCACAGGGATAGCCCATTGTCAAGTAAGAAACAAAAAAATAATTGCAGACAGCGGCATCCTGGTTCTGGATGCCCTTTTTTCAACTCTTTTCAGGGTATCTGTTCGCTTGCAGCAGCGTAAAACAGCAGTTTTGTCCTTATTATTTCCATACGGGCTGGTACCTATATTTGATGCCTCTTACCAAACAGACCAGGCTGCCAACCCCTATATTCTAATGGCCCGGGATCGGCTCTGGGGCATACTCCAAATCTCTTGACCAGAGAGATCATAGCCATCCGGCTCGGTGTGCGAATCCGCCGTCCTCAGATTAACGGAAGTATCATTGTACCCTCTGCAGATCGTGGCTCAGGAACTGGTCTGGTTCCCTTCAATCCGCTATGCTTTCGCTGTGAGAACTGCGTCCCGGTCACGGCGATAGCTCTTTCGGCTCCTTGCAAAGGTATGTTCTGGAGTACCGTCTGTTCATTTTTCAAGGTGCAGCAGAGGGTATATTCCCCCTACTACATATCGTTTACGGCAGGGGTGTTCGTAATTAATCAAGAGATAATTTTGCTGGATAAGATGAATACATCTTCTTGTCCTGTTGACTTAATTATTGAATTTCTTAAGACTACAGCGTCACCAAATCAGAAATGGTTTCGGAGGCTTTTCCAGAGCAAATTCTGCTAAAGCAAATTCTGTTAAATTATTTGCAAAACGTTGATTTTCCTCCAAAAATATGGTAAAATTTCATGTCAGTTGTTGCGTAAAAGAAATACATAGCAGAAAATTTCTGTTATGGAGGATTAAATATATGTACCAAAGATGCGTTAAAAGAATTTTTGACATCGTGCTGTCTCTTGTGGGGCTTATTGTTCTGGCGATACCCATGCTGGTATTCGCGCTGATCGTTAAGCTGGACTCTCCCGGGCCGGTTCTGTTCTGGCAAAAGCGTGTAGGCATCCACAAGAAGACCTTTATGATGCCCAAGTTCCGGACCATGTACACCGACACGCCGGCCAACATGCCCACCCATCTCCTCTCCGACCCGCAGAAGTGGATCACCCGCTCCGGCGCCTGGTTCCGGAAGCTGTCCATTGACGAGCTGCCGCAGATCCTCTGCATATTCACCGGGAAGATGAGCATTATCGGGCCCCGGCCCGCGCTGTGGAACCAGGACGACCTGATTGAGGAGCGGGACAAGTACGGCGCAAACGACGTGCGCCCCGGTCTGACCGGCTGGGCCCAGATCAACGGACGGGACGAGCTGGAAATCCCGGTAAAGGCCCGTCTGGACGGCGAATATGTCCAGAATCTCAGCTTTCTGTTCGACTGCCGCTGCTTCTTCGGCACCATTTTCAAAGTGCTGAGGCATGACGGCGTGGTCGAGGGCGGCACCGGGACGCTCCATGAGGAAAAGGAGCCTGCGCTGAAATGAGCAAAATTCTGATCCTGACCAACCACTCCTACATGCTCTACCGCTTCCGGCTGGAGCTGATACAGGCGCTGATGAAAAGCCATGAAGTGGTACTCAGTATGCCCTTCGTAGGGCATGAGGAGGATTTTCAGGCCCTGGGGCTTCGCTGTATTGAGACGGATATAGACCGCCGCGGCATCAATCCGGCCACGGACCTGAGGCTGTTTCACACCTATCTGCGGCTGCTGAAAGAAGAAAAGCCGGACCTGGTGATCACCTATTCCATCAAGCCGAATATTTACGGCGGCCTGGCCTGCAGAATAGCCGGCGTCCCGTATTGCGCCAATGTGCAGGGTCTGGGGACTGCCTTCCAGCGGAAGGGCCTTGCGCGGTTCGTGACGGTTCTGTATAAACTGGCTTTGGGAAAAGCCCGGACGGTCTTTTTTGAAAACAGGGAAAACGCGGAAGAATTTTGCCGCCGGGGAATACTTTCCGCAGAAAAAGAAACCGTCCTCCCTGGAGCCGGCATCAATCTGGAGCGTTATTCCTACGTCCCTTACCCCGAAAACAAAGCGATACACTTTCTGTATCTGGGCCGGATCATGAAAGAGAAAGGCATGGACGAGCTGTTTGCCGCCATGCGGAGGCTCCGCGAAAAGTTCGGTGCAGGCATGGTTCTTGATATTGTCGGTTTCTTTGACGACGAGGGCTATAAGGCCCAGGTGGATCAGCTGGTGGCGGAGGGGATTGCCGAGTATCACGGCTTTCAGAGCGACCCCGCGCCCTATTACGCCGCCGCAGACTGCGTGGTGCTGCCCAGCTACCACGAGGGCATGAGCAATGTGCTGCTGGAAGCTGCCGCCACAGGCAGACCGGTGATCACCAGCGATATCCCCGGCTGCCGTGAGGCGGTGGAGGATGGGAAAACCGGCCTTCTCTGTAAAGCGCGGGATTGCGCCAGCCTGTATGAACAGATGGCCCGGATGGCGGAGACCTCTCCCGCCGAACGGCAGGCCATGGGTCTGGCCGCGCACGAGAAAATGCTGCAGGAATTTGACAAGCACCTGGTCGTCGAGAAAACAATGTCGGCGCTGTTCAAACAAACAAATAACCGGCTCTATGTCCATTGCCCGGATAGTCCCTAATATGATAAGGCCAGAGGCGGATTGCCTCTGGCCATTTTGGTTATTGCTCAAAGATTTTGGACAAGATTCAATACGATTGGCTGACATTCAAGCGAGCGGTCACTCAACAGCGAAGCTGACAGAGCGCAAGCAAGCGCAACACGAAAGTTATTCTGCACTGAGACGCCAATGGTTGGAGCTTATCAGGCAATGCTGTCCGAGCGGGGCAGTAAGAAACGGACCATCTAATCACATGCTATAAAAACAGCCTGGAACCAGGAACATTTTTCCCAGTCCAGGCTGTCAGGTTTCTTCCAGCATAATATCAACCACACGCATAATGCGGTCGTACTTTGCAGAATCCACAGTGGCCAGTTTGCTATCCAGTGTT